>NZ_PENY01000021.1:0-430913 GCF_003144445.1 Proteus sp. TJ1640
ACCGCCTTTGCCATAATAGCCATTAACCTTAAACCAATTTACCGAGGTGCCTTTGACATGGTTAAACCCGTGTAAATTTCCAGCAAGGTAGTCATCTTTTGGTTTTTTCTTGGGGAACAGCAGTGAGCTTACTGCGATAATGGCAAGAATAACGATAACCACCATGACTTTTTTACGGGTTAATTTTATAGGCATACTTAGATTTCTCTATTCCTTAATAATATGCATTGATCAATGCGGCAACTCATCACTAAAACTCAACGTAATACCTTCTTCTTCATTAAAGCCCAAAATGACATATTGCGATTTTTCAGTACTGGCTTGGCGCAAAAGAAGCTGTTGGCTAAGAATAGGCAGGATCTGTTGATTAAGTAGACTATCGATATTTCGTGCACCTGTGTCTGGTAATAGACAGGCATCAACAATGGTATCGTAGAGCGTTTCTTCGACAATACCTGTTAATCGATAATGGGTATAAAGTCGCTTGATCACATTTTTTAATTTCATCTCAACAATAATGCGTAGTGCTGTTGCATCGAGAGGGCGATAAATTAATGTTTGGAAGCGAGCCAGTAGTGCAGGTTGGAAATGTTCACGCAAAATGGGGCGAAGCGTTTCTTGTAAATCGCTATCGGTGCTTAATGGCGACTCTTCAAGTTGTTGCATTAAATAATCACTACCTAAATTTGCAGTCATTAAAATAACTGTATTACGAAAATCAATTTCACGACCTTCACCATCACGCATAAAGCCTCTATCAAATACTTGATAGAACAGATTTAAAACATCACGATGTGCTTTTTCAACTTCATCCAGTAACACAATACTGTAAGGGCGTTTTCTGACTGCTTCCGTTAATACGCCACCTTGACCGTATCCGACATAACCCGGAGGAGAACCTTTTAATTGACTGACGGTGTGAGCTTCTTGGTATTCAGACATGTTAATTGTGATTAACGATTTTTGGCCGCCAAATAGACATTCTGCCAATGCAAGTGCGGTTTCTGTTTTACCTATACCACTAGGACCCACTAATAAAAAGACACCTTGAGGCCCATTTTCAGAAACTAATCCGGTTCTTGATGCACGTAGACGCTGTGCCAACGCGAGTAGCGCGTTGTCTTGCCCTATAACGTATTTTGATAAGTTACTTTCTAACTCTAATAAGCCAATTTGTTCATCTTTAAGTAGGCTTGAAAGCGGAACACCTGTCCAATCAGCAATAACAGTTGCTACAGTACGAACATCAACATCGGGATTTAATAGCGGAGCGTCTTGTTGTAACTGAATAAGTTGTTGCTGAAGTTGTGCTGAAAGCTTTGCATTTTTAGGATCTTGTCTGCTTTCAATTAACTGACAGATAATCTCTTTTTCTTGTTCAAAGCGCTGTTCTAGTGTTTCGAGTTGAAGTGCTAATTGGGCATCTTGAGAAGATAAATCAGATAATTTTGTTTGATTGGTTAAATCACCGATAGTGATGTCATCTAGTATCGCTTTTTGTTCTAGTTCTAGCGCATAGCGTTTAGCTTTAATTAGGGTAAGCTCTTCAGGTAATGTATCTAAACTCATGCGAATTCTTGCACTTGCTGTATCAAGTAAATCCACTGCTTTATCAGGGAGTTGTCTACCTGTTAAATAACGACGTGATAACGTTACTGCGGCTTTTACGGCATCATCGGTAATATGTACACCATGATATTTGGCATAACGCGATTTAAGTCCCCGTAGCATTAAAAAGGCTTTTTCATCATCGGGTTCATCAACTTTTACGATTTGAAAACGGCGTTCTAATGCGGCATCACGTTCAAAAAATTGTTTGTATTCCGACCAAGTGGTTGCTGCGATTGTGCGTAATTCACCTCGTGCTAATGCAGGTTTTAATAAGTTAGCGGCATCTGCGCCACCGGCTTGGTTACCTGCACCAATAATGGTATGTGCTTCATCAATAAATAATAAAATAGGTGTAGGTGATTGCTGAACAGCATCAATTACATTTTTGAGTCGTTGTTCAAATTCGCCTTTTACTCCTGCTCCCGCTTGTAATAGGCCTAAATCCAGAGTGCGTAATGAAGTGGTTTGTAAACTGATAGGGACATTTTTCTCAGCAATTCGCAGTGCAAGCCCTTCGACTAATGCTGTTTTACCAACCCCTGGCTCACCAACAAGAATAGGGTTGTTTTTACGACGACGAGAGAGTATATCGACCATTTGACGGATTTCATCGTCACGACCAAATACAGGGTCAATCTCACCAAGACGCGCTTTTTCAGTGACATCAATCGTGAACTTATTTAATACAGCTAGTAGTGCTTCACTTAATGTATGACCAATAATGGTGTTGTCAGGGGAAGTTGAAGGGTGATCGCTATTTTCGTGGTCTAGGTTATTTTCAGCAGTATGATTATGCACCGCAATTTGTTGAACTTCAGGTCTTTCATCTGATTGGGCATCAAGTAAAGGTCTTAATCGTTGTAGCTGTGTTTCACCCAATGTCATTAAAGGCCAGAGTGCATCGAGTTGAACTAATGCGGGCTGTTTTGTCATGGTGTGTAAGAGGTGTACGCTGCGAATTTGTTCGATATCTTCATCAAGAGAAGCAATTACCCATGCATTTTTAATCAGTTCTAATAAGGGTTTGGATAATTGAGGTCGGCTACGTACTGAGCGAGGTAATTTATCAATTGCGTCAAGTAAGTCTTGCCAAAGTGCTGATAAATCCCATTCATAGCGACGAGCTAAAACAGTGATATCGCTTTCACCTAGCTCTAGAATTTTTAATAACCAGTGTTCAATAGTGACTTCTGCATGGGCGCGGGTTTGGCATAATGATGCCGCAGCTTCCAGCGCTTTTGCACAATAAGGATTTAATCGACGCAATAGCATAACAGATTGATTTTCCATGTTTTCTCCCAGTAATGAAGTCCCTATTGAGGGAATTTAGGTACGCTACCGCCCCTAGCCATAGACCGAGGCTCATAAGGTTATATTCTTCATATTTCAAGCTGTAGCGTTGTTGACTACATTCACTCGCATTAGTCACATTTATGTATGTTCCTAGCGACTCACTCATTTGTCGCCTAGCTACACCTTGAACTATTTAGAGTATTTACTCGTTGTGCTTTAAGTTATTTAAGATATAAATAAGTAATAGTGTTTGATTTCAATAGGTTTAAAAACAGGCGGTTAACCGCCTGTTTGTTTTGGTTTTACGCAGTGGCACGTTCATTCCATGAATCTGAATGAATGATATTTCCGTCTTTGTAAGTCCAAGTGATTTTTTCGTAACGCAATTCAATTTCTTCGAGGTGATTGTGTTTCTCTTTGGTTGGATCTTTGATGTTGTGCATCTTAGGCGCTACTTTGACTACTTTGACGTTTTCAAGTGTGGTATTGAAATATTCAACTTCTTGGCCTGCGTCATCGATGCGATACCACTTAAACTCTGCCTTTTTCAATGTTTGTCCAGTTGTCACTGCCTTGTATAGATACGGGCTGGAAGCATCAATTTCTTTGACAAAAATAAAGGGGGTATGGATACGTGTACCGGTTAATTTGCCAGTATTGTTATCTGTTGGAATATACAAGTTGTGATCTTGAGCAACGACTTCAATACTGCCTTCACGATCTTGAACATTCACAGAGCCTTTGATATCCGCATTACCGTCATCTTTTAACCAGAGGTATACAGGAATAGCCATTTTTACATCTCCTTTTTAAGGGTTAGTTGCCACCATCCTTCAGTGGCGTAAGGTCATCAGCTAATACCTGACAAGCGTCAGCTTGAGGTATCAGGCGAATTTCAACTCGACGATTACGAGCTCGTCCATCCAGTGTTGAGTTATCTGCAACGGGCTGATGTTGGCCATATCCTTGTACTGCAAAGCAAGAGGGGGCGATATCACTGGTTTTGATCATCCAGTCACGTACGGCTTCAGCTCGTTTAAGAGAAAGTTTTTGGTTTAAATTGGGATTACCGGTGTTGTCGGTGTATCCAGAAATAACAATTAACCAGCCAGGTTTGGCTTTTATATTGATAAGCGCATCAACAAGCACTTTGGTGGCTTCATTTTTTAATTTGTATTGACCTGAAGCGAAGAGAGCCAGACTATCTAGCGTCACCATTTCAGGAACTTCTTGTACGATGATAGGTGCTGGTGGTTGTGGGGGAGCCCATGAACTGAGCAAGGCATGCAAATAAGGTAAGATGTTATTTCCTTGATATAACGCTAAAGAATAGCGAGCAGGAATACCTTCTCGTTGCCAATGAGAGAGAAATGTCGCATCTGAAAGTAACTGTTGATAAGCCACTTTTTTAGGTTCTAAATTCTCATCGCTAATACTTTTAAAGTGATTGATATCATTACTATTATCGTAGATTAATTGCTTGTTATGGTGATAGCTACCAGAGAGCGCACCAATAAGAAATAATCCACAAATCATGCCAATAACACCAAAGGTAGTTTCTATTTTTAATAAATTGACATCGTAAGTGAGTTTATCAATCACAATGTCTGGTAAGGGTAATTCGTCATTATTATTTGATGTTTTGATGATCGTCGGAAATAACGTGGTTTTATGGTGAATAAATTGAGCCCAACTATTATTTGAAATGGTAGGAACAGTTGTAAATTGCATTGCCCAAGCAACAGGTATGAGACTCGGAGTACCTGACTGAGCAACTGTAAGCAGAGGAATAAATTCACTTTTTAACCAAGCGAGTAATTGATCAAGCCAGAGAGACATGGTGAGTTGGTTTTCAGTTTGCTCTCTATTTTGTGATAACCATGTTGAAATTGATTGAGTTGCCAGATTATCAGAGATAACAAGTAACTCTGGTTGGTCATTTAAATAGATAATCCACGGTGCTATGTCATCAAAATGTGAATTGAGATAATTAACTGGAGAGTTAAGATAAAGTGTCACCCAAAAAGGTAATGTTTTACCTGCTTTTTTATTGCTTTCATGAATAGCACGACGCCAATTAAGAGTTTCTTGAGTCACTTCTTCTTGCTGTAATTGTTGTTCAGGTAATAAAGCGTATAACAGTGATAATTGACGTAATTGTAAGGGGGCAATATCAACAATATGTTGAGTGATGTTGATCAAATCAATAGGAGAGGCAGCGCGAATATACCAACCTTTCGCTGTTTCCCGATAGGTTTGGTTATCATGAAAAAGCATTTGTGATTGACCACAAACAATAATAACAGCGCCTTGATAGTTATCAGGAGGGAGCAGATTTGTAAGCGTATTTTTAAGGTAGGGAGTACTTTTCTGCTGACGGAAAAACCAGACGCATAAAGTGAGTGTGACAATACAAATAAAGGCCGTCAGAAAAAGGGAGATCTCTTTACCAAAAGACCAAAATCCCCAAAGCAACCACAATAATAAGCTTGCTGAAAACAATGTAATACACTGTTTTATCCTATTTTTTTGCATCACTTTCCTTGAATTACCCATTGTTGAAGTAAATTTTCTAATGACACAGAAAAACCCCACCACAGCATGGCAAGCACCACAATTCCCCCAAACCAACCTAGCCAATAAATATGACGACGATTTATACGAGGCTTGGGTTTCATCACTAAAGGTAAATCATTTGATAGTGCATAGGCGGGAAGTTGAGTATTGAGTTGCTCAATAATTTTTTCACGTTCAGGGGCATTGGTTTGGCGATATTTACCAACAAAGCCCAGTGTAATCACACGGTGAAAACAGATAAGTACATCATGGTTAGGCGCTGGCTCATTTAATAAATTACGCAACCTATCCCATAGTTTGTCACCTGCTTCTAATGTATTGAAATACTTGGCTTGTAATGGGGATTGTATCCACTGAATGTAACCGTCATCACGCTCGGTACGATTCATCACGCTTTCATCAATTAATGCACATTGTGCATAAAGCATATTTTCGATGGCAGATTGGGAATAGCCTTTTTCTGTGAGTTGTCGGCGTGTTTTATCAATATGTTCACAGACGCGTTGATAGAAGGCTTTGCCATCAGTAATTTCAGCACCTTGACGTAGCTGACATACCATTAACCAAGTATCAGCAAAAAGCATATCAATCATGTTATTTTTAGCTGTTCTTGTATTCGTTATCATGAGCGAAGTACCGCAAAAAGTTCTAGCTGAATTTCACCTAATGTTCCTGGCACATAAAAAGCACAGTGACCTGAAGAGAGCATGGCTTGACCAGCTGAATTATTGAGTTCAAGTGCAAAATAGTGATTTTCTAAACGCAGTGGGATAGCGGCAGGAACATGTGTTAACGGCTGTAATGGAATACCATTAAGTGCGACGTTAACCACACTAGCAACATCGTCATTACTACCCGCTTTACAAAGCAATGGAAACTGAGTGATCAACAAATGAGCTGGCAATGCAGAACGTACTGAAAGATAGAAATCAGCATCTTCGCGTAGGCGAGGATCATGCAATTCGCCACGCCAGAATGGCCCTTCTTTATCAAGAGCAATACTAATCACACGTGAAGGTAAACTCGCTTCTAACAGAGTATTCAGTAAGCTAAATAACGGTGGAAAAACCTGTTCAGGAAATGAGTGTTGATAAAGCGGAATATCACCATTTTCATGGTCGAGTGAAAATGTCAGTAGTGCACCCGCTAGACGTACTAATTCACGATAAAGAAGCTCTGGATGACGCCCCATTGATGAGAGTAATTCACTTAATACAGGCTCAGCACTGTTTATCGCATTTAGTAGCCAAAAGAGCGAGACATCAGCGACAGCAAAATCAGCCATCTGCTCATTATTTTCACGGCGCATAGTCATTAGGCGGCGACGCTTGGCGACTAAACGATGCATGAATTCTGAGAATAATGTGGTTAATTCATCGCTTGCACTACAACTCAATAATGGGGGAATAAAGTGTTTATCTATTTCCCATGCACCTTGGGCATTACGGATTAATCGAGCGATGGGACAAGTCATGTATGCGCTATTTTCTTCATGAGCATAACGCAAAGTAATATTGTGCCTTAACACGGCGATATCCGTCTGTTCTTGACCAATTAAATCTTGTACTTTCATCCACTCTTGATAGAACGGTTGTGGCCTATCAGAGCGTCCTTCTTGCATAAGATTGCCACCATTAGCCAGTAATAGAGGTAATGCGAGAACGATATCAAGTGTTTGATGTTGTGAGTAATGGCTAAGCTCATTAACGGGCGGTAAGTTGTCAGCTAGCGTCGTATCAACTAGCGTGCCGTCAGGAAAACGCACAATTAATTTTTGTGCGCTAAGGCGTGAAATAGTTAAAGCACTTTCATCAAACTCAGCACAAATTACGCCCCATGTTGATGCAATCGTCATATTGGCAATAGTGCTAGTGAGATAGCTATCCCATCTTGCTTGTTGTTGAAATTGCTGAGGAGCCAAAAAGGCCCCATCACTCCAGAGGGGGCGGTATATTTTCATCCGTGTTTCACCTTATGCTTTCGCTTTTGGCATTTGAGATACTAACGAGAGATCGACATCCATTCCTTCCACTTGGAAGTGAGGAACGGCATACAGCTTCACTCTGAAAAAGCCAGGATTATCTTCAATATCTTCGACTACCACTTTAGCATCACGAAGCGGGTGAGATGCTTGCAAATCATCACTTGGATCAGTCATTTCGGTCACTAAACTACGAACCCAATTATTCAACTCAAGTTCTAATAAACGACGATCTTTTGTCGTACCAATATTTTCACGTTGAATTAATTTCAGATAATGGGCAATTCGGGAAAGGAGGAAAATATAAGGTAAACGCGCATTGATACGGCTATTCGCTGTTGCATCAGATGTTTCATAAATAGCAGGTTTTTGCGCAGAGTTTGCAGAGAAGAAACAAGAATAATCACGGTTTTTATAGTAAGACAATGGAATAAAACCGAGATTGGCAAATTCAAATTCTCGTGTTTCAGGGATCATCACTTCAGATGGAATTTTGACCTGACTCCCTGTTCCTAAATCAAAAAGATGAATAGGTAAATCTTTTACCGCACCACCTGCTTGAGGGCCACGAATTTGTACACACCAACCATTGTTAATAAAGCTTTTAACCATATTGGCAGCAAAAGCAAAGGTTGCATTTGTCCACAAATATTTTTCATGGTCTGGACCTTTTACTTCTTCAATATAATTAAAGCTACGTACAGGAATGGTGTCTGGTCCATAAGGAAGACGACCTAAAACGCGCGGCATCGTCAAGCCAATATAGCGGGCATCATCAGAGTCACGGAAAGATTTCCATTTGATGTATTCAGCACGGTCAAAGTAGTTACTGATGTCTTTAATGGCAGCAACTTCTTCCATGGATTCTTTACCAAAAAAGGCTGGACCAACAGAACCTATGAATGGCATATGTGCAGAAGCTGAAACTTTCGCAATATTACGTAGTAAAGCGATATCTTGAGGACCACGATCAAACTCATAGTTAGAGATAATAGCCGCAATAGGTTCGCCACCTGGAGTATCGTATTCTTCGATATAAGTATGGTGATATAGACCGCTTTGAATTGTTTCTGGGCAATCCTCAAAATCTTGGCGTAAATCATCTTTAGCTATATCGAGTAGCTCAATTCTAACGTTTTGACGAAAATCAGTGCGATCAACTAAGAATTTTAACCCACGCCATGCGGATTCAATTTTTTGAAATTCAGCGTGATGCATGACTTCATCAAGTTGTTGGCTAATTTGTCTATCTAGATCAGCAATATGGTGATCAAGTAAGTTTCGGTCTAAACGTTCGACTTTTTGACCTGAGGATTTTAGACGATCGAGAAAAACTTGAACGGCAATAGTAACGCGCTCATTTGCTGTTGTATCTGCCAAAGCACTGTTGTCTTGGAAGATATTAATATCACTTACCTGAGAAACAGGTGTGAGATTAATTTTTTCAAAGAGTGAGGCGTAAACACCGCTATTCGCGGACTCATCAAGTACTGTTGTTGTACTTTTTGAAATACTTTCGCTATTAACTGACATAAGCATAATCCTGTAATGATAAAACCTAATTAGTCTTTTTTCGGTGCGAGTTGAGATAATTCCTCGCGTAGTTCATCACTTAATGCAGGATCTTTAAGGATATTTTCGAGTTCACGGCGAAAAGTGATGTTATCAAGGAGGTTAGACTTTAAGTCACGTAAGAGATTACGCATTGCTAACATGGCGCGTAGTTGAGGTATCTGGCGAGCAACTTGTTCCGGTTCAAAGTCTGCCATCTCTTTAAATGACAGATTAATGTTTTCCTCGCTACCATCATTAGCTAATGTATTTTTTACAGTAAGATTGACGGAAGGGGAAAATTCAGTAAGTACATTGTTGAAGTTATTTTTATTAATGTTGACCTTTTCTCTTTCTGAAAGAACGCGTTTATCCTTTCCGTTGCTGTAGTCGCCGATAGACAATAGTTTTAAAGGCAACTCAACTTTTTTCTGTGCACCACCTGTATGTAAGTCAAGTTTTATATTTACCCGAGCTTTAGGCACTTCATTTTGAAAACTATCTGACATAATAAAATCCTTGTATTAAACGAATAAAGGATCTCTTGAGAGTGGGGGATATTAAGTAATTTCACTACCAAGAAATTTATTTTAAGGCATACCTTCTTATATTAAATAAAATTAAATAAATCAATTTATCTTAATATTTTTAAGAGGTATCTCTAAAATTAAAATGAAATAGAAAGAAAATACCTCATAAATAATTAGAGGCACATTCCAAATAAACATCATATATTGATGTTTATTCTATATATTATTTTATTTTTCAATTAAATATTTCTTGATTAAGTTGTTTATGTTGGCTTGACTAGTATATACACATAGTAGGCGTTCTTATTGGTAATCCGTTGTTATTATTACTATCGTTATTAAGTAATATACTGGATGATAAGAGAATAGAAATAAAGCAATGACACTCTTTAAATCTTAAACTTTAATACTTTTATTTCTAAATATTGATTATTAAGTAAAAAAGAGCTATTTAATTTCCTTTCTTTCATTCTTTTTTTGATTAATTAATGTGTGATTTTATAAATACTTTGATTAAATTAGAAGGAAATCAGATAAAACTATTTTCGAGATAAATCCCAATAATAGAGCTAGCAATTATTGAGGGTATTTGGGAGAAAAGGAATTATCGTTTTATGATGATAATTAAAATGAAAATATAAAGGGGCATAACCCCCTTTATATCGTTAATAATAATTAATTTAGCTACTTTAGGTAATCTAATGGCCAATGTTTGAAATAAATATGATTAGCTTGCCAGTCTACTTTTTCTGTATTGTCGTTTAATAAATGGCGAGCCACGGTAAAGGCAAATTCAAAACTTACACCTAATCCTTTTGCACTGATAAATTTTCCATCGACAACAACATCTTGATCAAGATAATTGCCATCATCATATTTATCTGCCAATTTATCACCTGTACTGTAATGACGACCTTCAAGAAGATGATGTGCCGCTAATACTTTTGCTCCTGAAGAGCATAGTGCACAAATATATTTATCTTCAGCAATATGGCGTTTAATAAATTGAATAACTTGCTCGTTAGCGCATAAACGATCGGTGCCTTTAGGACCTCCCGGCATCATTATTGCGTCATAGCTATGTGTCAGTTTTTCAGTTAATAAAAAATCAGCACTGATTTTAGTTTCAAAATAAGTATTTAATACCAAACTATCCATGCAAGAAAGTACATCAACATGAATATCAAGACGGCGCATGATATCAATAAAAACAACAGCTTCACCTTCTTCAAATCCATCAGCTAATAAAACGGCAACCTGTTTCATTTTATTTATCCCTTATCTGTTTTTAGTAATGAGTGGATATTTTGAATATGATTAACAATGGTTTGTTTATCTTGTTTATCAATCGTGTCTGCTGTGGCAATCCAGCTTCCTCCGCAAGCAACAACTTGTGGAATAGCAAGATAATCACTCACGTTATTTAAACTAATGCCACCCGTTGGCATAAATTGTACTTGTGCGTAAGGTGCCGCAAGTGCTTTTAGCATTTTTACACCGCCAGAGGCTTCTGCTGGGAAGAATTTAACTAAGGTTAGGCCTCTTTCAAGGGCAACTTCTATCTGGCTTGGGTTGTTAATTCCCGGCACAATGTTGATGCCATTATTCAGACAATAATCAACGGTACTTGGGTTATAGCCTGGAGAAATAACAAAGCTAGCCCCAGCTTCTTTTGCCATATCTGCTTGTTGTGCTGTCAGCACGGTTCCTGCGCATAAAATAAGCTCAGGAAAATGCTCATGCATTAGCTTAATAGCTTTAGCTGCCGCAGGTGTACGAAAGGTGATTTCAGCAACAGGTAATTGATTTTGGGTTAGAATTTCACCCAGCCAGATTGCATCTTCAGCGCGATTAATTTGGATCACGGGGATCACTTTCAGTGATGAAAGAGTATCAACAATTGACTGTGTCATGGTTGTCCTTGATTAGTGTGTAGAATGAATCCGTTATTTCATGAGGAATGATAGCGCCATGGTGTTGAATAACGAGTCCGGCTAAGGTGTTTCCCCATAAACAGCAAGTTGGTAAGCGATTATTTTGTAGCCAAGCAGCAATAAAGCCAGCATTAAACGAGTCACCTGCGGCAGTGGTATCAACAACAGAATCTATCGGTTTGGGAGAAATATAGCCCGAATTTTTACCATCAGACCAGAAAGCGCCATGAGCACCGAGTTTGACAATCACGTTTTGATTGCCCCATTGATGAAGGCGTTGTGCAATATCTTGTTCTGTCAAAATGGGTTGTTGCCAAAGCATTTGCTCATCATCCCCCGTAACTAAAGCGATATCGCTAAGTCTGTACAGTTTTTCAAACCACTCTTGTGCATGAGGTATTGAATCCCATAAACGAGGTCGATAATTTGAATCCACAATTAAAGTGAACCCTCGTTGTTTAAGGTGGGTTAATTGCGTGAGTAGAGCCTCTTTACCCTCCTGCGTTAAAATAGCAAGAGAAATTCCGCTGAGATAAATCACACTATTATCAGGTAGTGCATTGAGATTTGTTGTAAAACGGCTATCTGTTGCAATATAACGTGCTGCTGCATCATTACGCCAATAGTGGAAACTGCGCTCACCACAAGCATCAATTTCAATGGCATACAGACCGGGTAGTTTTTCGGGAATAGTAATAACAGATTGGCAGTTGATCCCCTCGTTTTCCCATGCTTTTTGCATTAAGGCACTGTAAGTATCAGTGCCTAAACCTGTCATATAGTACGGATGTAATGAAGGGATGAGTCGTGATAGATAGAGTGCTGTATTTAACGTATCACCACCAAAACGTTGTTGTTGCGGTAAAAAAGGCTGACCACTAAGCTCTATCATACATTCGCCAATAATGGCGACAGTTCTATTTGTTTTCACAGTTTCCCATCACTTTTACAGACACGAATTTTATCTGCAACCACTGCTTTCATTGCAGCTTTGCCCGGCACAAGATAATGACGAGGATCACTTGCATCAGGGTTATCCAAGAAGTACTGCTTGATTGCGTTAGAGAAGGCAATTTTCAGTTCGGTTGCGACGTTAACTTTGCAAATACCTAAATCAATACAACGGCGTACATCAGCATCAGGAATACCCGATGCACCATGAAGAACTAAAGGAATATCTGTTTTTTGGCGAATAATCTCTAAGCGTTCAAAATCGAGATGAGGTTCATGTTTGTACATACCATGTGCTGTACCGATTGCAACGGCTAATGAATCAATGCCAGTTGCTTTAATAAATTGTACTGCTGAATCAGGATCGGTGAATAGGGCATCTTTTGTATCAACGATAAGATCATCTTCCTGTCCACCAAGACGACCTAATTCAGCCTCTACAGTGCAATCCCAATGATGGCAGAAATTAACCACTTCTTTGACAATGCGAATGTTTTCTTCAAAATGAAAATGAGAGGCATCGATCATAGCGGATCGCACACCTGAAGTGACTTTATGACAAATATCAGGAATATCTTCATGGTGATCTAAATGTAGAGCAACTGGGATACGATATTGCTCTGCGGCCTGCTGGCAAATAGAGATCAAATAATCACTACCAGCATAAGCAAACGTGCTTGGTGTACCTGCTAAGATAACAGGTGATGCCATTTCAGCGGCTGTTTCCATCACGACTTGAATCGTTTCCAAGTTATGAATATTAAAAGCAGGCACAGCATAATTTTCACGCTGTGCTTTATTGAGCATATTACGAGTAGAAACCAGATACATGTTTGCCTCTCATCTTTCGTTTAATTACGAATTATAATAAACGAAAGAAATGGAAAGGTAAAAGATCTAAATCACATTTTATTGCCATTACACTGAAAGCAAATGAAAGATGATTAGAAAAAATGTGCCATTTTAGAGCTGTAACTGGTGATCCCTTTGCGTAATAAATTATTTTTCGGTCGTCTTGACTGTCCTATCACGGTTTCAGCGACTTTTTGTGCTAAGGTCTGTTTTTCTAAACGGCGGGTTAATGGCGTTTGCTGAGTGGTATAATCTTCGCAAAAAATGACGTTTACCTCTTGTGTCGCTTTCACTCCAGTCACTAAAGCTTGAATAGCAGGGATTTCGAAATGAAAGTTATCTCTTTCGATAGGTAAAGGAAGTGAAGGTGTTTGCCATAAATTGATACGATCAGCACAATAAAGCGCGATAATCACGGCGCGTAATGACCAAAAACTACTAGCAGGTCCACTGTAGTTATCAACCAAACGAGGATCGTGAGCAAATAAGCCTTGCGTTGGCGCACCATTTTTTAATGCACCTTGAGAAATAAAATAACGTAGACTACTTTCAAAAGCGCGTTTTGCCTCGCCTACTTTGACTGAAGGACAATGTAAATCGACACCCGCTAATAATGGAGCAGAAACGGCAAGGCGATAGCAGGCGCTACGACCAAAAAAAGGAATACCTTTTGGGGTCATAAAATAAAGGTAATGTTGATTAAAGGTGTTAAGTGATTGAGTAATAAATGTCGCATCGAATTGAGGGTCAATTTGTGCTAACCAATACAGTGAATAGTGAAAACCCCACGCATTGTAGTAATCATAATTACCTTTTGCACCATCACGAAACCACCCATCACCAACATAAAACTCTTTTAATCGTTCATAGCGCCAATGGGCAATCGTATCTTTTCCTGTGAGTGCTTTAATGACAAATTGAACGGTAAGAGGGAAGAAATGCCAATTATTATCAACAATTTCACAGTGATTAACTTGTTCGAACCAAGTAATAATTTGTTGTTGTGTTGCAGGTGCTAATGTATCCCACACCCATTCACGACTTATCCAAAGAGTGAGTGCTAAATCAGATGCTTCACAGATCCGTTGATCGTAATCTTCAAGTTTCCCCCAATAGCCTTTATGAAGTGGGTCAGTACCATGAATAAAGCTCTGTGTGATGATTAAAGGTAAGTTGAAAACTTGATGATTTAGTCCTAACAATGTACTTTTCTGGTTGCTAACTATCCATGCAGCAAGTAGAGGAAGTACTCTGCTTACACCTTCAAGAGCATCAGTTCTTGCCGTTTGTTGCCCTGGACTTCCGGGATAATAAGCATGAGAGTAACCCCAGACTTGGTAATGATGAAAAGCCTGTGTGACATACTGTGTCAACATTTCGCATAAAGAGAAAAGTGACTTGTTTTCATCATTAAAAAAGTCAGTGATCGTTTTATCATAGCGACGATAAGCTGATTTCCTGACTAAGCGTCGAATGATATTTTCCTTAAATAAGCGTTGGTAGATTTCTACGTTTGGGTGCTCATAAGGAAGCTTGGGACGTGCTGAAGATGCAATTTTAATAGCCATTTTCGTATCTCAGAAAAAAGACGCATCCTTGCGAAACAAAACGGAAGCTCCGTATTAAGGTTTTGCGGAATCCACTAATATTTGATAGTGGTCTTGTCCCCAAATAACCGGTTTCGGTTTATCTTTGATCCACTGGTAATACGCATTTTTTAGTTCAGCAACTTTTTGTGGATTTTGTTTAGATAAATCAATTGATTCAGCCGGATCTTTTTTATCGTTAAAAAGCTGAGGCTGATTTTTCCCATCATCATAAAAATAGAGCGCCCATTCACCGTCACGTACAGCCCAAGCACCTTTAGAGAGTTTTTCTAAATTAGGATTTGTAGGTGGTGTTTTACGTTGATAGGTTATCCATTGGTGATATCCATGCCAAAACTCTTGGTTTTCTTCACTATAATGTTTAGTGCCTGGGCCTGCCCAATAAAGATAGTTGTGAGGGGATTTTGTTGTTTCGCCTTTAAGTAAAGGCATGATGTTTTTCCCTTCAACGTTTAGATCGTCAGGAATAGTAATACCTGCTGTTTGTAGTGCAGTCGGTAAAATATCAAGTGCGGAAATCATCTCATCACTTTTTGTACCTGCTGGAATGGTACCAGGTTGATAAGCAATAAAAGGAACTCTAACCCCACCATTAAACATTTGTCCTTTAAAGCCTCTATCCATTGCATTCATTGGCATTGGTGATTCATTAACGGCACCATTGTCGGATAAGAAAAAGATAAGTGTATTTTCTAATTCACCATTTGCTTTTAATTTTGCAATTATTTGGCCAATACCTTCATCGGCTGCGTTTAAGGCAGCAAAGTATTTATCTGCTTCAACATTACCCGTATCAAATTTTTCCATATATTTAGCAGGTGACGCTTGTTCCAACGGAATATGAGGAACGCTATAGGAGAGATTAATAAAGAATGGTTTATCTTTATGTTGATCAATAAATTTTAAGGTCTCATCCGTTAATAAATGCGTGGTATAGCCCGGAGCTGGAACATTGACACCATTACGCCAAAATGCAGGCGAATTCCATAAAGCCACACCCGATGCGTAATAGCTAAAGTCATAATCAAAACCTCGTTCATGAGGTGCGTAACCCGCTTCTGGTGTTGAGATCATGTTGTCGTGATAATCGCGGGTTTGTTTACTTTCATTAATTTTCGGTTTGCGGATCACTTTTGCATTGTGCCATTTTCCAATACTGGCTGTGGCATAACCATTTTCTTGGAAAAGTGAAGGCAATAGTTTGATATCTTGGGGAATACCTAAAATGGCATCATCATTACTGTAAGTACCAAAGCTTGCAGGAGAACGCCCAGTAAAAATACCTGCTCGAGAAGGGCCACAAACAGGATGAGCAACAAATGCATTGGTCATTTTGGCACCATTTGTGGCCATTTCACTGACATTTGGCATTGCAATGCGTGCAGCTTCAACCATCTTATTGATATCGCCTTCATAACGTGGCGGTGTTGGTCTTTGTGCTAATTCATCAACATTTAAGGTATCCAGTACAAAATCAAGCTGCCCTGTTCCTAAATCATCCATCACTATCAGTAAAATATTCGGCTTTTCAGGTGTACCGCCTGCATTGGCAGAGATTGGAATGCTTAAACATGACGTAGCAATCAGCCCAGCGAGTAAGCTTTTTTTAACAGAAGGTAAGATCACGAATTGTCTCCAGAATAAACAAAATAAAAAGAGTTACTTTAAGTAATTTTTTTTCATCGCAGGGAGTGCATCACTAGCAAGCCCCCCACGTGAAATAGCTTGTTGCATTAATTGCATGCCTATCGCGGTATGGTGAAATATTTTTTTATAAGAGCGACATAGGTAGTTATGGCGATGTTTTTCGCCTTCAATAGCAATAATGCGATGTTTAGGGCAACCGCCGTAACATAAGCTTTGCACTTCACACTGTTTGCAAAGGCGAGTTTGTTTATCATATTTATTTTGGCCAAAGCGCTGTTGCTGTTTTGATGTGGCTAAATGAGCAAGACTATTTTGATGAATATTGCCCAAATTATTAGCGGGATAGACATAGTGATCGCAAGAGTAAACATCACCATTGGCTTCAATGATCAATGCCTGACCACAGGTTTTAGATTGAATACAAGTTGATGCGGGATATCCCATCCATGTGCCTAATAAACTATCAAATAAGCGGATATATATTTTCCCGATATCGCCTTGCCGTACCCATTCATCAAATACTTCAGCCATAAATTGCCCATAACCTTCAGCCGGAACAGAAAACGGCGCTAATTGTGCATTAGGACCCGGTGCATAATGTCCTCCGTGAGTATGAGGAAAGCGTCTATCGACTTCGACAATGGGAATAAATTGAAAGAAAGTGGAACCTAATTCTTTTAAGGCTTGATAAGTTTCTTTTCCTTTATTCCAGTTTTGGTCATTAACGACAGTGAGTGTGTTAAATTCAACACCATATTCATTGAGTAACTTAATTGCACGTTTTACTCGTTCAAAAGTAGGGCTTCCATTGACTGAAATACGATATTTATCGTGAACAGCTTCAATGCCATCAATTGAAACGCCTAATAGAAAGTGATTATCAGCAAAGAATTGTGCCCATTGGCGATTAATAGCAATTGCATTGGTTTGTACACTATTTGTAATTGTCTTGCCGTTAGCAAATTGCTTTTGATATTTGACGACTTGTTCAAAGAAAGCTAATCCTGCAAGCGTTGGCTCGCCACCTTGCCAAGAAAAATCAACCTGATCTCCACCGTGTGATTGAATATAGTCTTTAATATAACGACGAAGTACACCATCTGGCATCACGGTATGGCCTGTCTCTTTTGTTTTATCTTGAAAAATATTTTCTTTTTCCAGATAAAAGCAGTATTCACACTTAATATTACAGTGGTAGCTTGTCGGTTTTGCCATCATATGAAAATAAGCAGGTTGATTTAATGCCATTAGTTATTTCCTGAGTTTCTTTTTTATCCTGTTACATTACGTAAAATTTATCAAAACAAAAGAGATTAAAATCACAAATACGAGATATCGAAAGCAAATGAAAGATTTTTGCGAAAGATAAATACGATTATTTTCGATAAAAATACTTTCGATTCGATACTATTTCATATTCTATTGACTATTTGAGTTATTTATTATGATTTTTTTTCGAAAATAAATGAATGTAATGAAGTTTTAATCTTTATTTTGTGAGATAAGACGAGATAAAATCTATATTATTGTATTTTATCTAGCTATAGATGGTGTAATAACAAGTGTAGTGTTGCGTTATATCATTTTAATTATTGGAAACTGATGGCCTCAAGGCTATCATTGAAGCTACACGAAAATAATCGTAAGTAATCGATGATGATTCGAAACTTTGTGAAAGAGATCAAAAGTTTTGTTTTTTTGCATTGTCGGTAAAAATTGGCGTAGTAAACTATATTCGAAACCAATCGAAAGAAAGTCTTTTGGTTTCGTAAGGAGACGAAAGTGAAAGCGGCAGTTGAGAGGCGTATGGAAATCCTCGATATGGTAAACCAGCAAGGTAAAGCCAGAGTCGAAGATCTCGCTGAATTATTTAAAGTCTCAAGTGTCACTATCCGCAGCGATCTAAGCTTTCTTGAAAAAAATGGTTATATCGTTCGCTCTCATGGCGCAGCAATTCCTAACACAGGATTTATTGCCGAATTGAGTATCCACGAAAAACGTGGACAAAACGCGGGCATAAAAACATTAATCGGGAAAGCAGCCGCAACGCTGATAAAGGATGGAGACACCGTCATTCTTGACTCGGGGACAACTACTCGCGAAATCGCGACACATTTAAAGTCGCGCGAAAATGTAGTGGTCATGACTAACGGTCTGGATGTCGCAATGGAGTTAGCAAATACCTCAGGTGTGGAAGTATTAATGACCGGTGGTGTATTGCGAAAAAGTGCGTTGTCTTTTTCTGGCTCACAAGCTGAAAATAGCCTTAGAAATTACCGTTTTGATAAGGTTTTTCTAGGTGTTGACGGATTCGATTTACGTGTTGGTATTACTACACACAATGAACAGGAAGCCAGTCTTAACCGTTTAATGTGTGATATCTCAGAAACGATTATTGCGGTTGCCGATTCTACGAAATTCAGTAAACGCAGCTGTCATATGATCAGAGAATTTGGTGATATTGATATATTAGTGACCGATTCAGGTATTCCTGAAGAATATATTCAGGAACTGAAAGATCATAAAATCGAAGTGATTATCGTCGACGATAAGGCATCGTAATTTGCTAACTCCATTAGCAACACCGCCGGTGTTGATTATGGAGTTAGTATTAATGCATCCTTTAGAAAAGATTGTTCAGCAACATAAATCAGGCAAACAGAATGGTATTTATTCTGTTTGTTCTGCCCATCCTTTAGTAATAGAAGCAGCTCTATTACAAGCGCTGGATAATGATTCCTTTCTGCTAATTGAAGCCACCTCTAATCAGGTTGATCAGTTTGGTGGCTATACAGGAATGACCCCCGCTGACTTCTACCAATATGTTATTGAACAGGCGAAAAATGTTGGTTTTCCTATCGAGAAGCTTATTCTTGGTGGCGATCATTTAGGGCCTAATCGTTGGCAACACCTTAATGCTGAAGATGCGATGGCAAATGCAGATGTGTTGATTGCACATTATGTTGCTGCGGGTTTTAAGAAAATCCATCTTGATTGCAGTATGTCTTGTGCTGATGATCCTATTCCTTTGACGGATGAAATTGTGGCATCTCGTGCCGCTCGCCTCGCTGTAATTGCAGAAAATACGGCAAAAGAGACATTTGGTACAAGTGATATTGTTTATGTTGTTGGTACAGAAGTACCCGTTCCAGGCGGTGCTGCTGAAGAGCTTGATACTGTTGAAGTTACTTCACCTGATGCTGCGCGTAAAACCTTAGAATGCCATCGCCAAGCTTTTCATGATGTGGGTGTTGGTGATTGTTGGCAACGCGTTATTGGTTTAGTAGTTCAACCCGGCGTTGAATTTGATCATACGGGTATCATTGATTATCAACAAGAAGAAGCACAAGCATTAAGCCAAGTGGTAAATGATTATTCTCACCTTGTTTTTGAAGCCCACTCTACGGATTATCAAACTAAAGAAGCTTATAAACAGCTAGTTCATGATCACTTTGCCATTTTAAAAGTTGGACCCGCATTAACCTTTGCAATGCGTGAAGGTTTATACGCACTTTGCTCCATTGAAGAAACATTATTCCCTCAAGAACAGTGCTCTAAATTGCGCGAAAAAATGGAACAACTGATGTGCCGAGAGCCTGGATTTTGGCAAAAATATTATCACGGTGATGAGCGTCAACAAGCCTTTGCTCGAGTATATAGTTTTAGTGATCGTATTCGCTATTACTGGCCTGATGCTGAAATTAATGCCGCCATCGATACGCTAATGGATAACTTATCCGTTAAACCAATTCCACTGCCATTACTGAGTCAATATCTGCCTTATCAATTTACCCAATTTAGAGAAGGCATGATTGACGGATCGCCTGAATCTTTTGTTATTGCGAAAATTCGTGATGTGTTATCGGTGTATGCCGATGCGTGCTATGTCCATTAATTGAGGGAAACCATGGAATATTTAAGTTATCAGACCGCTAAATTAGAGCAACTGAATGCATTTTGGACTGCGAAAGAGATTGAGCAACAACCAGAATGTTGGAAGAAAACATGGCAATCAGTAAAAGAGAAACGTACTGATATTGAAGCTTTTTTAGATAAAGCCCTCGCAGTGCCTCATGCACGAATTATTTTAACAGGTGCTGGTACGTCCGCATTTGCTGGAAAAGCATTGGCGCCTATTTTAAGTGGCCATACAAAACGTCGAGTAGATGCGATTGCTACAACCGATTTAGTGGCTGATCCACAAGAATATTTAGCAGAAGATATCCCAACATTATTAATCTCTTTTGCTCGCTCGGGTAATAGCCCTGAAAGTGTGGCAGCGTTAGATGTTGCGACTGAATGTCTATCTCAGTGTCATCACTTAGTGCTGACATGTAATGCAAATGGCAAGCTTTATGAATATTGCCAAAATAACAGTAGTGCATTGGCATTGTTGATGCCTGAAGAATCCAATGACCGTTCTTTAGCAATGACCTCTAGCTTTTCATCCATGATGATGGCGGCAGTGACCATTTTTTTAGGGGATAACGTCTTTAGGGATTCTATCGCACCTTTTTTTAGTCACTATAAAGCACAGTTTAATAAAGCCAATCAAATTATTCGGGATAAATACGCGGGTAAGTTTAAACGAGTTATTTATCTAGGAAGCGGTGGATTGCAAGGTTTAGCGCAAGAAGCTGCGTTGAAAATGTTAGAGCTTACAGCGGGTAAAGTGGTTGCAAGCTTTGATACTCCATTAGGTTTTCGACATGGGCCTAAGTCTATCGTAAATAAAGAAACTTTAGTGGTGATGTTTTTCTCTAATGATCATTATACACGTCAATATGAGACAGACTTATTACGAGAGGTTATTCACGATAATGCATCAGGCAAGGTGATCGCGATCACCGCACGAAATGATAACGCTTTCTCACCAGAGAGTTTTGTTTATATTCCTGCGTTAGAGAACTGTTCTGATGTGGCGCTATTGTTCCCTTACTTGATGTTGGCGCAATCATTCGCATTTCACAGTTCCATTGCACTAGGGAATACGCCTGATAACCCGTCTCCGACAGGAGAAATCAACCGCGTTGTACAAGGCGTCACAATTTATCCGTTCTCACACAAAAAAGACGACACACAGTCTGCTTTAAATTAATAAAATATAATAAGAGAGCTAATTATGAACACACCTAATATTGTCTGGACTCGCATTGATGAACGTTTACTCCATGGTCAAATCCGCATTACATGGGGTAAACATACTGAAGCAAACCTGATTTTAGTGGCTAATGATGATGCAGCAGAAGGCCCTAATGCCGCATTTATGCAAGCAGGTATGAAAGCGTCAGCGGGTGGTGAGTATGCTGTTCGCTTCTTCTCTATTCAAAAAACTATTGATGTTATTAGTAAAGCATCTCCTCGTCAGAAAATTTTTGTTTTGTGTAATAACCCGAAAGATGTTGCCCGTTTAGTGGAAGGCGGTGTGCCCATTACTCACTGTAATGTTGGCAATATGCATTTTCATGAAGGGAAACGCCAAATTGCGAAAACCGTATCAGTCAATGATGCCGACATTGATGCGTTTAAACGCCTTGTCGCAAACGGCGTGACTTGCACAATCCAAAACACCCCCGATCAGACACCGGTTGACGTGTTAGCGCTAGCATCAGCCTGATAATTTCCTGAACAAAAAACCTGCATTAGCAGGTTTGAGGATTATTTATGATTTTTGAAGCTTCTTTAGTGGCTTTATGGGCCTTCTTTTGCGGTATAGATAAGTATGATGTTGCATTAAATATTCACAGACCATTAATTACAGGGCCTGTTGTTGGTCTGATTATGGGTGATATGCAGGTTGGATTGATTGCAGGTGCAACATTAGAACTTGCTTGGTTAGGACTTGTTCCTAACGCCGGTGCTCAGCCACCAGATGTAACATTAGGCACCATTGCTGCGGTTGCTTTTGCGGTAATGACAAATCAATCACCTGAAGTTGCTATGGGGATTGGTATGCCAATTGCTGTGTTAATGCAAATGTTGGTGATTGGCTTCTTTGCAATGACGGCATTCACTATGGGAAAAGCCGATAGATACGCAGAAAGAGCTGATGCTGGTGGTGTGTCACGGCTACTGATTATCACGATTATAGTACGTTCATTACTCTATGCTTTAGTTGCCTTCGTAACGGTCTATTTTGGTGAACATGCAGCTCAATGGATTGATGAGAATACCCCGAAAGTGTTGCTTGAAGGTTTAGGTATTGGTGCGAAGATGGTTCCTGCTATTGGTTTCGCCATGTTGCTGAAAATCATGTGGTCAAAAGAAGTTGCCGGTGTGTTCTTCATTGGTTTCGTTATGACAACCTATTTAAAACTGCCAATTATGGCGGTCGCTATTTTAGGCGCATCAGCCGCCGCGCTCTACTTCTTCTTTAGTGGTAACAACAAAAATACAAGTCAGCAGAATGAGGATTTCGAAGATGGTATCTGATAACAGCACCGCATTGAAAACGCAGGATAAAACAGAAACAGGTTCTTTGATTGATGGCATTGATGAGTATCAAGATACCACAGTCAGAAAAGTGATCACGAAAGGTGACCTTTGGAAGTGTGCGTTCCGAGGGTTATTTATGGAAGGTAACTTTAACTTTGAACGTATGCAAGGTGGTGGATTTGCCTTCTCAATTATTCCAGCATTAAAGAAGATCCACGGGAATAATAAACGCGATTATGCAACATCACTGAAAAACCATCTGCAATTTTTTAATGCCAGTCCTAAGCTGTTTACCTTTTTATTAGGTACGGCTGTTGCAATGGAAGAAAACAAAGAAAAACCATCAACTGTTAACGTGATGAAAGTAGCAGGAATGGGGCCAACAGGGGGCATTGGTGATGCTATTGACCACATGACCTTAATGCCACTGACATTAGCATTGGGCGCATCTATTGCTATGGAGGGGTCGATTGCGGGGCCTTTTGTTTTCTTCTTTTTATATCAAATTGTGCACTTTTTAGTGTATTTCGGGCTGATGTTTATGGGTTATCGCGCGGGAACCGCTGCGATGGTCAATATGAGTGATGCCACTGAAAAACTGGCTAAAGCCGCCAATATTATGGGGATCTTTGTCATTGGGGCACTCTCCGCGACCTTTATCAAGGTGCAAACCACCGCCTCGTTAGAGCTGGGAGGAAAGGTGGTCGAATTGCAAACCGCGCTCTTTGACAAAATCATGCCGAATTTACTGCCTTTGTGCTTAGTTTTCCTGATGTACAAAATGGTAAAAAGCACCGGTTTTTGGGGTAAACCTCCGGTATTGATTTTCTCAACTCTTGCATTTGGCGTTGTCGGCCATGTATTAGGATTCTTATAACAGAGAGCCTTTACCACAGTCGTTATTGTCAATCGAAATACATTATTAACTTGCTATAAACGGGCAGGAGAGGCTTCTGCTGCCCGCAAGGAGTCACTCATGATAGGTCTTATTGTTTCAGGACATCTTAATTTTGCTTCTGGTATGGCATCAGCCGTAAAAGCGATTGCTGGAGAACAGGAAAATATCGCGTTTATTGATTTTGTTGAGTCTATTTCCCCTGATGAATTAGAAGAAAAAATGCGTGAAGCGATTGACTCAATGTCATGTCAGCAATATTTGTTCTTAACAGATTTACCTGGTGGAACCCCTTGTAATCGAGCAATGGCCATTATGATGCAAAATCCCGATGTTGAGGTGTTAGCTGGGGTGAATTTACCGATGATTGTTAATGCCGCTTTTGAACGAGAAGGGGGTTCAACGTCAGAATTAGTGCAAACGTTACGCGAAATAGGTCAAGAGAGTATTCAGGATATTCGTGAGCAATTGGCACAAATAGACAGCAATGATGCTGATGAAGAAGACGGCTTATGAGTCAGCGATACGCCATTTTGGCAGATAGAACGTTTACACCTGAAGGGATTCGTTATCTCTGTTATGTCTGTGTTAGGGGCGATGTCATTGAATCGATCACCTCACAAGCACCAACTGATTGCCCCATTATTCGCCTAAAAGGGAAATCATTATTACCCGGTTTTGTGGATATCCATATTCATGGTCGTGAAGGTGCGGATGTTATGGATGCGACCGAGCAAGGGTTGCAAACCATCGCGGATGCTTTAGTGAAAACAGGCGTTGTAGCGTGGGTTGGTACAACGGTTACTGCGCCTATAGATGATATTCGTCTCGCATTATCACAAGTACGTGAGTTCTTATCAAAGCCACAAACGTCTGGTGCGTTGTTGCTTGGGAGCTTTTTAGAAGGGCCTTATTTTACCGAGCGCCATCGAGGCTCTCACCCGATGAAATATCTAAAAGCACCGACAATATCAGAGTTAGAAACACTACTTGAAAGTGCGGGTGACTCATTATTGCGTGTCGCTGTTGCGCCAGAAGCACAAGGTTCAATAGAAGCGATTGATTGGTTGGTCAATCGAGGCATTAAACCTAGTGTGGCACATACAGCGGCAACTTATGAACAAACGTCAGATGCATTTTTACATGGCGCTGATTGTGGCGTGCACTTGTATAACGGGATGACGGGACTTCATCACCGAGAGCCAGGATGTTGTGGCGCCGTGTTGTATCACGATGTATTGGCGGAATTGATTGCCGATGGCATTCATGTTCATCCCGTGATGATGCAATTAGCGTATCGCATGAAAGGTTACCAACAACTTGCGCTAATTACAGATTGTATGCGTGCGGGGGGATTACCTGATGGTGATTATACGCTAGGTGCTCAAACAGTTAGCGTCACCCAAGGTCAAGCAAAAACTGCCGATGGTTCTTTGGCTGGGAGTACTTGTAGCTTAGATAGTGCATTGCGAAATATGGTGCAACTTGCGCACATACCTGAGTGGGAAGCGGTACAAATGGCAACTGCGATCCCTGCAGAGTATCTCGGCATCGGCGATAAATTGGGTTATATCAAAGTGGGGCGACAAGCCAGCTTTGCTGTGGTGGATGAGTGCTTTCATCTCACCGATACATTCATCAGAGGAAATCATATTTACTCTGTATCCGGGGAAAATGCATAGCTTTTCTGTTATGCACCCATCAGTAAAAATGAGGTATTTATAATGGAAATTCGTCAGCCAATTCATAGTGAACATGCTAAAAGGCTTGATACAGAAGGACTTCGCAAGGAGTTCCTGATTGAAAACCTATTCTGTGAAGGGGAAATGAATCTCACTTATAGCCATATAGATCGCATTATTGTTGGCGGTATTGTTCCCACAACACAGCCTTTAGCGTTAATGGCAGGTAAAGCATTAGGCGTTGATTTCTTTTTAGAAAGACGTGAGTTAGGTGCCATTAATATTGGTGGTGCTGGTAAAGTAATTGTTGATGGTGAAGTGTTTGATATTGGTGCTCGTGAAGCAATTTATATCGGAATGGGCGCTAAAAGTGTTGAATTTACCAGTGATTGTGTAGAAACACCCGCGCGTTTTTATATGAATTGTGCGCCAGCTCATCATACCTACCCAACGCGCAAAATAACGCAACAGCAAGCATCGCCTGAAAAATTAGGTAATGCAGAAAACTGTAACGTTCGTACTATTTATAAATTCTTACACCCTTCAGTTCTGCCAACGTGCCAATTATCTATGGGGATGACAGTTCTTGAACCAGGTAGTTTATGGAATACCATGCCTTGTCATACCCATGAGCGTCGTATGGAAGTGTATCTCTATTTTGATATGAAAGATGACAATGTGGTTTTCCATTATATGGGGGAACCAACGGAAACTCGTCATTTAGTTGTTCGTAATGAGCAAGCAGTGATAAGCCCTAGCTGGTCAATTCATTCTGGTGTGGGCTCTGCATCTTATACCTTTATTTGGGGAATGGTTGGTGAGAATCAGGTCTTCCACGATATGGATCATGTGGCAATGAAAGATCTGAAGTAACTACGAATAGTTACATTTTCTTCTTACTCTACTTATAAAAAAGGTGTGGCAATGAAGCCACACCTGAGAGGTTACTGCTATGAATTTATTCGATTTAAATGGCAAAGTTGCTATTGTTACAGGTTGTAATACAGGTTTAGGTCAAGGCATGGCTATTGGTTTAGCCAAAGCGGGTGCAGATATTGTGGGAGTGGGTATTCAAGATGCACCAGAAACTCGCCAACAAGTAGAAGCATTGGGTCGTCGCTTTCATTACATTACGCAAAATTTAATGAAACAAGATGGATTACAAGCGCTGGTGGATGAAGCTGTTTCTGTGATGGGGCGTATTGATATTTTGGTGAATAATGCAGGGATTATTCGTCGAGAAGACCTTTTAGAATTTAGTGAAAAAGATTGGGATGATGTGATTGATATTAATCAGAAAACACTATTCTTTTTATCCCAAAAAGTCGCTCGCCAATTTGTAAAACAAGGAGAGGGTGGAAAGATAATTAACATTGCTTCTATGCTCTCTTATCAAGGTGGTATTCGTGTACCTTCTTACACCGCAAGTAAATCCGCAGTAATGGGATTAACTCGCGCATTGGCGACTGAACTCTCTCAATATAATATCAATGTAAATGCAATTGCTCCGGGTTATATGGCAACAGATAACACCGCAGCACTACGCGCAGATGACGTGCGTAATGCAGCTATCCTAGAACGTATTCCTGCAGGACGTTGGGGAACGCCAGAAGATGTTGCTGGTCCTGCGATTTTTTTAGCGTCTAAAGCCAGTGATTATGTTAATGGATACACTATTGCAGTTGATGGTGGTTGGTTAGCTCGTTAATTTCATGGAGAAGTAGGATGGAACACGCTAATACAGAGGCTTTGCAAAAGAATACCGTATTGCAAAATATGAAGCGAGTGTATCGTTATCAATCGGCTAATCAAGTTCGCAGTGTCTGCCGCCGTAGTGGAAAAACCCGTTTTATTAAAGACACAGATTGGGAACGCGGTGTTTTATGGAGTTGTGTCAGTGCAGCATGGCAAGCCACACAAGATGAAGAATATCTTAATGGTGTATTGAATTACACACTACATACTGGGTTTAGAACGGGTCCTAATCCTCGCTTTGCAGATGATCATGTGTGTGCACAAGCTTATCTGGCTATTAGTCCATTGTTTGAACAATCTGAAGTGGTTGAGCCAACAATCAAAGCATTTGATATTATGATTGATGAGCCAAAACCTGGTCGTGAAGACTGGTGGTGGTGTGATGCACTCTTTATGGCGCCTCCTGGTTTTGCTGCGTTAGCTGAAATCACCAATGAGCGACGTTATTTAGATTATATGCACACAGCTTATTGGGATGCGATTGACCATTTACGTGATCCTGAAACAGGGCTTATCTTTCGTGATCATCGCTATATTCCTGATGGTCAAGGCAATGAATTACGTGAAGCTAATGGTGAAAAAGTATTTTGGAGCCGTGGTATCGGTTGGGTTTTAGCTTCGATACCTCGCATCCTAAAATATATGCCTGATGATTATCATGGCCGTGAACGTTATATTGCATTGTTTAAAGAATTAGCGACATCCATCCTAGGTTATCAACATGAAGATGGTTTTTGGCGAACCAGTTTACTTGATCCTGATAATTTTCCTGCACCAGAAAGTTCAGCTACAGCACTATTTTGTTATGGACTAGCATGGGGAATTAATCAGGGAGTATTAGAGAAAGAAATATATTTTCCTGCTTTAAATAAAGCATGGTCGGCATTACAAACCTGTATTCATGACAACGGCATGATAGGTTGGGTTCAACTTCCAGCATTTAACCCTCGTGAAGTGAAGTTTGAACATAATATGGATTATGGTGCTGGTGCTTATTTATTAGCAGGAAGTGAAGTTTTAAATCTTTTGTAATATTGCTAGAGCTTTGATATTGACGCTTTGTTGTTTTTCTTGCGCTTTACATGCCTTCCGCGCAATATTTTCCTATCTAGGATGCCGACCAAAAATAGGGGTCGGCTTTTTTATTTTTAATATAATAAGAGGTAACGGTAATTTGTTACCTTTTATTATAAATTTGGGTGCTTAGATAAATACACAACTATTGAATAAGGAAACTGTGGGGGAGCACTCCCCCACAAGATTAATATAAAGTAAAAGCTATATTAACCTGAATAATTAAATATCCAGTAGTTGGTATGAATAAATAAGATATTTACTCTCTAATAATACGTGGTTCGATATTATCATCGTCACGATAACCAGTCCGATTAAAGAATATTTTTTCATTCCCTCTTGCACTCCGATAAAAATGGAGGCAGAATCAAGTTGTTGGGTAAGATTCGGCCTCGGTTAATGTTAAATAACATAATCGGGGCTTTTCTCTTTCTGGTGTTTGCAAAATGCTTGAACCAGATTGATCCAAGCACCCGCGCAGAGCATAGCAAACTATTAAAATGAGACAACACATTTATTATCAATAATAAATCATACGATTTTTTTTTATTATTTTAAATAAGTAATTAATTCGCTAACTGCGCGAGTAAATAAAATAAGAGGTAACGGTAATTTGTTACCTTTTATTATAAATTTGGGTGCTTAGATTAAACCGTAATAACTTAATTAGAAAACTGTGGGGGATGACTCCCCCACAAGGTTAGTGTTTATTACTGATAAACTTAACCTGAACATTTATATATTCACTATTAATTGTGAAATTTTCAATTGGATTGTTATAAAATAAAAATATCAGCAATACGGTGATATTTATACTAATAACAATCATACTAATAAGAGAATATTTGTTCATTTTCTTGACAGCTCCTCTATAAGGAGGCAGAATCAAGTTCTCAGGTTTGAGTCCGCCTCGGTTAATATAAATATATTTTCCGGGGCTTTTCTCTTTCTGGCATTTAGCAAATGCTTGAACCAGATTGATCCAAGCACCAGAATAAATTGAAAAAATAAATTTATATTTTATTCGAAATAGAATTAAAGTAACCATCCATTATTTTTCTATCTTTATCATTATCATAAATAAATATAACAGTTAAGTTTTTAATTGCACGAGAAAAAGAAACATAAAGTAAGTTTCTAATTTTTTTATACTTATCATCATTTTCCATTGATTCAATAAAATCCGTTATATATTTTTTACTTCTATTAAAATCATTTTGTAGAAAAACGATAACATGGTCGAATTCAAGTCCTTTTGAATTATGGCAAGTAAGATATTCTATTTTTTCCTTATCTGCATTTAGGTACTTAAACCATGCTTTGTATTGCTCAAATGATGTGTTAATTAAATTGTCAATACTCTCTTTAATTTTTTTTGATTTTTCCTCAGGAATGTTTTCTAATTTATTATAGTTATTGTAAAAAGAAAATATAGTATTAAAAACAATACCTTCTTTTTTTAAATTGTTTTTTATTGATTCTTTTATTATACGTAAATTATTTTTATCAAAGATGGATTCAAATTTTTTATTGAATATCGATGATGAATCTGAACTATAAATACATAATATTTTCATTAAATAATCACTTAATGTTTTCCCGTTGTAATTATAGATTGTCTGTAATTCTTTTATGTAAGTTATAGTGTTTTCTATATTTATTTCAATATTACCTGAAGGAAGAATGGCTGAAAGAACTTTGTTATCAAGTTCATATAATAAAATAAATTCCACTGTTTTCTTTAATAATAAAATTAATGGGTGTAATTTTAAATCCTCATTTCCTAATATGTTTTGGGATACTTCATTATAATTAATGCCAAAATTATATAATAGTTTACTTGTGTTTTTATATAAATCACCAAAGCCAGAGATATTAGCTAGTGTTTCATTTTTTAAAACTAAACTTGTTATTTTCTCTTCTTCTCTAAGTTTGTTTTCTTCTCTAAATTCTTTCTTTACAGTATCAATTATTTTAAAAATACCTTCTTCTGTTTTTTCTATTGATTTATAATAAAAGTTTCCATCTGGATTATTCATGTAAATAGATTTTTGAATTATAGAATCATCTCTAAGACAATTTGAAACTTTAATAACTTTATTATATGAACGCCGATTGTAATTTTTATTTACACTTTTAAAATCACCCAAGAAGTTTATATTTTCTACTTTTTTTTCTTCATCACTATATATTTCTTGCATTAGATCACCAAAGTAACCAATACAATTTTTTTGGTTTTTAATCTTTGATTGTTTATTAATTTTATTAAAAATAGATAAAGTATTAATATTGGTATCTTGGTATTCATCGATTAATATAAATGGATATTTATCGATAATAATATCTAGCATCAAAGGATAATTATCACAAATATATTCTGTATGTTCAATTAAGGTATCATGACTGATACGCATATTATGTAAACTATCACTATTTTTATTTGCATCATATTTTATTATAGTGTTGTTACTTAAATTTTTTAATCCATTTTCTAAATTTGTTTTTTTATATAAATAGCTGAATGCAGCTTCAAATTTACCTTTATTTCCATTTAAATCATAGTTGTATTTATTTAATATACCTCTTAATGATTCTGATCCTAGGGAATAATATTTTGATATATTTTCATTTTTTAATAATTCTTTTTTAAATTCATCGTGGTTGCAACTTGATTGATATAACCAGTCATAAGCTTTTTTGTTGTTTTTGAATTTTCTATCTAATTCTTTAATTTTATTTTCAATTTTTATTCTATGTGCTACTCTTAATGCGTTTTGTTGACTACTAATTAATTTCCAAAAGCATTCATGAATTGTTGATACATCCAATAATTCAGTATTACCAATGCGAGACTTTATTTCATTGGTCGCAGCATTTGTATAAGTAATACATAGAATTTTACGATTATACAGTGTAAGTTCATTACGATAACTATCTAAAATATAGTTTATACTTTCTTTTAATGCATGCGTTTTTCCTGCACCAGCACCTGCGTTAAAAATAAAACATTCATTATTTTTAATATGATTGTTTATTTTATTTTGAATGTTAATTTCTTCTGCTAAATATTCTTTTTTCTCAACTCTATTAGTCATCTTTAATATTCCATAATTATGGTTTTAGATTTTTTTTTATAAACTCTAAAGCATCTTTTATATATTTTGGTAAAGAGGGAGTGGGAGTTTTGGGATCTTTATTAATAATGTTAAAAAGTAATTTATTAGTAAATTCACTTTTATCCTTTTCTAATTTACATTGCCATTTAAATGAGTTTTCGATGTTTTTTGGCATGTTTTTTTTATTATCAGCTCCTATTATTTCTTTATATATCCTAGGTTTTAATTCTTTTAATGTTTTGTTTAAAATTTTATTTTTATAGTTTGTTAATATAAAGGCTTCTTCAAAACTAGATGCGAACTGATTTTCTATTGGATCTTTTTGAAAAATTAATTTAAATTTTTTATTTTCAAAATAATCTAATCCATTTTCTGGTAATTGAGATTTTTCTGATTTTTCTGATTTTTCTAAATTATCATTAATTAATAAGTTATTGTTGCAAATATATTTTCTTATTAGTGGATTAGTAGTTTCTTTTTTATTAAGAGATTGTATTTGAACATATTCTTTTTCTTTCCCTTCCCCTTTTTCTTCGGATTTTCTAAATAAATCTATGTCAGTTATAATGACAAAAGGAATTTCTAATCTTTCAAGTAATGGTTTATAAACATGGGCATAGGCACCGTTAATATTAAATATTGTAATATATTTAGTGTTTAGTTCTTCATCTAAAGATATATAATAATTTAACAGATGTTCTTCTGTTATTCCTTCAACAAAAATGACTGCATCTGAAAAAAACAAATTTGATACTTGGAATTTAAATCTTTTCTTTATGAAATTTAATTCATGAAAATTTTCTTTATTTTTATCTTTGGTATCAGGTTTTATAAACTTACTATCTGAAAGTATGATTGATTTTGTATAACCTTTCTCATCTGTTTTTAAATAATTAATATTATTAAAAGTATTTCCTGTGTGTATTTTACTATTTAAAATATGTGAAGAATGTGTCGTAATTACCATTTGGCTATTAATGGATTTTTTTGAATGATTAAATAATGTATTTATTGCATCATCAATATTTTTAATAAACAATTCTTGCATTTGAGGATGCATATAATTTTCTGGCTCTTCTACATAGATAATATTTACTTTGTTATGTAGATTTGTTTCATCATAATTATCGACATAGTTAATTAGTTCACTTATAATTCTCATTAAATTCTTATAACCTAAGCCAAACTGATTTTCTGGAATAAGAAGATCATTTTCTTTAAATTCATAATGGATGATTTTACTAAAAGCAGAATCAAAATTAACATCAGAAATAAGTTCCACCCCCATTTTATTTTTATCTATTATTTTATTTGTTATTTTATTGATACTTTCATTATTTTCTCTTGCTATTTCTTTTTTTATTGATTTATTTATATTTTCTAATTTTTCTTCTAAATGTTGTTTTTTATTTATATCTTTGTTTAATTTAAATTTGATAATTTTATTAAATGATTTTGAAAGAAGATTTTCATCACTATCTAAATTAGCTGCGATATTTGTTATTGAGAATATATTATTTAAATTTGATATTTTATTGCTTATTTCCAGTCCATTTATATTATATATTTTTTTAATAAAAGATGTCTCATTTATTAATTTTAAAAAATCTCTAAAAAGATCATCGTTGATAGCTGATTCATTTTCTTTATTAGCTTTGTTTTTGATTATTAATGGTTTTATATTTTTTATAAACTCTAATGTTTCTTTAATTTCAAATGCTATTTTAAACTTTATTTCAATTTCATTTTCTACATCTTCTTTTATTATGCTAACATCAATGATATCTACAAAATTTGTTAGTAATATATTCTTGTTTTTTGTTGGTGCTTTTATGATGATATCAAACTCTATTTTAGGTAATTCTATTCTCAGCTCTTCTATTTTTTCTTTTCTTTTCTTTTTATCTTTAGGCATATCATCATCTAGTTCTAATATATTTTTATTTGCTATATAAGATTGTAACAGTTGATGAAGTTTATTATAGTTAAAGGTATTTACATCTATATCATTTCTATTGATTGCATAATCTAATGCATTATATATCGTTGATTTTCCAGAATTGTTTTGGCCTATAATTAATGTGGTTGCACAAGCAATGGATTTATTGCATTCACTAGCCAATTCTACCTTCTTATTTTTTTCATTCAAAACATAGGGTGATGCAAATTCAATAATATTGTTATATTCACTAAATTTTCTAAAATTTTTTATAACTAGTCTTTGTAAATACATAGTGTCACATCCATTAATATTACTTAAGTTAGAATATGTTAATGGTTCTTATAATAAAAACGTAATGAAAATACTCGTTATGTGATCTGGGTTACTTTATTATTTTTATTTGCGAATAGTTAACAGCAGTTACTAATAAAAATGAGTGGGATTATTAAAATAAGAAGGGGGTATGATAAATAATGAGAATAAAGTTCTCCTTTTTTCAAGAAGAACTTCATTTATAAAGTAAAAAATCACTTAACTAAATTAATAACAATTGGTGTTGCTTGTATTGTCGTCGTAGTGATAAGTGTATTATTATCCTGATGCTTAATCATAATACCAGATTGAGGTGTCATTAATTTCCATCTTCCTTTTACAGTAATTGTACTATTTACTGGTTGCGAGTCTGCTGTGAGCCATTTACGAGAATAAACACTAACTTCAATTTGATTACCTTTATGATCAACTTGATCTGCTTCAATGCCCTGATATAAATTTAAATCAGGGTTAACAATACTTAATGTTAATTGCTGGTTTTGTGTTTTAGCCATAATCATAACAGGTGCATTACTGGATAATATTGTTGCCTCAGGTGAACTTACTTGAGAAGGTTCAAAGAAAGCATATCCCTCCTCTTGGGTTAATTTATCTTTTACCGCATGAAGTTGATTATTATGTTGTAATACTGTGTATTCGGGGGCTTTATTATCTTGAGATTCAATCGCTATCGCATACTCATAAGTTGCATCACTAGGTGCGTTACCATGAGAAATAACAGCTGTTGCAAATAATTGTTCTGTAGGTTTTGAATTTCTATCATCAAGTGAATGTTGTTTTTGATAACTAAATTCTACGGTTTGATCTTTAGCGAGCTTATATAAATTACCAGCAGGATCAATTAAGGTATCTGCATTATTTAAAGTTAATCGAGTACCTAATTGATTAACCTCTTTACCATTAATGCTCACTGATTGTAATTTAGGGACGGCAAACTGGAATAATGTTGTTTCTGTCGTATGTTGTTTATCGTTATTTTCAATACCAGAGCCTAAGGCGATAACTCTATTATCAAATAAGAAATAGGATTTATTAGCTCTTAAGCTTTGTTGTTGATATTTACTATGGCCATGTAATTTCATGGCAAACATACTGTTATTATTAAGTGTATTGGCACCAGAATAGCTTTCTGTTGAAAGCAACATTTCTTCAATACCGGCGGCTGGTAATTGATTAAGTTTTGCTTCAAGTTCGTGATAGGGAAGATGGATTGTGGTTGTTCCTGGATATCTATTCCAATCCCATCCTGCATGGCTAAATCCTGATTGAGTTAAATCAGCTGGAATAATTTCTAATTGTCCATATTGTAAATAACGACCATAACGATTGTTATTTTCATAACTTTCATTGCCAACAAGATAACGACTAAAACCACGAGCAATTGCAAGCCAGCTTTGCTGTGGTACTTGAATAGAAGCCCTACGCTGTATTGTCATTGAAGCATAGTTCATCGCCCATGCACCAGTAGGTTCATTTTCAGCTTTAATACCGTCAAAATTGTCTTTGTTATCTAATTTTGCATAGGCAGCAGCCAATGTGTTATCTAATTTTTGTTTGCCATCAGGTGTTCCTGCTAATGCCATCCATTTAAATGGAGCAATTCCTATTTTATGTAATCCTGTAGGATGACGGCCACTTAATACCACAGGGATTTGTGTCTCTTTGGTGTAGATTCGCATTTTTAATAACACATCTTTTAAACGCTCATGTGCTGAAGTCGATAAGCGAAAAGGCGAATCGCTCAATGCATAAACACTCGGTGCTAAACCACCAAATGCATCTTTAGCGTAAGCAGGGTAATGCTGTGAATGATGAAAAATAGAGCCATCAGGTTTAAAACCACCTGCAACACCTTTTGAACTTAGTATGGTTTTATTTAGCCAGTTTTGCAGTTGTACTAAGGCTTGTTGACGTTGTTGATAATCTGGCAACATCAGTAGGCTTTTTATCATCCACTGTAGTTGTGTGTTAAGAATATCAACGTTTGCATCAATGATTTCATCGTCTTTTTCAAAAATTCGTCCTGTGGCGTTGTACCACATCATCGCTTGTTGAGTCGGTGCTAAAAGGTTATTTTTTGCCAGAATGTGACGACCAATAAACCATGCATCAAAAAGCTCTCTAGTTTGATATCCAACATGAGTAATAATTTGATAACCACTACCACGTGTAAAACCTTGTTCAAGGACGTAACGAGTTCCTAATAAATAGCGTTCTTCTAATTTTTTTCTATCAGTTGCTGATAAGGAATTACTACGCAAGTAAATGGCAGTTTGAAGAAGCGTTTTGCCCACATCTCTTAACATATTGGTATCAAGTAATGTTTTTTTCGTTTCTTCACTAAATACGCCTTCAACCTTCATAAAGTTTTGTCGGTTAGGATGATCGAGTGCTTTTCCTGTTATTGAACCATCAGCGTGTTGCGTTAATCCTAATTTTTCCCAGAGTGCTAAATTTTTATTAAGCATGTCTGAGGTGATTTTTTTATCAGCATTAATTCCCTGATAATATTCAAAACGCTGATAAATTGATGCCATTTCAGTTTGATCATCATGAAACTCAGTATTGAAATTTAGAGTTGGATAATGAGCTTTAAACATCTGATCATACATCAGTAAAGCACTCCAGTTTTTACTGACCATCGTGTTTACTGCGTTATTGACGTAAGGAGTTTGATAATCAGGAACGGCCCACCGATTGTCTAAAGGTACACTCATCATAATTTGATCAAAAAAGAGAGTTCCTGCCTGATCTGGGGCAGTTATCACTAATTGTTCAAATTGACCTGTTGCAGAGCCTTGCATATCACGAAAAGGAACAGCAATACCTCGCCATCCCGTAAAATTAAGTTCAGCATTAAAACTTAGTGCAATTTTATTATTTTGTTTAAATGCGAACGTTAATGGGGAAGATTGAGGTTTTTCATTATAAATCCACATCATAAAAGTGAGTGGAGTTGCTGTATTTTTATTATCTTGGTAATTAACAATATTATTTAGCGTTAATGTTGCTTGTGGTTGATATTGCCATTTTAGTGATTGTTCACCATCTTTAGCATGCTGTTTACTCAGTGATAATTGATTATTATTTGAAGTAATAAGGGTATTAGGCAGTTCATTTTCAAAAAGATAAATATCGCCGAAAGTTTCATGAGATAGAGAGGAGAATGCTTGTGCGGGTAATGATAAACAGAGGCTTAATGTAACCGCGTGGGCTAAAGAGTTTTTTATTAGCATAATCAGATTTCCTGCAAATAAAAAAGGAACGCAAGAGCGTTCCTTTTAATTAAATCATGGGAGTGGTGAGAGTTTGATTTCTTGTGGAATACCAAAGTAGCTGGTAAAAGTTAGTTCAGTGTTATCACCTGAAAGGTTATATTTCACTTCACTATTTTTATCAGTAGGCTGCCATTTTCCGTTGACGACGACATTGATAGTAACAGCCGTTGCTGCTTTTTGGCGTGTCATATTTAAATCAGGTGTCACAGCACTGACAATAAGAGTGTCTTTTTGTCGATAAGTCATCACAATCGCGGGTTTATCAACTTTTTTGATCCACTTATCTTCAATTGAAGCAGGCTGATAAAAGGCATATCCCGTCACATTGCTGAGTTTATCGTAAATAATATGAACATCTTTATCTTTACGAATAACTTGATATAATCCATTGTTTTCACGGAATTTATTTGCCATCTCTCCCATTTTTTCAGGAGTCGCATCTAAAAAGACCATATACTCATAATTGGAATCTTTAGGTTGAACGCTGTGATCAATCCACGCTGAACTGAAGTTTCCTTCTGTTGGTTGGCGATTTTTATTTTCAGCCGAAGTCTGGTGTTGACGACTGACATTCACTTTTTCAGCTTGAGTAATTAAATAACCATTACCGTTGCTATCAATTAACCAATCACCTTGTTTAAGTGTTGTTTGGTAAGGAATGGCTTCGATTTTTTGTCCATTAATCCAAATGGTATTTAATGTTGGAGTAATGGCATGTTGGAATAAGGTGGTCTCCACATTTTTATTTTTATCACTACTATTTATATTACTACCAATAAAAATTAAGTGATTATCAGCGGCTAATACACTTTTTTTGGCAGTGAAGTTAGGATCAAAACGCTCAAGATTGGCGGGATAAATAAGATCGAATGCCATCATCCCATATTTACTTTCAAGGGCTGATGTTCCGCTAAATCCACGCTCTCCACGTTGCATTAACGTATGAGGTTTAGGGCTGTCTAATTCTTTAAGAGGAAGGTGGATCGTCGTCGCTCCTGGCATTCGATTCCAATCCCAACCTTCTTGCTGATAGCCCTGTGAAAGCTGCGAACCATTACTCACTATTTGAGCGACACCATGACTTTGATAACGACCATAACGGTTATCTTTGTTATAAATTTCAGATGACCAAACATTGGTGTTATAAGCTTTCAGTGTCACCATTTTATCTTGCCAACGATGAATACCAAAAGCCCCGCCATTAAAGGCATAGAAGCCTTGAGGTAAAGCCGCTGGCGCAATAGTTTCTCCAAAAATAGCACTCGATTCATTTTGTGTTTTATCACTTATTGCAAGATAAATAGACGCGAGTGTTTTATCTGGAGACGGTTTTGCAGACATGGCAAGCCAGTAGTAACCTTGAGCGATTGATTTTAACGAAGGTGAGTTAAAAGGATGCCTTCCAGCAAGAGGTAATCCAACTTCTGGGTTACTGTAAATCCACGCCGATACCATCGCTTTTTTCAAGTTATCCCAACCGCTTTCACCAACGGCAAATGGAGTACTACGTAGTAAATAAATAAGCTGAGAGGCATTTTTAAAGGCAGGGAAAGAGTAGCCCGGATAGTTGCCTTCATGTCGCCACGCCGTACCATCAGGGCGTAAACCATCTTTACTACCCGGCGGTACTTGAGTTAATGCGCCAGTAATGTAATGACTGAAGGTATTAACTAAGTTGATACGTTTTTGATCATCAGGTTCTAGCAGTAATAAGGCTAAGTGCTGACGAGATAAGGTGTTGAAATAGTCTAAATCTGAGCTGTTTGCTCCTACTTTCATATCAAAACTACTTTTAAACTCTCGTGAATACCACAATAATGAATCATAAACTTGAGTTTGTAGATTTGCTTCTTTTAAGGCATCAGACATTAATAGTGTAGAAATATACCACCAACGAGAACTGTATCCCCAATGATGGGTTGTGACTAATGCACTCCCCTTAACAAAGCCTTGGTCTAATAAGTGCTTTGTCATTAATAAGTACATCTGTTTTAATTGGGCTTTTTGTGTCGGATCTTTTTCAAGAACATAAGCACGGCTGATATTAAACATTAATGTTGTGTAGTTACCAAGAATGACATAATTATCAAAAAGTGGCTTATCTTGAGAATTAAGGTTTTCTGGCTGATAAATAATAGTTTGTTTATCCGTGATCAGATGCCGCCCTTGTGTTCCACCATCTGCTAGGGCGTGAATATTGAGTGCATCAAAATCACTTTTTAATTTACTAATATTTTCTTCTAGCGCGAGATTTGTCTCTTTTTCACCGCCAACAAATTCGTTAATCAGACGCTGGCGAATAAGATCAACCGCAGCTAAGTTTTCGGGCGTTGCTGGCAACTGAGGTTGTACGTTATGAAACTGAATTTCTGGTTCTGATAAGCGAGTTTTTACTTGATAATCAGACCATTGGTAGCGAGCATCATCGATAGAAAACATGATCCGATCGATATAGATTTCACCTTGTCCCACATTAGAAGGGGCTTTAAATCGTAGGCTATCAACATTAGCACCTAAAGATCGACCAATACTATATTGAGAGCCATCAGAGGAGGTATTGATTGCATTTAAAGTCATCTCTCGATTTTCAAGATCGTTATTTAAAGAGACACCCACAGCACGCCAGCCCGTGAAATTTAGTTTTACTTTAAATCCAGCCTGAGCTTCACTGATTGAATTAAGTTTTTCTCCTAGGTCGATAGTGAGATAGCCATCAATGGGTTTTTCGTTATAAAGCCAAAATGATAAAACAGGTGTAGATGCGCGTCCCCATGCTTTAGACGCTTCTTTATCTGTTGGTACAATAAGCTTTTTATGTAAAGTAAAGCTACTTCCACCTTTCCATTTCCACAAAAGGGATTGGCTTCCCATAATGCTACGCTTATCAGATAACGTCAGTGTTGAGTTTTTATCTGTTGTGAAATCAGCTAACGGGTTATTTTGGGCAAAATGATAGATTTCTGACTGCATCAGATTTTTAGGAGCAAATGCAGGATTACTGGTGGCTGCCATCGCGTTATAAGGAGCTGATAATAGCCCCAATGTTATAGCAAGTGCAGTAAAGCGAAATATCGGCATTATTTTTCTCCTTAGAAACGCTGGCTAACAGTGAAACCAATGCGTCCTTCATTAAATTTGTCATAACGCTGATAGCCCATTGTTGTACCTAAATTCAACGACTGGGTAATATCGAGATTGGCACCTAATTCAGCACTCATGATGTCACCACCAACACGATTGCCTTTAATATCAAAGGTACTTCCTCCAGTATTAAAATAGGTGAGGCTATGACGTTGATCGATATGATTATCACCTGCTATATCTTTGATATAACGCAGATTAAGAGAAGGGGTTAATTTGCCATAAGAGGTTTGATAGGTATTCCAAAATGCTACTGAACCACCGAGTTGATTGACAGCATAGCGTTGGCCATAAGTACGCATTGATAACGCCGAACCTGTTTCTTCCCAAGAATCAATATTGAGCCATTGATACTGGTAAGTCAGCATCGGTTTAATATGGATGAAATCAAAATCAAAATAGGTTCCAGCATTAATCTGATAACCCAATTGCACACCAGAATAATCACCTTTTGCTTTGGTATTTCCTTCCCATCCAGTGTTGCCACCGATATCTCGCTCACTATCGACAGTGTAATAACCAATATTTAAATTACCGTTTAGGAATAATGTGTCACTATACCAACCGGTGTAAGGCATAAATTCAAAATGGCTAATTTCTTTGCTTGCGTTACGTTGTTTTGCGTCAGCCTTTGCATAGTTATAAGCAAAAGAAACACCGATAAGAGCATCTTGATTAATTTCATAATCAGCACCGATTTGAATACCAGTACGATAAGTGTTGTAACCGTTAATGCCACCTTGATTACTTTGTGTGCCGTAACCGTACAACATATTAGCCCAACTATTCCAGCCAGCTTCTTTTTCTTCAATAGGTAATTGGTTATCATAGCGTAAATAACGATGTGCAATATTATTGCGCATATCTTCAACCATGATCAGTCCCGCTTGAATATCACTACCATCAGCGATAGGAGCTAAATCATTCGATAATGCAGCAATATTATTATCGTCATTTCCAGCCGCGACTAATAAACTCAAAGCCTCATCTGAAACTTGGCTACGTGTATTATTAAACTCATTTAAAACCGTTGGAATAACAAAATTAGCTGCTGCTAATCCATTTTCATTGACACCACCGCGTTCAGCTGCACTAATAAAATTATTGCCACCTTCATAGCTAATTCCATAACGTGCAACTAATTGATTACCACTAACACCACCACTAATATTAGGCGGTGTAGTTTCTAACCATGAATCTGTTTTTTCTAATAAAGGAGATACATCGGGTGCAATGGCATTGGCGTCAGTAACCGTAATTCCAGCTTCATCTTTAATCGCTGAATTGGATGAAACCAAAACAATATCTTTATTTATAATGTTATCGACACTGGTACCTTTAAAATCCAATTTGGCTTGGCTGCCTTTTTTAAAAGTGACATCACCGTCAACATGAAGAATAGTTTCATCAGTATTGGTATTATCATCAATACGGAAAATGAGCTGGCTATTTTCCTTATTCATGAAATTACCTTCCCAGTTAATCGTTCTGTCTTTTCCTTGGATAGTCAAGTTGCCGTGGTTTTCAATTAACGGAACACCGGTAATTTTATATCCATCAAATAGCGCATTTTGAGAACCACCTTGATAAGCAAAATTTATTTTAGTATCAGCATGCCCATTTCCTAAAATATCACCGTGGATCTCACCATTTACATCACTTCTAAAACCTGTTTTCAGTGTACTAAAATCAATAGCTGCAGTTTTTCCTCGAATAATGGCACCGTCTCTTACATAAACGCCAGTACCTCGTTTAGGGAAATCACCTTCAACCAATATGGCTGTACCATTTTCACTGGTCACATTAGCACCATTTAAGTTGATGTTACTGCTAAAAGAAGCTCCCTGATTTATCTTGATGGCACTTGCGCCATCACCAGTAACAGTAATGTTTTTTGTAATTGCTTGAGCTTTATATTCTGTTGATGAGCCATTAAAGACAACGCCATCACCTTGAGAAACCGTGACATCTTTATTTATTTGAACTGTATTACCGTCATTAACATTAACCGTTTCACAGATATTTAAAGTGGGATCACATTCTGTCGCCCATGCTGAACCATAAATAGCTGATAAAATAGCAGTGCTCAAAAATAACAATTTTTTATTTTTCACAATATAACTCCATGAACAATTATATGATTTTAATTATTAGAATGTTGCTCGGAATGAAACTTTGAAATAATCCTGAGTTGATTTACTACTATCATTTTTGTTTTCAACTCGTTCATTATAATATTCCGTCATGATCCGCCATTGAGGTGATATTTGATAAGCCATTTGTAGGGTATAACGTGTCATATCTTTTTCGATATAAACGCCTTTATTTGTTCTATCTTCTATTTTTCCAAAAATAGATTTACGCATTGATGGGGAAACAATTAATCCTATTGGTGTTGTCCAGTTCACATACATACGTAATTGTTGATTATGGTTTGTTTCTTTTGTGTCGTATTCTTCATGTCGTATTGCTTGCTTACCGCCATCAAAATAAGCAACAGTAGTATTAATATTAGGGGTGACAAAATAACGTAGACCAGGTTCAATTTCCCAGCCTAAGTAATCCGTATTTGTGACGCCATTACTACGTTTGTCTTCTTTCTTTTGTAAGCCAAATAAAACGCTACCAGTTAAAACCCAATCTTTATTAATTGGAAATTGGTAATTAGTTTTTGATTCATAAAAATCAATAGTTAATCGGCTACCATTATCATAATTCGTGAGATCTTGACGTATTTTTAAACCCGGTTGGATCCAACCATTATTTAATTTAAAACGATAACTACCCTGTAAATCATAACGCTGATAACGGTTCTTATTGTCATGCTCACGTTGACGAAAACCAACATCGAAATACCAGTTAGACTTATCTGGATTAATATTAAAATCTACACGATAACCAGAATAGTTATTTGGTGTGTCGTAATCGGCCGTTTCCCAAGAAAACATGGCGTTGACATTAGCTGCCTGAGAATGAAAAGAAGTTAAACCTAAGCCAAGAAGAGGTAAAAAAAGAGCAATACGAAGTTTGTTCATGGTATATATCCAATTCTTTATTCGCTTTTATTTGTGTCAATTTTTAGGTGTAGGACATCTTTCCTTTTATTTTATTAAAAGGATTTTTTATATCAGCGAATTGGGTTTATATATAGCGCCATAAAATTATGGCGCAGATATTTTTATTATTTTTCTTTACATGTAGATATTGTTTTATTTAATTTATTGGTTGTTGCCGTAATGAATTCAGTGGCACGCCAAGAATCTCCTGTTTTTTCCAACCAAGGGGTTAGTTCTTCTTTAATTAATTTTTCAATTAAAGGCATATTATCTTTGGCAATATTTTTCATTTGATATGGATCGTTCACATTGTCATATAAAGTATATTTTAATGGTTGTCCATCTTGTCTATCTATAACCAAAGTATGAGTTTTGGTTCTTACTCCTCGTTTACCGAATGAAGGTTCGCCATAAGGAATAAAAAGATAAAGCTGAGAGTTTGCTGTGTCGCCTTTGCCAGTAACTACTCTATCTGCAAGATCAGTACCTTCTACTGAATCAGGGATCCATTCAGATAAACCAAGTAGCCCTAAGATAGTTGGATAAATATCTGGTGCTGACATTAATGCATCATCAGTGCCTGGTTTAATTTTACCCGGTAAACGGAACATCATCGGAACACGCATGGATTCTTCATAAGGATTATTTTTGGTGGCTTGCCCATTAGCCCCCAAGCAACTGCCATGATCAGAGAAGAAAACAACAAGAGTATTATCTGCAAGGCCTTGTTTTTCTAATTCATCGACGATACGACCAAATTGCTCATCAACACCGTTGACCATAGCCATATATTCTTTGAAATATTGAGGTCCATAGCCTTCTTGATATTCAGTCTCCCACTGTACATTAGGGCGTGTATTTAGCTCTTTTGACGTTTTACCTTGATAAGCATCGAGGTATTTTTTCGGTACTTGATCATAAGGTGAATGAGGAGGGTTCATTGAAACCACTAATGCAAATGGTTTTGAATTATCTCTAAATTGATTGTTTTCATTTTTGAGGAACTTGATTGCCATATCCGCTTCATGTTCAGGTCCCCATTGATCAATGTAAATTGGTTTATCACGAGGGGTATCGTTTGCCCAATACATTGGTTTCAAATGTAAATCATAAGTGCCATAAGAATACCAGAAATCAAAACCATGGCGTCTATCTGGTGCAGCCCATTCATTCCAATAACGACCTTCCATTGGATTGTTGTAACTTTCAATAAACGGTTCGTAAGGTGCATCAAGGTGCCATTTACCAATATAGCCAGTGCTGTAATCGAGAGATTTTAAAACATCCGACCAACATTTTGCATAAGGCGATAAATCGATACCCACTTTGCCACCATAGTCATGTGCATTTCCTGTAATACCATTACGAACAGGGTATTGACCAGTCATAAACATGCCACGAAATGGAGAACAAAGAGGGTAGTTTGAAGCCATCTGCGTCATTACTTTGGATTGTTTCGCAAATTTATTCAAATTAGGTGTGATTGAAGGATCTTCCCCCATAAACTGTAATGCATGAGCACGCATTTCATCTGGGAAAACAATTAATAGGTTAGGGGCATTCTCTGGGCGCGAGCGCGGGTTAGAAGTTGAACTCTCTGAATTAGCAATAACAGGGGTAGAAACAGTCATTGCTGCACCGCTGGCTGCGAGTCCTTTGATAAAAGTTCTGCGGGAAACAGTCATTGCTTCCTCCTATTTTACGTTTACTTTCGAATTGGTGTATTTATCTTATTTATACTTTTGCATAATATCAAAAAGTAAGTTAACGAAAGATCAAGAATTGAAAGGGAGATCACAGAATGATGTCAAATTGTAAGCAAATTGACAGCTAAAATAGGAGTTGTAATATTGTTAAGAATAGATTAACTTTTCATTGTTTTATGTATCATGTTGATTTATATGTTTATTATTTATTTTGTGATGGTGATAACAAAAATACTTAAAAGCCTTCATTTTCAGCCTGAAAATTGTATATCAGAAAGTGTAAGTATTTTTCTTTCGTTTGTTTTCATTGTCCTTTAATGATCCACCAAGATGTGCTTTTAAATTCAAAGTTTTTAACGACCTTCATGCCTAATTTTTGATGTGCTTTTAGTGACCGAATATTTTCACTATTAACAAATGCGATAGGGTTTCCGCCATGTAAAGAACAGATTTGTTGGTAGAGATTTTTTAATAGTGATTTTCCTCGGTGCGATTTATCAATACAAACAGGGCCATAAAACCAATTGTTTTGTGTTATTTCTGGAAATTGTTGATTAATAGCTTGAGCAATTGGAGGGATCGAAAAAGAGGTGACAGGAAAGCTAAAAACAACAGCAACAATATTTTTTTGGTAAAGTGCAACAATGGCGTTAGTGCTACTTTGATACATTGTCTCAACTTTATTTAGAGGGTATTCACCATATAATCCACCTTGTTGAGATTCTGAATTTGCCTGTAATAGTCGTGCTACTGCACTTATATCTTTAGCAGTCATTTTTTGAAATATATAATTCATTTTTTATTCCTTTTGGCTCTAGCTTATAATCCTAGTATATAAAAAATGATATATATTACAAAAATATATTAAAAATACTAAAGTTAAACTTATCAATTCTTCTTTAGGTGATTTATTTATTACTAATTAAAATTCTTTTTATAAATAAGCAGTAATGTTGCTTAAATTATTACTGCTTTAATTATAAGGTTATTTTTTTATAATCTGATTATAGAGAATCAAAATTGTTTACCAGCCATAAGCTAATCCACCTCCAATAATAATTTCTTTTTCGCTATTAATGGAAGAGTTTAATCGAAATGCAATATCGTTATTGGGTTTATATTGCACACCTCCAGCAAATGCTGTACCTGTTCGATAATTACTAATACCAATTCCGCCACTTAGGGTATGATGAGCAAGATAAGGAATGCTAGTCATTGCAACTGATGATGCAATGCCCGCAAATACTTTTTTTTCTAACGCGATAATTTCTTTGTCTAAATTTGCAACTGAATCAGTAATTTCGGCCTGTCTTTTCCTGTAATAATGATCAAAATCATTAACATGGGTTTTGATATTACCGATATCTGTACTAACAGTTCTCTTTAGCTGATTGATAGTATTATTTGTTGCTATTCTATTTTTATCTACCATTTTTTTAGTCTGAATAAGATTAACGGCATCTGTATTATTTTTACCGTCACTAATATTAACTAATCGAGAAGTGTGTTGATTTTCAATGTTTCCAAATGATACTGTATTTTCTTCTGTTGCTAATGAATTAGTACCAATAGCAACTGAGTGTGCACTTTTAGCTTGGCTATTTGTTCCTATTGCAATTGAACCGTTACCAGATGCATTACTCTGATCACCAAATGAAACACTAGGAATATTAACAGTTATTGGCGGTTCTTTATTTTCTTTTATTGAATGTGTGTTTGAATAGGAGAAGTTTGGAAATAAAAAAACAATTAAAAATAATTTTTTAAATAACATTTAATTTAATCCTTTAATGATCTTAGGTGGTATAAATTAATGCTAAATGATTAATTTTTTCATCACAAACAAAAAAATCTGTATTCATTCTTAAAAATAGTTCTAAATAAAATACTAAGCTATTTAATATGTGTTTAATAGTTGTTGTTCATTAATAGTACTTAATAAATATTTATTTTATAAAAAAACTGTATCTTAATTAAGATACAGTTTAGGATAAAAAAGTTATTAATGTTTTTTTCTAAAGGCAAAAGCGACAGAGATTGCTTGTAGTAAACACATGGTTGACGTTTGAGAACGAAAGGTTTTTATTTGAGCTTCTTTAACAGTTAAACAAACATCGCTTAAACTCGCTAATGGGCTAATTGGACTATCAGTAACAATAATCTGTTTTGCTTCTTTGTAAGTTGCCATTTCACACATTTTTTGCATTTCATCTGAATACGGGTGGAAGTGAATACCAAAGAGTACATCACGATGCGTAATGTTTCTTAATTGCTCTTTGTACATTCCACCTAGACTGTTGACAAAAACAGTCTCACAAGAGATATGCGAGAGAGCATGAAAAAAATAACTTGCAGCACTGAATGAGTGATGAAAGCCACAAATATAAATTGTGTCAGCGTGTTCGAGCAATTGTAATGTTTTATTTAACATTTCTCTGTGAGTCTGATTTGCCAATTGTTGCAATGAATGGCTATTTGCTTGAGCAAATTCTTGCAAAATATAGGCAGGCTCATTCAGATTAGGAGGCTCCTCTTTATATTTTTGTTTATAAGTTAAATTTTCATTTTCATTTACCATTTCATTCATCAAGTGATTTTGAAATAACTGTTTCATTTCATTAAAGCCATTGAAATGAAATGCGTTGGCAAAACGAATTAATGTCGATGGAGGAACATTTGCTTTATCTGCAAGGATTGCAATTGTATCAAATGCCACACTGTTTTTATTATCAAGTAGATAATGTGCAACCTGCTGTAGCCTTTTACTTAATCCATTATAGCGGGAGCGAACTTGTTCCTGTAGTTCATTCAGATTTGTTGCAGTAGACATAGTGCCCTCAATAAAAATACTATTGTAATTGTAGTGTTTTTTGCATGGTATTTGAATGTTTTTAGCTAATAATATTTAAAATGAAATATAGAGTTAATTCCAAATAAATGAATAACCTAAAGGTAATTATTTGATGTTTAAAACTCTATTTTATTTATTGTTTACTGATTTCATAATAACTTTATGAAATTAATGTTCTTTATTTGGAGTTAAATGAAATTATTATTTCATTTAACTAAGGTGATATTAATAATGATATTGCTTTCATTGTGGCGTTTTGTTTTATTTCACCTTATTTGTTTTATCTTTTTGTAAGTTTGGCTTAAATTGTTATTTTTATTTATCAGTGTTTTCTTTATTTGAAATATGAAGTGTTTTAATATCTTTGTGCGCGATGATTGATATTTATAATATAACGCTTGTTTTATTTATTAATGATAGTAATTTATCTCTATCTTAATTAAAATTTATTTTTATTGGTTGAAATTCTCATATGCAAAACGATCACCCGTGGATTAATTTATTAATGCACTATTGTCATGATCATTACTCAGAAATGATGCCAGTTATATTTTTTATTTGTATTGTTGGTATTATTTTTGGCGTTATACGTGAAATGCGCTGGTTATCCGTTTTTTTTACGGTTCCTCTAATTATTATTGTATTTTTCTTAATAAGTTCTAATTTAGGATAAATGAAGGGAACAATTGTTTTTATAGTTAGGCAAATGTTGTATTAATCTTATTTCGTTTCTTATTTATACCTCTATATTTATTCTTTTTATTATGTATATAAACACCCACCAATATACCTACCTTATTTTGAAAAAAATTCAACTATGGCACTGATTAAATAATCAGCAGGGTGACTAATAAGAGCTCATTACTTATTGATTATTATTGATAATGATAAGCAAATTATTTGTTGAACTATGGGCTAACAATTTACTCTAGATATACTAGACTATGTAACATTATCTTAATGAATTGGAAACTATTGGGTTTTTATTATGCAATGGCGAAATAATGCGTCTCGCTATGGGCACTTGTCACTCCTTTTACATTGGGGGATGGCGCTTACTGTCTATGGTATGTTTGCTTTAGGGCTTTGGATGGTGACATTAGGGTATTATGATAGTTGGTATCATTCTGCACCTGAAATACATAAGAGCATTGGTATTCTTTTATTTATTGTTTTGATAGTGCGAGTGATATGGCGTTGGATTTCTCCACCTCCAAAAGCTTTATCAAGTTACAGTAAACTGACACGTATTAGTGCTCATATTGTACATATGCTTTTATATTTAATCTTATTTTCTATTCTGATTAGCGGTTATTTAATTTCGACTGCTGATGGACAAGCTATATCTGTATTTGATTGGTTTTCTGTACCTGCCATTTTTACTGGAGAAGCAAAACAAGCAGATTTAGCTGGTGATATTCATCTTTATTTAGCCTGGGCAGTGGTTTTATTATCGCTATTACATGCTGCTGGTGCTTTAAAACATCATTTTATTGATAAAGATGTCACGTTAAAACGCATGCTAGGAATGCGGACTAAATAATTAAACTTATAAAACGAGATTATGGAGATAATAATGTTTAAGAAAGCTTTATTAGGTTTAACTGCAGGTGCGTTGTTATTTAATGCAAGTACTGCTTTAGCAGCAGATTATGCTATTGATAAACAAGGTCAACACGCATTTGTACAGTTTCGTATCCAACATTTAGGCTATAGCTGGTTATATGGCACTTTTAAAGATTTCGATGGTACATTTAGCTATGATAAAGAAGATCCATCAAAAGACAAAGTTGATGTCGTAATTAAAACAGGAAGTTTAGATACTAATCACGCAGAACGCGATAAGCACTTACGTAGTGCTGATTTCTTTAATACAAGTAAATATCCTGAAGCTCGATTCGTTTCAACACAAGTGACTCGTGATGGCGAAAACTATGTCGTTACAGGAGATTTAACATTAAATGGTGTAACGAAACCTGTTTCATTAAATGCAAAATTAATTGGTGAAGGTACTGATCCTTGGAAAGGTTACCGTGCTGGTTTTGAAGCAACGGGTAAAGTGAATCTGAAAGAGTTTAATTTTAAATCAGACTTAGGGCCAAAATCACAAGAAGCAGAGTTAATTATCTCTATTGAAGGTGTAAAAAAAGCGTAATTAAATACTTTTTGTAAGGTAATAAACCCTTTTATTATCTAGATGATTTATAAACCGATACTTTAACGTATCGGTTTTTTTATGCACAATCATGATGAATGATCTTATACTTAAGTAATAATTTTTATTTTTTAATAGGACTAATATTTATTTTAAGGTTTTATCGATTTTTAGTCAGTGTAAAGATAGGTCATGATAAAGAAATCATCTATTTATTTAACGGGAAAGAGTCATAATGAAAAAATTACGTCATACTTTTTTGGGTACTCTACTTATATCTGGTCTTTTCACAGTAGGTATTACTGATGCTGATGCATGTACTCGGCTTGTTTATTTAGGAGACAATAATCAAATTATTACGGCTCGCTCAATGGACTGGAAATATGACATAGGAACAAATTTATGGATATTTCCACAGGGGATGCAACGTTCGGGAGAAGCTGGTGATAATTCGATAAAATGGACATCTAAATATGGAAGCGTAATTGCATCTGGTTATGATATTTCTACAACAGATGGCATGAATGAAAAAGGTTTAGTAGCTAATTTATTGTGGTTGGCTGAGTCTAATTATCCAGCATATACCAAAGAAAAACCAGCTATTTCAATTTCTGCATGGGCACAGTATGTGTTAGATAATTTTGCTTCGGTCGAAGAAGCCGTGAATGCATTAGACAGTGAGCCTTTTATTGTATTGACGGATAAAGTTCCTGGGCAAGATAGAATGGCTACACTACATCTTTCGCTTTCAGATGCAACGGGAGATAGCGCCATTATTGAATATATAAATGGAAGGCAAGTGATTCATCACAGTAAAGAGTATCAAGTGATGACGAACTCTCCTATTTTTTCAGAACAGCTAGCGTTGAATAGTTATTGGCAACAAATTGGTGGAACCGTGATGTTACCAGGGACTAATCGTGCTTCAGATCGTTTTGCCCGAGCTTCTTTTTATGTGAATGCCATTCCTAAAGCTCAATCGAGTAAAAAATCGCTCGCTAGCGTATTTGGTGTGATCAGAAATGTATCTGTACCTTATGGATTAAGTACAGTTGAATCACCAGAAATATCATCTACACGCTGGAGAACAGTGGCTGATCATAAAAACCAATTATATTTTTTCGAATCCGCATTATCGCCGAATATCTTTTGGGTTAATTTAAAAGAAATTGATTTTTCAAAAGAGAGTGGGAAAGTAATGACATTACCATTAGGTGAAGAGCAATCGATAATCTATTCAGCTGATGCTACAAGTCATTTTAAACCTGCAGAGCCTTTTAAATTTCAAGGATTAGATAATATACCTTTAAATAACTAGCTGAGTATTCACAATATCTAATATGAAATTATCCGCAATATTAAATATGATAGAGACATCTAAAGTGACAAGAAAAATGATGTCTTTATTACTTATCTTAAATGGTATTTTCATCATTTATTCCATTTTGCTGTCTCGTGGTGTTTATCTGGATTGGGAAATTCATGGTTTTTCAGCATGGCTAAAATCCTTAGGTGTATTAAAACTGCTCGATATACCTAAGGTAATGTTAGGTTGCGCATTAATTTTGCTTTCAATATTTATGTATCTTGGTGCCAGAATTGCGTGGTGTGTCTCTTTGATTTTATTAGCCACCATTGTTTTTCTCGATGTCGCTGTTTATCAGCAAATGGACTTTCAATCCTGTTTTTCTTTTATTTTAGCGATTGGGTTGTTAATAAGCTGGCGTGCATTTCCACATCATAGTTTAACTAGCGCAGGCTTTGTGGCCTTTATCTGCACTCTTTCTTTGCTGTTATTCTCAATGCTGGGAAGTCTTTATATTGGCGATGAATTTAAACCACATATTACAACATTAATGGATGCATTCTATTTTTCTATCGTCTGTATGACGACACTAGGATTTGGCGATATTGTGCCAATTAGCACGAATGCACGTATTTTTACTCTCACTGTTGTTATCTTGGGAATAACTGTTTTTACTACTTCCATTGTGTATGTCATGGGATTTCTTGCGCGCGGCACTCGCGATATTGTTAAGAAAAGGATCGCTAAAATGCATAATCATTTTATTATTATTGGTTCATCAGCATTGGCTTCTCAGTTAGAAAAAGGGCTAAGAGAACAAGGGAAACCCGTTATTGCGATTTGTGTTGATAAAAATAGAGCCTCCTATGATGTTCAAGCCAATATTATTGAAGGTGATCCTACTAATCTTAAAACATTGCTATCTGCCAATATCGCGAAAGCAAGTTGGGTTGTGACTTTATCTGAAAGTGATGCAGAAAATACCTTTATTTTGTTGACTATCCAAGAATGTTCTAATGTTGATGCCAAATTGATCACTATTATTAATCAAGATGAAAATAGAGATAAAATCAGTCGGTTACGCCCAGATATGTTATTTTCTTTAGCATCATTAGGTAAAGAAATTATGATGAAAGTTTTGTGTGGTGAATCTATTTCTTCCTCAGATGTGACTAATTTGCTGTTAAACAAATATTTAAAATCATAATCTTGATAAAACCTTCTTTACGAAAGATCGTGATTACAATAAGATGTATTTAAAATGCATCTTAAGTGAGGTTGAATGATGGAACTTGTAAATTATAAAACAATGCCAGAGTGGACTCGCACATCCATTCCTTTAGCGTTGTTAGAACGCCACAATACAAAGGAAGGTACTTATGCTCAAATGCGAGTCCTTCAAGGTAATATGACATTTGTTGTATTTAATGATGATGGTTCACAAATTTCGGTGGATTGTGATATAGAAAACCAACCACCTCTAATTCAGCCTCAACAGTGGCATAAAATTGATAAAGCGAGTGATGATGTACGTTGCCAGCTCTCTTTTTTATGTGCTCCAGAAGATAAGTTATTTAAAGAAAACGACTTATCATTACCCCATTCTGAAGTACGCTATATGGCAACGTTTACTCAGCCTTGTAAGGTGTTAGATTTAGGTGCTGGTCGTGGTCGAAACAGCTTTTATTTAGCGTCTCAAGGTTATGATGTAACAGCGTTAGATATTAATGCTTCACATATTGATGCTATTGAAACAGTTAAAACCAAAACAGGATTAGCGGTAAAAAGTGGCTTATATGATATTAATGAAGCTTCACTTACTGAGAAATACGATATTATTCTTTCAACCGTTGTATTGATGTTCTGCCAACGGGAGCGTATTGAAAGTATTATTAAAAATATGCAGGAATGTACCAACTCTAACGGTATCAATGTAATTGTTTGTCCTGTTGAATCGTCAAATAGTGATCCTGCAGAAATTCCTTTTAAGACCTTTTTACGTCAAGGCGAGTTAGCGGATTATTATAAAGACTGGGAAATCATCAAATATAATGAAAACCCAGGTCATTTACATAAAACAGATGCCAATGGTAATCGTATCGCCTTAAATTTTGCTACTTTAATCGCACGCAAAAAATAGTTAATAACTATTATCTCTTTTAAATACCCCAAATAATTGGGGTGTTTTTTTATCTGTTTAAGTGAATTTTATTGTTGCGGTGATTTATTGCTTTTAATATCTAGGGTTTGGTCTTTTGCTCTTTTGCCTCAGATTTTTGCAATATCCGCTCTAATAAAACCGTATAGATAGGGCGACCACCTAATAGTTGCGCCAACATAGTTGCACCTAAACAGGTAATGATCATAGGCAGGATCAGCTGATAATTATCCGTCATTTCTAATACGAGAACGATCCCTGTTAGAGGTGCTCTTACCGTTGCTGCGAATAACGCGCCCATCCCTGCAATAGCAAACGTACCAATTTGAATTTGATAATCAGGGAAAAGCAAGGTTGCAGTTAATCCGAATGCGCTACCAAATAGAGTACCAAGTGCTAGAGTAGGTGCGAATATACCGCCAGGAGCACCAGAGGCAAAACTGATAATAGATGTGATAGTTCGTAAAATAAAGAAAAGTAACAGTGCAATAAGAGAATATTGTCCGGTACTGAGTGCTGGAATAATGCTAAATCCACCGCCAGTAATTTCAGGAATAATTAGTGCCAATAGACCACAAAGCCCACCAATAATACCGCCGGTTAAAACAAAACGTGAGGTTTTATCTTGATAAAAATGTTGGAATTGTGTTTGGACATAGAAAAGTAATTTACTGAATATAACGCCAATAATGCCAAATAACATCCCCAAAACTAAATATAACCAGAGTGTATTTAGTGGTGCAGATGAAAATTTACCGATATGAATAACACCGCCTTCACCATTAAATAGGCGAAAAACAATGCAAGACATAATAACGCCAATAAAGACCGCTTTAATTGAAATAAGACTGTATTTAAATTGAGGTCGCATCTCCTCAATAATAAATAAAATACCAGCCAGAGGCGCATTAAAAGCAGCGGTTAATCCCGCGGCGGCTCCTGTAGCTAATAAAGTATGGCGTGACTCTTTATCATTTACCCGAGAAATATCGTTTACGAGCTGACCGATATTGGCGCCTAATTGAACTGTTGGGCCTTCTCGACCTAATACCATTCCTGAACCTAATGTTCCAATACTAGCAATAAATTTTACTGGTAATACTCGCCACCAACGAACTGGGCGAATATCTATCATTGCTCCTTCAATTTCAGGGATACCAGATCCCCCTGATTCCGGTGAGAATTTCTTGACTAAATAGTAACCTAGCATCGCTAAAATAGAGGAGAAGAGCAATGTACTAATTGCAAGAACATAAGGATTGGTGAAGGTTTTGACGAGCTCTTCTTGTCTAAAATTTATAACCCAACTCACGCTTTTTTCAAATAAAACACCCACTAATCCTGCAAGCGAACCGACTATAGCAGACAGTAGCAGGACTTTCAGTGGTGCAAGGTTGGTCTCTTGTGCTTTTCTGAATAAATTAAAACGTCGTTCATTTTGGCTATTTTGGATAGATTTACGGTTATGCATAACTTTGATTTATGTATTGTAACAATGAACGTAATGATAGCGTAATTTTGTATTGAAGTGATATTTCTCACATAACGTAATCAATTTTAGATTTAGTCGTTTTTTTTTCTAGCATATTTTCACTTTTTCATCTTTAGTGTAATTGATAACAAAAAAGACATATTTATATAACATTTGGACGAGAAAGGGTAAATTATGGATTTCATCACAAACATATTAAGCGCTATAAATGGCGTGGTATGGGGAGTTCCGATGCTTGTCGGTATTCTCGGTATCGGCCTTTTTATGCAGTTTCGACTTGGTTTTTTACCTATTAGGAAATTAGGTACAGGGTTTAAACTTTTATTTGAGAAAAATGATAAAAGAGGCGAAGGGCAAATATCGCCATTTAATGCGTTGATGACTGCACTATCTGCCACTATCGGAACTGGTAATATTGCCGGTGTTGCAACGGCGGTTGTCTTAGGTGGTCCTGGGGCATTGTTTTGGATGTGGATGACGGCATTAGTGGGAATGGCAACCAAATATTCAGAAGCCGTGCTTGCGGTACGTTTCCGTGAAGTTGATAAATACGGAAACTATGTTGGTGGGCCAATGTATTACATCAAAAATGGATTAGGTAAAAATTGGGTTTGGTTAGGTACTGTTTTTGCTGTCTTTGGTAGTTTTGCGGGGTTTGGTATTGGTAATACAGTACAAGCCAACTCTGTGGCTGATGTATTAGAAAGTAACTTTGGTATTTCGACCACAATCACCGCTATTGTTCTGGTTGTTTTAGTTGGTGCCGTATTAATTGGGGGCATTAAGCGTATTGCTGATGTTGCCGGTAAATTAGTTCCTATTATGACCGTTGGTTATTTTGGTGCAGGTATTGTTGTTTTAGCACTGAATGCCACTGCGATCCCAGATGCTATTGTCCTTATTGTTAAATCTGCATTTACGCCCGTTGCTGCTCAAGGTGGGTTTGCTGGTGCCGCTGTTTGGGCTGCGATCCGTTTTGGTGTAGCGCGTGGTGTTTTCTCAAATGAAGCGGGATTGGGTAGTGCGCCTATTGCTCATGCAACGGCAAAAACACAAAATCCTGTTCGCCAAGGTTTGATTGCGATGTTAGGGACTTTTATTGATACCATCATTGTCTGCTCTGTAACAGGATTAACTATTATTATCACAGGACAATGGCTAACAGGGCAAAGTGGAGCAACATTAACCGCTGCATCATTCTCTACCGCTATTCCGGGTGGTAACTATATTGTGGCAATTGCATTAGCCATTTTTGCATTTACCACGATTTTAGGTTGGAGCTTTTACGGTGAGAAATGTGTGCAATATCTTTTTGGACCTAAAGCGATTACACCATTTAGGGTTGCATGGTTAATTGCGTTACCAGTTGGTGCAACGCAATCATTAGAGTTTGTCTGGTTGTTAGCCGATACACTTAATGCAATGATGGCTATTCCTAACTTAATCGCATTAGCTTTATTAAGCCCAGTTGTTTATCGTTTAACAAGAGATCATATAAAAGATGTTAACGCTGATAATATTGGGTTAGATAAAGAAACTCATCCAGTGAACAAAAAAGAAGCCGAAGCAGAGTAACTCGTTCTTACTTATTGGCTAAAAAACACAACACAAAAACCGTATGCACTTAAAATTTGGCATACGGTTTTTTTATGGTGGTAACTTAAAGTGTGGGAAATTACAGATAATAAAAAGCCTTCTGGGGAGAAGGCGAAGAGATGAGTATAGATATTATATTTATAAGAATTTAGAAAAGAGAGATAATCTTATTCTTTCATACTGATGAAGATATTTTTCACTTGGCTATAAGCATCTAACATCATTTTATGCGTTTCACGTCCTAAACCTGATTTTTTGTAACCCCCAAATGGTGCATGAGCTGGGAGTTCGTGATAAGTGTTAACCCACATACGACCAGTTCTTACTGCTTTTGCAACACGTAAGGCTCGGTTAATATCTTGAGTCCAAACACCACCACCAAGACCATATTCAGAGTCATTCGCCATTTCGATCACTTCATCTTCATTATCGAATGGAATAACACACAATACAGGCCCAAAAATTTCTTCTCGGGCTACACGCATTTGGTTTGTTGCGTTGATGATGATAGTGGGACGAACAAAGAATCCGTCATCATAACCTTCACCCGTAATACGTTCACCACCTGTTAAAACAGTTGCACCTTCTTTTTTCGCGAGTTCAACGTAACCTAAGATGGTATCCATTTGATCTTGACTAACTTGTGTACCCATCTGTGTATTAGGATCAAGGGGATCACCGACACGAATACTCTCAAATTCAGTTTTTAATGCTTTCAAGAATTCATCATGAATATCTTTATGTAAGAACAGACGCGAACCTGATTCACAAGCTTGTCCTTGGTTCATCAATATAGCTAATGCTGAATATTTGACTGCTTTTTTCATATTTGCATCAGGGAACACAATATTGGCTGATTTACCGCCTAATTCTAATGTTGCTGGAACCATTTTTTTCGCTGCTGCTTCTGCTACGGTATAACCCACATTGGTAGAACCTGTAAACGCCAGTTTATCAATATCTTGATGCTCTAAAATAGCTTGTCCTACAACAGATCCACGTCCCGTAACAATATTAATTACACCAGCTGGTAATATTTCATTTAAAATACGACCTAGCTCTAATAATGAAAGGGAAGTCAGTGTTGCTGGGTTTATTACGACAGTATCACCCGCGGCAATTGCTGGCGCCAATTTCCATGCTGCCATCAATAATGGGAAATTCCATGGAATAATTTGTCCAACTACGCCAATGGGTTCACGAATAACAAGGCTAATAGTATTTTCGTCTAGGACGGCACTTTCATCGGTATGAGAGCGTATCACGCCTGCAAAATATCGAAAATGGTCAATAGAGGCAGGTAAATCTATGTTTTTCGACTCATTGAGTGGCTTACCATTATCTAATGATTCAATCCAAGCAAAGCGTTCTTGCTCTTGCTCTAAGCGATCTGCAATTTTTAATAAGAGGGCTTGACGCTCTGCTGGAGATGTTTTACTCCATGTTTTGAATGCATTACGTGCGGCAGTGACTGCGCGATCTACGTCTTCGGCACTTCCTGATTGGTATTCACTTAGTAATTCACCGGTTGCAGGGCTATAGGTTTTAGTTGTTTTTTGCGATGTGCTAGTTACCCATTCTCCTCCAATTAGCATTTTGTAGCTTTCTAGAGGACGAAATTCTGATGGAACATTATTTAATTTAATCATTTTTAATCTCCAATGTAGGGGTGAGCATCATTTAAACTTATAGTTTCATTTCGTAATACTCGTGCTAATAACATATATCAAATGAAATAATTTGATTAGCTATTGATGCAATAGGTGATATTAACTATAAAAAATAGTAATGAATATTACGGATTTAACAAAAATGAATTAACTTAATCGTTTCATCTATCAGTCTTTATATAATTAAATAAAAAATACCCATCCGTTATTCTTCAATATTCTTTCTTATTTACTTATTAAAGGTGTAATGCGATTAAGCAATCTGTTTAAAAAAGCAGGCTTTAGACTTATGTGAGATCAAAAGATAAAAAAAGAGATATTAAAAGATTCACTAGAAATTGCGTTAGATCAAACAACATTTAAATTGTTCAATATTGCACTTTCTCTCTGATAAAAATGGCGTATTCTTATGTTGCATATAGAATGCAACTTATAAAAATAAAGCGTTATCTTATAATTAGAAGGAATACGATATGTATTGTGTGCAATGTGAACAAACAATGAAAACGCCTGTAGGCAATGGTTGTGCCTATGCGCAAGGTATGTGTGGTAAAACAGCAGAAACTTCAGATCTCCAAGATTTACTGGTTGCTGTATTGGAAGGGCTTTCTGCTTGGGCATTAGCGGCACGTAGTGTTGATATTATTGATCATGATGTAGACAGTTTTGCGCCTCGCGCTTTTTTCTCTACATTAACTAACGTCAACTTTGATTCTGATCGTATTGTCGGCTATGCGAAAGAAGCTATCTATTTCCGTGAAAGTCTAAAATCTCGTACCTTAGCAAAAAATGCAGCGATTCAAGTCACTAATCCAAGAGCTGAAATTCAATTAGCTGGAAATGATTTAGATAGTTTACAAAAACAAGCCCAGCTTTTTGCCTTAAATGGTGATAAAGCACAGATTGGTGATGACCTTCATGGTTTACGTATGCTGTGTTTATATGGCTTAAAAGGCGCAGCGGCTTATATGGAACATGCGCATGTTTTAGGTCAATACGATAATGAAATTTATGCAGAGTATCACCGTTATATGGCGTGGTTAGGGACTGATCCTGCTGATATGAATGAATTGTTAGAAAATGCGATGGGCATTGGCCAAATGAATTTCCGCATTATGGCAATTTTGGATAAAGGTGAAACACAAGCTTATGGTAACCCAACGCCAGTTACGGTTAATGTGCGTCCTGTTGCGGGTAAAGCAATATTAATTTCGGGCCATGACCTGAAAGATTTACAAATGCTACTTGAGCAAACAGAAGGTAAAGGCATCAATATTTATACCCATGGTGAAATGTTACCTGCTCACGGTTACCCAGAACTTAAAAAATACAAACACTTAGTGGGTAACTATGGTAGTGGTTGGCAGAATCAGCAAATTGAATTTGCGAAATTCCCAGGCCCTGTGCTAATGACATCAAACTGCATTATTGATCCTAATGTGGGTAATTACGGTGATCGTATTTGGACGCGTAGTATTGTTGGCTGGCCGGGCGTAAAACATATTACTGGTGATGATTTCTCTGAAATGATAGACCAAGCACAATCACTAGAAGGTTTCCCATATAGCGAAATTGAGCATTTAATTACGGTTGGTTTTGGTCGTGAAACACTATTAAATGCGGCTGATACAGTGATTGATTTAGTTTCACAGAAAAAATTACGTCACGTTTTCTTAGTGGGTGGTTGTGATGGTAGCCGTGGTGAGCGTAGTTATTACACTGATTTAGCAAGAGAAATCCCACAAGATTGTTTAATTATGACATTGGCGTGTGGTAAATACCGCTTTAATAAATTAGATTTTGGTACTTTAGAAGGGTTACCACGCTTACTTGATGTGGGTCAGTGTAACGATGCTTACTCTGCGATTATGCTAGCAGTTAATCTAGCTGAAAAATTAGGCTGTGGTGTCAATGATTTACCACTGTCCTTAATTTTGTCTTGGTTTGAGCAAAAAGCGATTGTTATTTTATTAACTCTGCTTTCATTAGGCGTAAAAAACATTTATACCGGCCCTACAGCACCTGCGTTCTTAACAGACAATCTGCTGGCGGTCTTAAATGAGAAGTTCGGTATGCGCTCAATTACTACACCAGAACAAGATCTTAAAGAGATCCTTTCAGCTTAATCGTTTAATTCATCATCATTGCCGAGGCTTACGGGCTTCGGTAAGGAATAAATATCCATGACGATGCCAAGTTCCCTTTGTCCTAATCGTATGCAGGTTCACTCAATTGTTCAGGAAACCCCTGAAGTGTGGACACTAAATTTAATTAATCATGACTTTTATTCATACAAACCAGGCCAATTTGCATTGGTTAGTATCAATAATAGTGATGAAATAATGCGTGCTTATACCATTTCATCTTCTCCAGGATTAAGCCCTTTTGTCACTTTAACTGTTCGCCGTTTAGAAAATGGTATCGGTTCAGGTTGGTTAACATCACAAGTAAAACCGGGTGATTATCTTTGGTTATCTGATGCCCAAGGTGAATTTACTTGTGCAGGTAAAGAAGATGCGCGCTATTTAATGTTAGCCGCAGGGTGTGGTGTTACCCCTGTAATGTCGATGACACGTTGGTTGCTAAATAATCAGCCAAAAGCAGATATCACGGTTATTTTTAATATTCGTGAACAAAGCCAGTTTATCTTTGAGAAAGAGTGGATCGAATTAGCCAATGCGTATCCCTATAATCTCAATTTTATTATGATGTCTAAATTACCTGACAATAAAGGGTTATTTAGTGGACGCATTTCTCAAGAAAAACTAGCAGCGTTAGTACCTGATATTGCGAGTCGTACTGTTATGTGTTGTGGCCCAAATAGTTACATGGAAGATACAGGACGTTTTGCAAGAAATCTTGGTGTACCGGCTGAGAATATCTTTATGGAACGTTTTGGTGATGAACCTGTTTGTGTTGATGAAAATGAACAATTAACCATGACTATTCGTCATCCATTATCGCAAATTAAAGTTCCTGTTGGTGTCACTTTGTTAACGGCAATGGAAGAGAATAAAGTACCTGTTTTCGCTGCTTGTCGTGCAGGTGTTTGTGGTAGTTGTAAAACGCGAATTGTTAGTGGTGATTATGATGTTTCCAGCACTAGTACATTAACGGCTGAAGAGATAGCTCAAGGTTATGTCTTAGCATGTAGTTGTCGTTTAAAAGGAGATGTTGAGCTCGCTTAACCTCTTTTTTCCATTAAATATTTCCTTCTACTTTCCTGTTTTTTACCCTGTTAATTTATTAACAGGGTTTTTTATGTCTATTCTTCGCATTAAAAAAACGAATAATCTGGAAAATACTTCTCTTTATTTTTAATTAAAGAAGGTTTTTATTTATTCAGAATAATAAAAATATTGTCAACGATGACTAATTAAAAATATATTTTAGTTAGTGGGAGTTTCCTTATAAACATTCTGCTATTATTTAAACTATTGACTGGATAAGGGGGGATATATGAAAAAAATGTTAGTTATTTGTTTGTTTAGTGTCATGCTATCTGGTTGTGAAAAACCGCAACAAACCCTTGATGGTTCTAATGTAGAGTCGCTACGTATCTCAATTGTTGAAATGCGCAATTCACTTCCCCTTGATGAACAAGCGCGTTTTGATGAAGCAATAGAATTAGCGATCCTTAATGATATTAATTTTAATGATTTAGTGATCGCTGGTCGTCATAAAAATTCGGATATTATTACTCGTAAAATGTGCCAATCATTAGATGGTAAAACAGTAAAAGAAATATTTTCACAGGCAGAAGAAATAAGAGTACAAAAATTAGCATTTAAATAATCAATTAATAAACAGATTATCTTTTACTATATGATTTTTGATATTGTAGGAGAACTTCATTTCTTTTTTATATATCAGTTTCGAATGTAATTATATTATTTAATTGCATAATGAATATTACGGGCTGTTTTTCAATAGAACTTAAACAAAATCCTTATCGTGCTTTTCATTATAGTGTGAGTGGTTATAATGCGCGCGCATTCGCAAGAAAAGTGCAGTATCTCGTTAGGCGAGGCTCCTATACAAACACAGGTTACTGATCTGACGACGTCGAGAGACGCCCAAGATTAGGACAGGATATATCGACCGAAGGTATATCCCCATGTAACTTCCAGTATTCATCGGATACGTTGTATAGTGCTAAAACCGAGACGTGTAGATAGCTTTTGCATTCTCGCTTCTGGTTTCGCCCCTATGGAGAACTGATTTGCTAAACACAAACAGTAATAGGGAACCACAAAAATGACTTTCAATACTCAAAACAAAATGGATGCTGTCTTAGTTGCAGATGCATCCTTAAACACACCACAAAATCATTCAACACAAGATCAATACAATCGTTTAAAAGATGATTCAACGGTTAGCGCGTATATGAGCCAATCTTATATTGCGGTTTCTGTTGCCGATTCAGTTGAGAATGTAAAAGCTCAACTGGTTAATGATTTAAAAGATGAATTAATTCCAACCTATCTCTATGTTGTTGATAAAGATAATTATCTTAATGGGATTTTACCTGTTAAATCATTATTAACCGCGGCAAATGATCTATTTGTGTCTGATGTTATGCGTCAAACTTTTTTCTCTGTATCACCTGAACAGAATCGACATGATGTGTATCAATTGATTAGCCATAGCGGTTTAGACAGTGTACCTGTGATGCATTTTGGAAAATTAGTGGGTGTGTTACGTCCTCAAGATATTGCAGAATTGATTGAAGATGAAAATACCCTTGACGCCCAGATGCAAGGGGCAACGTCACCATTAGAGCAGCCTTATTTAGAAACCAGCCCAGTAACATTATGGCGTAAACGAGTTGTATGGTTATTGATGCTGTTCGTGGCAGAAGCGTATACCAGTACGGTATTACATGCTTTTGAAGATAGATTAGAAGCCGCTATTTCATTGGCATTCTTTATTCCATTATTGATTGGTACTGGCGGAAATAGCGGAACACAAATCACCTCAACGCTTGTTCGTGCGATGGCGTTAGGTGAAGTTAGCTTACGCAATGTATGGTCCGTTTTAAGAAAAGAGATAACAACATCTATTATGGTTGCGTTAACCATGGGGATTGCGGGCTTTGTTCGAGCTTGGTTCTTAGGCGTTGGTATGGAAGTGATGATTGTTGTTGGTTTAACGCTTATTTCAATCACGGTTTGGAGTGCAATTGTTTCGTCGGTTATTCCAATGGTATTAAAGCGTTTAGGTATTGATCCAGCCGTTGTGTCAGCACCGTTTATTGCAACGCTAATTGATGGTACAGGTCTTATTATTTACTTTGAAATCGCATCTCATGTGATGAGCGAGTTTGCCTAAGACAATCCTATATATTCATTTTCATTCTCAAGATAAAGCTGATGTGATTTAATTAACACATCGGCTTTATTTTTATCTATTTGTTTTAATTTCCTATAAATTTCAATATAGCCTGACAATGGCGGCAACGGTATTGTGTTTCTCCGCGTAATACTTTGTTATGACGACGAATAGTGAGCTGATGTTTCTCTTCACAATGGCAAGCATAACGAAAAGTTTTGGCTTTAACGGTACTAACATCAAAATGATGGGTACGTTTAGCCGAAACGCCTAATACTGTTTCCATCATCCATTTCCACTCTTTTCCATGAGGCGCTACACGACCAAAATGGCGATTAACTAATAAGTGTGCCAGTTCATGGGGAATAACTTCTTCAATAAAATTCTGTTTATTTTCAATCAATAATGTAGGATTAATACGGATTTCCCAATTTGCATAATAGGCACTGCCTGCAATAGTTCCTCTCTGATTATAATGTAGAGTAGGTTCTGGGTAATTTGTATTAAGATAAAGATTAGCCTGCTGCAATTTTTCACGCAGTGTTCGCATAACGCTTTGCACTAAGGCGATGGGGATTCTTACCGTTTTCATGTTACAGAGCATATAGCGCCTTATACAAACACGCAATAAAAAGAAAACTTGCACAATATATAAATTAACATATTATTAAAAAGTATATTGATTATGGAGTTTACCATGACACAACGAGTTCAACCTGATTTATTAGATGCAATGAAATTGGCGGCTAATGAAGCGTCTAGCATGCTTAAGACGCTAGGAAATGGCGATCGCCTCTTATTATTGTGTCAATTAAGTCAGGGCGAAAAAAGTGTGAGTGAATTAGAAGAAAGTTTAGGTATACGTCAACCAACACTTTCTCAACAACTGACTGTTTTACGCAATGAAGGATTAGTGAATACTCGTCGTGATGGGAAACGTATCTTCTATTCTATTGCTGATGAAAAAGTATTAGTGCTTCTTAATACGCTTTATCAGCTTTATTGCCCTATAGCAGGTTAAGTTATGAATATAGATTGGGTTCACTTTACGCCTTTAAGTGCGGCAATAGGTGGACTAATGATAGGTGCGGCTGCCGCTATTTTATTGTTATTTAATGGTCGCATCGCAGGAATAAGTGGAATTTTAGGTGGTATTTTATCAACAAAACAGCAGGGGAATGGCTGGCGTTGGGCATTCTTAATTGGCATGCTAATCGCACCTACACTGTTTTATTTTTTTGATAAACCTTTAGCGCCAGTGATTGAAACATCGCCTTGGATGTTGATCATTGCAGGTGTGCTGGTGGGAGCGGGTACACGTTTAGGTAATGGTTGCACCAGCGGTCACGGTATTTGTGGATTAGCTCGATTATCGCGTCGTTCTATCGTTGCTGTGATAGTGTTTATGGTGACGGCTTTTATCACTGTTTATATTCAGCGTCATGTAATAGGAGGCTAATAAAATGACAAAGTTCGTTGCTTTTCTTTGTGGTCTTCTATTTAGTGCAGGGTTGATCGTGGGGGGAATGAGCAATCCGCAAAAAATTCTAGGTTTTCTGGATATTACTGGAGATTGGGATCCCTCTTTATTGATAATCATGGGAGCTGGATTGGTTGTCAGTGTGATAGGTTACCAACTAACACGCCGTAGACAACAAAGTGTATTAGCATGCCCTTTGAATATTCCAACCAATAAGGTTATTGATAAACCTCTCGTGTTGGGGAGTGTGTTATTTGGTATTGGCTGGGGATTAGCGGGGATTTGCCCAGGCCCAGGTTTGGTATTAGCGGGTGCAGGGTTTTATCAAGGTATTTTATTTGTCCTTGCGATGATTGCGGGTTGGCTGTTAATTGGATTGGTGCGTAAGCCACAATAACAAACTATTTTATACTGATATTCTTAATGAATTAATTAAACGGGAAGCCAGTGCTTCCCGTTTGTGTATTTAATGCATTGAACATTTAGTTAATAGTGTGATGTTAATGGCAGAGGATTATTTTAAACCCGCAGCTTCACGTAAGATTTCTGCTTTATCTGTTGCTTCCCAAGGGAATTCAGAGCGACCAAAATGACCGTAAGCAGCCGTTTTTTGGTAGATTGGGTGCAGTAAATCTAGCATTTGAATTAATCCGTAAGGACGTAAGTCAAAGAATTCACGTACTAACAGAATAAGTTGTGCTGTTGGGACTTTTTCAGTACCAAATGTTTCTACCATAATTGATGTTGGCTCAGCCACACCGATTGCGTAAGAAACTTGAATTTCGCAACGATCAGCTAAACCAGCAGCAACAATATTCTTAGCAACGTAACGTGCTGCATAAGCGGCTGAACGGTCTACTTTCGATGGATCTTTACCAGAGAAAGCACCGCCACCGTGACGCGCCATACCGCCGTAAGTATCGACAATAATTTTACGGCCTGTTAAACCACAGTCGCCCATTGGGCCACCGATAACAAAACGACCTGTTGGATTGATGAAATATTTAGTTTGTTCATTTAACCATTCTACGGGTAGAACTGGTTTAATGATCTCTTCCATCACGGCTTCATGCAGATCTTTTTGTGAAATATCTTCAGAATGTTGAGTTGATAAAACAACTGCATCAATACCGACAACTTTATTATTGTCATATTGGAAGGTAATTTGGCTTTTCGCATCAGGGCGTAGCCAAGGTAAAGTACCACTTTTACGTACTTGTGCTTGACGATGAACTAAGCGGTGAGCATAAGTAATTGGAGCTGGCATTAATACGTCAGTTTCATTGGTTGCATAACCAAACATTAAACCTTGGTCGCCAGCGCCTTGTTCTAAAGGATCAGCTCGGTCAACACCTTGGTTGATATCTGGTGATTGTTTACCAATCGCACTGATAACTGCGCAGGAATTAGCATCAAAGCCCATATCGGAACTGGTATAACCGATTTCACGAACGGTATTACGTGTGATTTCTTCGATATCGACCCAAGCTTTGGTGGTAATTTCTCCGCCTACCATAACCATGCCTGTCTTAACGTAAGTTTCGCAGGCAACGCGTGCTTTTGGATCTTGTTCTAAAATCGCATCCAGAACAGCATCAGAAATCTGATCTGCAATTTTATCTGGATGACCTTCTGAGACTGATTCAGAAGTAAATAGGTGTGTAGTCATTATATCTCGTTACCTTAATACAAACGGTTTAAGGATGGATGTTTTAACATCTAGACGTCTATTTTACGACCCTTCTCTCCTTAATTCCAGCTTTTTTTAATCAAATATAGGGAGAAAGTAGAATCGAACAGTTGATCTTATTTTTTATTACTCGCTATTTTTGTATTGAGAAAATAGGAGATAAAGAAAAAAAAGTTTTTTGTATTTTTTGCTTTGCATTTTTAATTAACTAAAGGTATAACCTCGCGGTTACTGTGAAATCTGAACACAGTGTAAACCGCAGGATTTCTGATCCTGTTTCTCTGTTAGGGAAATGGCTTATAGGTTTAAGTCATGTGTGGAGTGAATGGGTAATGATCCATTGTCTACAGGTTAATCTTTTCAAAAACCAAAACAGTACTCGCCAATACTATACACGTAGTATATCTAGAGTAATCTCCTCTTTGAGCTCTTTCTCTTTGGAGCGAAGTTGTCTGTTGCTTGCCAATAGGTGATTGTGTTAACTCGTTATAGGTTAACTCAAGAACTTTCTACTATTATGTCCTGCGTATAGCTGGATAATCATATAAAAATATATAGTGAGTCATTACTTCTAACTGTTATTTATCAGTCGTTTCAGATTTTTGTCAGATAATTGACTACTATAGTGACAGGCAAGGTATAAACTCATACTCCCTAAGGAGAATGTCATGAATGATAACATCGCTCGCAAGATGCAGCACACCTATAACATCACATATTGGGGTGGTGGGTACTATTTAGCGAATAATCGGGGAAATATCAGTGTTTGCCCAAATCCTGATGTGCCTGAGGCAACGTTGGACTTAACAGAGTTAGTTAAGCAAGTGCAAGAAGAGTATTCACATTTGCGCCTTCCTGCGCTTTTTTGTTTTCCTCAGATTTTACAACATCGCTTGCGTTCTATTAATGCGGCGTTTCATCGTGCGCGTGAAGCTTATGGTTATAAAGGTGACTATTTTTTAGTCTATCCAATTAAAGTTAATCAACAACGCCGTGTTATTGAATCATTGATCAATGCAGGTGAACCTTTAGGTTTAGAAGCTGGATCTAAAGCAGAATTAATGGCTGTGCTTGCTCATGCCAATATGACAAGCTCTGTGATTGTGTGTAACGGTTATAAAGATCGTGAATATATTCGTTTAGCGCTCACGGGCGAAAAACTTGGACATAAAGTTTTCTTAGTGATAGAGAAAATGTCTGAGATAAAAATGGTATTGGAAGAAGCTGAGCGTTTAGAGGTTATTCCACGTTTAGGCGTTCGCGCTCGTCTTGCTTCTCAAGGATCAGGTAAATGGCAGGCAAGTGGTGGTGAAAAATCAAAATTTGGTTTAGCTGCGACACAAGTTCTGCAATTAATTGATATGTTACGCCAAGCTGGTCGCATTGATAGCTTACAGTTATTGCATTTCCATCTGGGATCTCAGATGGCAAATATTCGTGATATTGCAACCGGTGTTCGTGAATCTGCACGCTTCTATGTTGAATTGCATAAATTGGGTGTAAATATTCAGTATTTCGATGTGGGTGGTGGTTTAGGTGTGGATTATGAAGGGACTCGCTCACAATCTGATTGCTCGGTTAACTATGGCCTTAATGAGTATGCGAATAATGTTATTTGGGCGATTGGTGACGCTTGTGATGAAAATGATTTACCTCATCCAACGGTAATTACGGAATCAGGGCGCGCATTAACAGCACACCATACTGTACTGATTTCTAATGTGATTGGTGTTGAACGTAATGAATTTACAGCTATTACACCACCAGAGGAAGATGCTGCAAGACCTATTGCAAGCCTTTGGGAAACATGGGAAGAGATGCAAACTAAAGGGCATAGTCGTTCATTACGTGAATGGCTACATGATAGCCAATTAGACCTTCATGATGTGCATACTCAATATGTTCATGGCATGTTAAGCCTGACAGAGCGTGCTTGGGCAGAAGAGCTGTATTTGAATATTTGTCGTCGTATTCAATACGATCTCGATCCCAGTAATCGAGCTCATCGTCCTATTATTGATGAGTTACAAGAACGTATGTCAGATAAGTTCTATGTTAACTTCTCACTGTTCCAATCTTTACCTGATGCATGGGGAATAGATCAGCTTTTCCCTGTTTTACCAATAGAGGGTTTAGATAAACCATTAGATCGTCGTGCAGTGTTGTTGGATATTACCTGCGACTCTGATGGTATTATTGATCACTATGTTGATGGTGATGGTGTTGAAACAACCATGCCAATGCCTGCTTATGATCCTGAATATCCACCGATGATTGGCTTCTTTATGGTGGGGGCTTATCAAGAAATTTTAGGTAATATGCACAACTTATTTGGTGATACTGCAGCTGTAGACGTTTATCTTGATGAAAAAGGGAATCTGACTTATCAACTCAGTGAAGAGGGTGATACGGTTGCTGATATGCTTCAATACGTTAAGTTAAATCCTGCCGTGCTACTAGAACGTTTCCGCACTCAAGTAAAAAATGCACAGTTAGATGAAGCATTACAAGAGCAATTCCTGACTGAATTTGAAAGTGGTTTATACGGTTATACGTATCTGGAAGAAGAAGAGTAATTCTTCACTTTCCAATGCAAGAGTGATGTGTTTAAACATCACTCTTTATCTATCATATTGATTGTATGTTGCTTATTTTAAATAAGTAACAGAGGTAATAGCATGAAAAATAGTACGTTAGGTAATGAGACTGATAATTCATTGATCTCTAATGCATTTGGTTTTTTACGTTTTCCACTGAATTTTCAGCCTTACAGCAGTGATGCAGATTGGGTTATTACGGGTGTGCCTTTTGATATGGCAACATCGGGTCGAGCAGGAACTCGTCATGGACCAGGCGCGATTCGTCAAATCTCAACCAATTTAGCGTGGGAAGGTAACCGCTGGCCGTGGGATTTCGATATGCGTGAACGTTTAAATGTTGTTGATTGCGGTGACTTAGTTTTTAATTTCGGTGATGCACAAGATATGAGCGATAAATTACAAGCTCATACAGAGAAGTTATTAGCCGCAGGTAAAAAATGTTTGACGTTTGGTGGTGACCATTTTGTCACATTACCTTTATTACGTGCCCATGCAAAACACTTTGGCAAAATGGCATTAGTTCATTTTGATGCGCATACCGATACTTATGGTAATGGCAGTAAATTTGACCACGGTACAATGTTCTTCCATGCACCAAATGAAGGATTAATCGATCCTAACCACTCAGTACAAATTGGTATTCGTACTGATCATGACAGTGACAATGGTTTCACTGTATTGGATGCAGCACAAGTTAACGATCGTGGTGTAACTGATCTTGTTGATCAGATCAAAGGTATTGTTGGTGATTTACCTGTTTACCTGACTTTTGATATTGATTGTCTTGATCCGGCGTTTGCTCCAGGAACAGGAACACCAGTTGTTGGCGGTTTAACAACCGATAAAGCCCTGAAGATCTTACGTGCATTACAACCGTTGAATATTGTTGGTATGGATTTAGTTGAAGTTTCTCCAGCTTACGATCAATCAGATATAACCGCACTTGCAGGAGCGACTATTGCACTTGATATGCTCTATTTGCAGGCGGCTAAAAAATAACGTTGTTTGATGCTAATAAATTAGTTTGGTACGAAGACGCTTTTATGCAAGAACGTTATATCACTAATATATAAAAAATAAATTAGATTCAATTAAATAAAAGTAGCTTCATAATATGAAGCTACTTTTTTAATAAAATCATTATATTAATTCGCTTTATTATAATTATAAATCTTACTTTAATGTGTGTTATTTTTTATATTTGCATTAGTAAAATAATGTAATTATTTTTCAGATAAATAAATTATTTAAATGGAAAATATAAAATGAAAAAAAATAAATCATTAATAAGTAATGATGGATCATATAGCTTTACACTTATAAATAGAGAGAAAGATGCTTTAAAAAAAGTAAATAATGATAAAATAAATGCATATTATTCATTATATAATAAAAAAAAGAGTATTAACGGAAATGAAAATGTCATTATTCTTCTGAGTGAAACGGATGAAATAGAAAAGAACTATATTAGATATGTAGATGAATATCATGCAGCTGGATATGATTTATTTATTGTTGATGTGTCAAAAAATAAAAATGCAGGTTTTGATTTATTAGAACATCTTTGGTTACAGAATAGGGGGCAATTACCTCAAAATATTTTTATTCATGGAAATAACGATCAAAGGGAAAATGCACTTTTATTATCCAAAAATAATATTGCTAAAAATAATGAAATAAAAGGTGTTATATTAAGTAGTTATCTTCCAAAAAATGAATTTATTTTTCCATCAGATTTAGAAATAAATACAGCTATTTATTTCTCTTATGAAAATCCTAACGAGGATTATAATAATAATATCATCTACAATGAATTATTAAATAAAAATAAAAAAGTAAAAAAATTTAGTTTCACTCATAGAGAGGAATATAATAGTTTTTCAGAATTAAATAAAATAGAAAAAAAGAAAACACTAAAATCATTAGGTTATAACAATAATAAAAATGAGATAAATAAAATAAAGATAGGTATGCCAATTAAAGATCAAAAAATATTTTCTCAGATAGCAGAAAAAAAAGGGATTATTATTGGCGTAAGACCTATAGATGCTAATTCAACTTCATTAATTTCATCGGGAGAATATAGTAGTAAGAACTTAGCTATTAAGGCGAAAAGTTCTGATTGGGGGCCTATGGCTGGCTTTATTCCGGTCGATCAATCACTGGCTAAAGCATCGGCACAAAAAAATCTATTGAAATATAATAAAGCAGTAGAAGAAGCAATAAATTCTGGGGCTGCATCTGTGAGTGAGCTTTATATTTCAGCCGAAAGATTAAACGAATTGATAGATAATAAAGTGATCGATTATCTTTATGATAAAAATTCACCTATAAAATTTGAAGTTATATACAATAATAAAACGTATGAGTTTTTTTTAGAACCAAAAATAATAGAAAATAAACAGTATTATTTAGTTCAATACTATAATCATAGTGGAATAGAGCCTGTATTAGTAATGGCTGATCCTATATCAAATAAACCGATGATTGCAGATTACGATTTATTTACGGTGATTTATCCTTATAGTTATTTAGGAACAAATACACGAGTTAATAAGCCTGTATCTTGGGAGGAATGGAAACAAAGTGTGAATTATGCTGAGCTAACTGATAAGCAAAAAATACTGTATAATGATAAGTTATTATACGAAAAAAATGAAGGGCATCAATTAGGATTTATCAGTCAGCAAATAAAAGAACTAAAAAATGAATTAAATACAGCATTGGGAAGATCAACAGGGATGGAAATAGTTCATCATGGTGCCGATGATGCTAACCCCTTTGCGGTAATTCATGACAATTTTCCTGCTACTTTTTTTGTTCCTAAATCACTGTTGGATAAACCACTTAATTCAAAAAATCAAACATTAGATGATTTGTTTTATATTAATAATAATGGCACCGTTGTATTAAAATCACCAGATGAATTCTCAAAGTTTCAGCAATTTATGATTGATCTAGGTTATATTGCTCCTTTAAATGAAAAATGGAACGATGGAAGTAATAATTATTTTACAAAAAAACGAAAGCTTTCTACCACTTTTGTTGATACAAAAAAAGAAATAGGACGAAAATTTAGTATAGATAAAAAAGATAAATATACGTTAGAATATGAATCTTCACTTAATAAGTTTAATGAAGGTTCTTATGTTGAAAACAATTCACTTTTACCAGAAATAGAATTTTATAATAATGAAATAAATTTATTATCATCGGAATATAATCGTAAAAATGATCTTTCTAATAAGATGAATAATGTAAATTATCTTCTACCTAGAAAAGTACAAAGAGAATTTTATTCTAAAAAAAGAGATATACAGTGGTTTAAAAAAACGGGTTATAAATTACTTAAGTCATTGATTAATAAAGATGGGCTTTTTCTGAATAAAACGAATGAAAACAGATTAATTAGCTTTTTTTCTTTGTTATCTAAATATCCTAATATTAATACACCAATATACAAATCATTTAGTGTTGAAAACAGTAATGTTTTAAAAAATAATTATAAAAAAGGAAAATTACTCGCTTTTGATGGTGTTTTTCATGGTTTTAGTAATATTGAAAAAGTAAAAAAAACATCCTCTGATAATGTGTATGTTTCTATTATTGGAAAACATAATGCGAAACCATTAACAAGTCTTAACTCAGGTTCTTCAGAAAGAGCAATTATTGTACCAGGAACACACTTTCGTGTGATAAACAATAAAATTATCAATAATAAAAATTACGTTGTATTAGAAATTGCTAATGAAATACATTATCAAGAGCCTGTGTTTGATTTATATGACGGGGAATTAAAAGGTATTGGTATTGATAAACATAGAACGACATTTAGCGAAAAAATTGAAAGAAATCTAAATGTTTCCCAATTGAATAATATTTTTGAATCTTGTCGTGGTGAATCACTAGAATCGGTAACTATTAAAAATATAATAGATAAAGTTATCGAAGGAAAAATTTCAGTTGAATATGCAACACATAAATATTTTAAAGAAATTTCAAAAGTTTTTTCTAGTGATGATAGCATCTTATTATCTAATAAGTTATATATTGCTGTTAATGATCCATTAATAAGTAAATCGTTTAATCAGTATGTGAATAAAAAAATAACCTTAGATGAGTGGATAAATAGTTATAATGTTAGCTATTTAAACGATACTGTAACTAATAATATAGATAGAGTTAAAACACTAATAAATTGTATTCATGATGTGCCGGAATCGGTTCGTCATTTAAATGATGCATCAACCAATTTACTTTCTCATTATTTTAATAAATTTGATAAAAATAAATTGACAATTGATCTGCTGAAAATAGCCTTAAATAAAAATGAGTATAATGTTGCTATTAATGATATTGATTATTTAATCTCATTAAATAACGATAAAAACATTTTATCATCGGTTAAAATAAAAGAGTTGCGATCATTAATTAAGAAAGCATTACATGAGAAAAAATCAACTGATAATTTATTTGAATTAAGTTTAGGGCTTAATAATAATAAAATTGTAGTGAATAAAATAAAGATCTATGGCATCGAAGTGGAAAAAAGACTACTTATCAGTTTAGGGGCAAAAATTAATAACAAAAAAATAGAGGATATTGATGTTTTTGAAAAAAAACATGATTATTCTAATCTTACATTCGATGCAGATAAGATAAATGATTATTTTTTAAGTGCTTCAGGAACTGACGATGATAAAAAAGTTATTTTTATTATTAAAAAATTATTAAAAAATAAAGAGAGAAATATAAAAAAGTTAATTTCAATTAATGCTGAACGTATCGATTATCTTGCAAGCTATGAGCGATTGGTTAAAATTCTAGAATTAAAAAAAGCTCCATTTAATCAATATTATTGGGATAGCGTCAGAAAACCTTCATTAAAAATACCTAGACATATGAAAATATTGAGTAAGGTAGGCTATGCTAATATTGGGTATTCTATATGGCAATCCGTTAATAATACTTTTTCTTTGGCAGAACAACTCAATAATCCTAATATATCTTTACAGAAACGAAAAGAAATCATCACTAACTTGTCATTAATGTGGTCTGAAATGGCATTTAATGGAGCTTCTGAAATAATTGAAATTATAATAGCAAAAGGATTATTGCGATATCGACACAATCCTTTGGAATATGTAAGTAAGATAAGTACTCGAGTGGGGATTGCGCTTAATATTCTTTCCGTTGGATTTGATATTTATAATACTTATGATAATTTCAGCCATATTTCTGGCAAAACTGATGAAAAACAGAAAATTGATTATATCGTTAATGGTTCATTCGCTATTGTCTCAGGGCTTGTTACTGTAGGAATTTCTATTGCTATGCTTGCTGGTTCAACTATTGCAGGACCTATTGGTATTGTCGCGGGTACTTTAATTGCATTGGCAACTTCAATTTATAATGCTGTAAGATTAATCGAAGAAGCAAAAAATCAAGTCAGTTTTACGTTTATGGATGAATTAGATAATGGTTTTTATGCTTTTCTTATGGGGGATATTAAGCCAGATAAGAGAAATAAGATAATATATTTAGAAACTGAAAATCAACTTAAAGAGATGATTGATAAAAACGCGCTAATATATTTGGAAGAAATAAAAAAACAAAATTCAAGTGGTTTCTATTTTTATACAAATGAAAAACAGATTTATCAAGAACATTATTATTACAAAGTTATTCCTATATTAATAGGAGATACAGTTGATCCTATGTTAATGCCGTCAAGCAATTTTATTATACAGCATATGGCTAAAAATATGAGTCAACAAGAAGCCGAAAAAATTGCAGCACTTAATCCTCACCTATATGCGAAAAAAACAGAATATAAATATTATTTACCTAAAGAAGCGATTGCCACAGATGAAAAACTTATTTTTGATGTGGATTTTTATGCTAATGAGCTAAACCGATATACAATAAAAATTAATTCTGAGGATGAAAACGTTATTTTTGGCGAGATAGTGGATGAGGATTTTTTTAAGAATAGTAAAACAACTAAAGATTATGTGATTAATAAATTAGGAGAAAATAAATTAGAGGATGAATTAATAAAAGTCAATGATATTGAGAAATATTATACTTCAGGTTGGCATGAAAATTCAGTGCTTTATTTTAATACACATAATGGTAACGATATTATTTCAGCACCTTCAACAACTCAAAATACATTTGATATTTATAATGGTACTAAGCGATTAAGTGGCGGTTCAAAAGATGATGTATTTAATGTATTCACATCAGAGTCACCTCATTATGCGAGCCGATTTTATGGTAGAGAAGGAAATGACACACTTTGCCTGATAAAAAGCACGGGTAAATACACAGGTTATAAAGTCAATTTACAACATAATTACGTTAAATTTAAAGATTCAGAAGATAAAACGAATAGCCAAAACTTTCATTCAAAGCTTTATCTTTATCAAAATAAAGGGAATCTTTATTCTAAAAAACTTGTTGATACCATGCCAAATATTGAGTTACAAGATCAAAAAGTCATTGCTTATTTAGACAGTATTGAAAATGTTATTGGCAGTGAAATTGGGGATGATTATATTTTAGGGAATGAAGAAGCTAACTATTTAAATGGTGCTGGTGGTGTTGATCATTTATATGGTAAAGGCGGAAATGATACATTGGTATTAAATGAAGGTTATGCTGAAGGTGGTGAAGGTAATGATAGTTATATTATTTTACGATCTTATTTAGAACAAAGTTATAATAAATTATTTGAAACTATTATTAATGAAAATAATAAATTCGAATCTAGTGTTGTAAGATTTAATTATTATTTTGATGAAATTATTTCAATAAAACGCAATAAAAAAGATATTATTTTTGATTTTAAAATTGATAATGAAAGCCAAGAGGGAAAATATATTTATCATTCTGTAACATTAAAAAATGTTTATGATAATTCTGTAAAAAATACGCCCTCACATCATTATACACTAATTACTCAAGATGGTTTTGCACTCACTTTGGATGAAAACACTAAAGGTAAAGCATTATACAAATTTAGTTATTTAGAAAAATATAATGAATCAAATCTAGCTATTGAATATTTTTATATTAATGAGGATAGTAATTTAGTTATTACTGCTTTTAAAGATCAAAGTAGAAATATAAAATTATTACCAGAATTAAAATACAGTGGTTTATCATCTGGAACAAATTTACGATTTGGTATTCAAGGGAATAACCAAAATAATAGTTATTTTGGTATTGAGACTAATTCACAAATTAAATTAAGCCAGGGAAATGATAGTTATCAAATAAAAACATTTTTAACAAAAAATAAGAATGAAAGGGTGAATATTTCACTTTCTGATTATATTGATAAATTAACTAATGATGATGTGAACTATTTCTTTTTAACCGATATAAGTGGTTTTGACTTAACATTTAAAGATGGCCTTTTATCTCATCGTTATCTTCCAAATGATTATTTAACGCTATCTTTTGATCCAGAACTATTAAATAAAATTGTCGATATAAACGTGACTATTCGATTAATAGATAAAGATAATGTTGTTTTTACATTACCTACTCAAGATAGTCATTCAAACTTACTTATGCCTATGGTTAATTTGAATTTAAATATAAGTCAAGGTGATGATTTGTTGGTGATCCCTGAATCACTTATTTTAAATAAAGAAGCATTATCTACCTATGTGGTTAATTCGTCTTATTCAACACTATTGTCAGCAGCACTTGCAGATAAGCCCAAAGAACTTATTGATTTATTGCCCATTATTGAATTGAATGATGGTAATGACATTATTGCTAATAATAATAATAATGTGAGCTCAGTTATTGATGGTGGGAAAGGGGATGACAATATTCTTGTCAATACAGGGCATCATATTTTAATTGCAGGAGAAGGTAATGATCGCTTGATTGGCGGTGAAGGTAACGATTTGTTAATTTCTCAATTTGGTCATGATTATCTGAGTGGCGGTGAAGGTAACAATGTGTATGTAGTACAAAAACGGCAAAGTAGTGTGACGATTTATGATGGAGGAAAAAACAGCCATATTTTCGTAACAGGATTAGCGGAAAATGAAACTTTGATTTCGTCTCAAGTCGGAAATAATACACAATATCAAACTCAAGATAAGCAATTTACGTTAATTGTAGAAATGGCGGAAAATGAAGTTAATGAACAAGAACAAAAATCTGTTATTTCGATTACTAAAACATCCTCAGAGCTTTCATTACAAGGGGTGGCTAATATTATCCAAGAGATGGCAATATTCAATCAGCAACAACTTACTACTGTGAATAATCACGAAGCGATTTCGTTATCGACATGGTCACCTTTGGCAGTAGTGAAAAAACAATTGTGATTTTTTAATCATTAAGACTACATAACTTAAAAAAACAGCTCCAATTTGGATTTGGAGCTGTTTTACAGATAACAAATATATAAGATAATGTTAAAGCTGGAAATAACGAGCAAGCAGTGGTGCAGTAAAATTCTTTTTTAAATAAAAGCCTCTGGGTAATGTCATAATACGTTGTCCATGTTCACCAATAGCCTCTGTTAATGCTTTGCTATTTGCGGCTTTGGGTCGAATTTGTAACACTTGTCCGTGGCGGGCAGTAATACTTTCTACTTTTCCTAACACAATCATATCCATTAGTTCTTCCCAATCATGACGTAATAGTTCTTCTTCTGTACTGCTAGGGCTCCAAAGTAACGGAGAGGCGACACGGCGTTGCGCTAATGGTATTTCCCTTTCTCCTTCAACAGGCACCCATAACACTTTTGAGAGTTTACGTTTTACATGGCTATTTTCCCATGTAATACCACAGTTTCCGGTTAATGCTGCGACACAGACAAACGTAGTTTCTAAAGGCATACCTAATTTATCAATTGGAATTGTTTTGAGCTCAATACCCAATTCACTGAAGTCTTGCTCAGGTTTGCTACCTGCACTTGCACCTAAATAATATTCCAACAACATACCAACCCATCCTTTATCTCTTTTAAGATCAATTGGGATTGGAAGTTGTGCAAAAGCGGCTAGTTCACCAAAAGTATAACCCGCAAGCGCTTTTGCTCGCTCGAATAGAACTTGCTCATTTTCGGGGGCGACTGGTGGCGTAAACATAGTTATTATCTTCTTGTATAAATAATAGACAAAAAAAACAGGTTGTTGATAATGTATTTCGCTTTATTTTATTTAAATCATAATAGCATGATATATCATCATTTTTTTGAGTTAATTCGCCAATTAATATTTGTAATTCCAAGTTGTGCACGGTTATCCTGAAATCATAAACAGGCTTTTACACTAGGTTATCCACAGCTTTATGGGATAACTCACAGAAAGTGAGATCACTGTTCTGATTTACAGCCTTGACTTTTGCAGATATCTACCAAAATAACTCTGTTTTGTCTAACTAATCGGCATAACCTGTGGATAAAATGCTCTGTGGTTGTTTTTTGTACTATTTAAGCGAGGGGGGTCTTTAATTGTTTTATTTAATCGCTGAAATAGGCATTATAATGTTGCTATTAATTTGAATTATAAGTGATATTTTAAAATTTATATCAACAGCCTTTCTAACAATATAAAAACTATACCCTGATTATCTCTCTCTTTTTCACATGGATATCCACAGAAAAAGTGAATAAATCCCCTACGAGTTTATATAGGTGTTTATAACTTTCAAGGTTTCTGTGAATTAACGTAAACTATGGCTACTCTTAATACAGAAAAGAGGTGATAACTTATTTTATCCTAGGAGTATCAATATCAGGTGTAAACCATGCTGATTTAAAATCAAACCAACCAAAAGTATTCATTTTAACACCACGTATGGTTCTCTGCCCTTGTAGCTCTAGTAAATGGTGAAATAGAGGATAAAGCCAAATATCTTGTGTTAGTTTGCGGCACCACTCTTCAAGTGGCAAAGCTTTTTGGTGCCATAATGTGAGCTCTTGTGAAAATGATGCTCCCAAACACTGGTGAAAGAGTGGTAATTCATAAAGTGTAGCAAAAATTGAGAACTCTAAAGGCTTATAAAAATTTACTGTCGCTAACCAAACATCACTATTAGCTTCACCGTAATACCATTGTTCATAATCAAGTACTTGAATGGTTAGTTCAATATCATATTGAGATAAAATACTTTCTATTAAATCTGCAATAGTGCTGTATTCATGATGCTCTTTATAAAGAGTAACGGTTAGTTTTGTTAATGAAGTTGGTTTAGGATGGTGGCGTATTAATTTACTGTGATGCCAATGAAGTAATAATCCATAAGCAGGAGACCAATGGCGTTGATAGAAAGGATCACAATGCGCCAGCATATTAACAGGGGTTAATACACTGCTTAACCATTCCCTTATTTCAGACTGCTGGCACTGCTTTGAGCGACTGTCATAGAGTAGAAAATAACATCCTTCTTCTTTACGGCTTTCTAGTGAATCTTTGTTGGTATCATCATCTGTTAAATGAATAGTTGAACAAACCATCTTTTTATTCAGTTCAGGAACTACCCAAATATCAATTTCATCTAATAATGCTCGTAAGCCAAAGTAGCGATTAAAGGCTTTGATTTGTAACTTATGTTTATCATTAGCGATAACTTGATAAGCGCCAGTTCCAATAGGGCGTTGTGCAAAAGAAGGGAGTGAGGCCCATTCTTGTGGCAAAATAACAGCTTGTGGACTACCTAATAACGTTGCAAATTGTTTATCAGCCTCGCTTAAGAAAATATCGAGCACATATGGTTGAGGTGAAGAAATTTGTTCTATATGTGCATAAAGAGGATTGCAATGCTTCATTCTCATTAATGAAGTGCTGATATCTTCAAGAGTAAGCTCACGACCATGATGAAAATAGATAGAAGGACGTAAATAAAATCGCCAATGTTGCTCCGTGATCATTTGCCAATGATGAGCTAATTCGGCTTCGATTTCCCCATTTTCCTCTTTTAGGTGTACTAATGAGTTGAATATCTGACTCATTAAATGTAATTCAGAGCGTCTTAACGGTGTTCCAGGTAATAAATTTTTAAAGGGGCGATAGTAAATAATGCGTAGCAATTGTTGACCAGGATGAAAACTTTTTTCAATTTGAGAGAGCACCATTTGTCGTACAGAATCTTTATCACCCATTAGTGCGACAAGCTTTTCAATATCATTCTCTTCTATTAGTTTCTCTGCGCGATTTTGTTGGATTTCAAATGCATTAGAATGAAAAGTAAGCGTGGATTTTTTACCTCGACCGACTTCTGCTTGCCAATTTATCCAACCTATTTCTTGCATCTTATTTAATAAGGAGCGGACATGACGCCGTGTACAATGCAGGGTTTGTGCTAATTCTTGTAACGTTGTTTCGGTTGTTTTTCCCTGAAAGGCTTGCCATAAGCGAATAAATTGTAATTCTAAGCGGGGTGAAGTCATAAAAGAGGAAATCTCTTGATAAAGTGATCAATTTTAATTTCCTTATATTAGACCGATAATCTCTACGTTTAAAGTTAGCTCTCATGTTAGTTATCACAAATTAGGAATACTAACAGACTCCCCCATTTGAGCATTCGGTGATTACCGGCCGGTGATGATTAGTCACTGGCTTTTTTATTGGTGATTTATAGGAATAGTTTTGTTGGGATAAAAAAAGCCGTAAATGAATTTACGGCAAGAATAACAAAGTAAACATCACAGAAAGTAGAAGACGGTAAGAAATTATCTTTATTAGCGCATAAAGACCGGTTGTTTTGCCTCATAAGCGCTAATGTCATCTTGGTGTTGCAGCGTTAATCCAATGCTGTCTAATCCTTCAATCATGCAGTGGCGACGAAATGAGTCGATTTCAAAAGAGAAATGTAATTTACCCGCTCTGACCTCTTGTGCCACTAAATCTACGGTAATTGGTGTACCAGCATGTTCTTTTACCCAATCAAATAATTGTGAGACTTCATCATCACTTAATTTGATTGGTAATAATTGATTGTTAAATGAATTACCGTAAAAAATATCAGCAAAACTGGGCGCGATAACGGCGTGAAAACCATAATCTGTTAATGCCCAAGGTGCGTGTTCACGAGATGATCCACAACCAAAGTTTTCTCGTGCTAATAAAATTGAAGCACCTTGGTAAATTGGCTGATTTAAAATAAACGCAGGGTTAGGCTGAGTGCCTTCATCATCCAAAAAACGCCAATCATGAAACAGATGCTTACCAAAGCCTGTACGTGTTACTTTCTGCAAGAATTGCTTAGGAATAATGGCGTCGGTATCCACATTGGCTGCATCTAAAGGAACCGCAATACCCGTGTGTTGAGTAAATTTATTCATCATGTTCTCCTTTAGGATGCCACTGCAAATGTACGAACATCTGCAAAATGGCCATTAATCGCCGCGGCGGCTGCCATTGCAGGACTGACTAAGTGTGTTCGACCTCCACGACCTTGGCGGCCTTCAAAGTTACGGTTGCTGGTGGATGCACATCGTTCGCCCGGATTTAATCGGTCGTTATTCATGGCTAAACACATCGAACAACCCGGTAAGCGCCATTCAAAACCTGCTTCAATAAAGATTTTATCTAAGCCTTCAGCTTCTGCTTGGGCTTTAACGGGGCCTGATCCCGGAACGACAATGGCTTGAACATGAGACGCAACTTTATGACCTTTGGCAATTTCAGCGGCGGCTCGTAAATCTTCAATACGAGAGTTGGTACAAGAGCCAATAAAGACTTTATCAATAGCGACGTCTGTTAAGTTAACGCCTTCACTTAATCCCATATAAGCCAAAGCTTTTTCAGCAGAAGCGCGTTCAACGGGATCATTAAAACTATTTAATAACGGGACTATTTGATCAATAGCAATAACTTGCCCAGGGTTGGTACCCCATGTAACTTGCGGCGCAATGTCGGCCGCATTTATCGTGACTGTGGCATCGAAAGTTGCATCATCATCAGACTTTAAGGTTCTCCAATAAGCGATAGCCTCATCCCATGATTGGCCTTTAGGGGCAAATTGACGTCCTTTTAAGTAGTTAAAAGTAGTATCATCTGGCGCTACTAAGCCTGCTTTAGCTCCCATTTCAATTGCCATATTGCATAAAGTCATTCGACCTTCCATGCTTAAGGCTTCAATAGCCTCACCTGCAAATTCAACGATATAGCCCGTACCACCAGCGCTACCTAATTTGCCGATAATGGCTAATACGATATCTTTTGCGGTGATCCCAATGGCAGTCTTGCCTTGAACTTCAATTTTTAATGTTTTAGCGCGTGATTGTTTTAACGTCTGAGTTGCTAAAACATGTTCAACTTCAGAAGTACCAATCCCAAAAGCTAATGAACCAAAAGCGCCATGAGTTGCTGTATGTGAATCACCACAAACAATCGTCATTCCGGGCAAGGTTAAGCCTTGTTCAGGCCCCATTACGTGAACAATCCCTTGATATGGATGGTTTAAGTCATACAGCGTAACGCCAAATTCTTGGCAGTTTTTCATCAGCTCTTGCATTTGAATTCTCGCCATATCACCACAAGCATTAATATCTTTAGTCTGTGTTGATACGTTGTGATCCATCGTTGCAAAGGTTTTATTCGGTTGACGAACAGGACGACCTTTTGTTCTTAATCCATCAAAGGCTTGAGGTGATGTCACTTCATGCACTAAATGTCGATCGATATATAAAATGGGTGTTTCATCACTCACTTCCCTGACAACATGTGCATCATAAATTTTTTGATATAATGTTTTACCCATGTTATGCCCCTTCACGAATATACTGAGCGATACGATCACCCATTTCGGCAGTTGTGATTGCGTTACCATCCCCCGCTAAATCTGCGGTGCGATAGCCTTTTGCTAATACTTGTGTGATAGCATTTTCAATGGCTTGAGCTGCATTATCTTCATTAAAGCTATAACGTAATAACAGTGCGGCAGACAAAATTTGTGCAATAGGGTTTGCGATATTTTTACCTGCAATATCTGGTGCTGAACCACCAGCGGGTTCATATAAACCAAAGCGTTTTTCGTTAACACTAGCAGATGGCAACATTCCCATAGAGCCAGTGATCATTGCACATTCATCAGATAAGATATCGCCAAAAATATTGGAGCACAGCAACACATCAAACTGAGAAGGATCTTTAATTAACTGCATTGTTGCGTTATCAATATACATATGTTGAATTTCAACATCTGGGTATTCTTTTGCGATCCCTGTTACAACTTCACGCCATAAAATAGAGCTTTGTAATACGTTCGCTTTATCAATTGAAGTTACTTTATGGCGACGTTTACGCGCTGATTCAAACGCAAAGCGTGCGATACGTTCAATTTCATAACGATGATAAATTTCAGTATCAAAAGCACGCTCTTGAGCGCCTTCACCTTCACGCCCTTTAGGTTGACCGAAATAGATACCACCGGTTAATTCGCGTACACATAAAATATCAAAACCACGCTGTGCAATATCAGCACGTAATGGGCAGTAAGCTTCTAAACCTTCATATAATCGAGCAGGGCGTAAATTGCAGAACAATTTAAAATGTTTACGTAAAGGTAATAACGCACCTCGTTCTGGCTGTTCATTTGCAGGTAAATGTTCCCATTTAGGGCCGCCGACGGAACCAAATAAAATCGCATCAGCTTGTTCACAACCGACTAAGGTATCTGCGGGCAACGGAGTGCCATGATTATCAATGGCAATGCCACCAATATCGTATTCTTTTGTTGTGATATTGAGTGAGAAACGCTCGCTAACAGCCTTCATCACTTTTTGTGCTTGAGTCATGACTTCAGGGCCAATACCATCTCCGGGTAATACTGCAATATGATAATTTTTTGACATAATTAAACCGCTTCTTGTGTTGTATGTTGTTTGCGTTTTTCTATTTCGACTTGCTCTGAGCGCCAAATGCTATTAATAACGTGGATCATGGCATTTGCGGATGAACCTACGATGTCCGTTTCTAAGCCCATTCCATGAAACTTACGTCCCTGGTATTCAACGACGATATCAACTTGCCCTAAAGCGTCTCTACCTTCGCCTTTAGCTGTTAATTGGTAAGTGACTAATTTCAATGGATAACCTGTTGCACGAGAGATGGCTTGATAAACCGCATCGACAGGGCCATTACCCGTTGCCGCTTCAGTAATTTCTTTATTACCATGAGTAATACTGACACTTGCGGTAGCAACGGTTGATGAACCAGATTGAGTATTAAAATAATTCATTACAAACTCATCAGGTTCTTGCTGTTGTTGTCCCATAAATGCTAAAGCTTCCAAATCGTAATCAAAGACCTGGCCTTTTTTATCTGCCAAACGTAAGAAGGCAGAATATAAAGTATCCAAGTTATAATCAGTTTCGCGATAACCCATCTCTTCCATGCGATGTTTAACAGCTGCACGACCTGAGCGAGAAGTTAAATTCAATTGCACTTCTTTTAATCCGATAGATTCCGGAGTCATGATTTCGTAAGTTTCACGGTTCTTCAAAACACCATCTTGGTGAATACCTGATGAATGCGCGAATGCATTGGAGCCAACAACAGATTTATTAGCATGAATTGGCGTATTACATAATTGGCTGACTAATTGACTGGTACGATAAATTTCTTTGTGATTAATCCGTGTCTGAACATTCATCATTTGCTCACGGACTTTTATCGCCATAATGACTTCTTCTAATGCGCAGTTACCTGCACGTTCGCCTAAGCCATTAATCGTCCCTTCTACTTGTCTTGCACCTGCTTGTACCGCAGTAATCGAATTAGCAACAGCCATGCCCAAATCGTCATGACAGTGAACAGAAATAATGGCTTTATCAATATTGGGAACACGTTCAAATAAATTGGTGATAATGCCTCCAAACTGATAAGGCGTTGTATAGCCTACGGTATCTGGAATATTAATGGTGGTTGCGCCAGCATTAATTGCGCTTTCAACAATTCGACATAAATTATCGATATGAGTACGACCCGCATCTTCGCAAGAAAATTCCACATCATCGGTATAGCGACGAGCTCGTTTTATTGCGTTTACGCCCATTTCAATAATATCTTCGAACGATTTCTTCAATTTATGTTCAGCATGCAATGCCGAGGTTGCCAAGAATACGTGGATACGAAAAGCTTCTGCGACTTTTAAGGACTCTGCTGCAACATCAATATCGTTATCAACGCAGCGTGCTAATGCACAAATGCGACTGTTTTTGATTTCGCGCGCAATAGTTTGTACGGATTCAAAATCACCTGGAGAAGAAACAGGAAAGCCCGCTTCAATGATATCCACACCTAAGCGTTCTAAGGCGTAAGCAATTTGTAACTTCTCTTTTACGCTTAAGCTAGCCTGCAATGCTTGTTCGCCATCTCTTAATGTGGTATCAAAAATAATCACGTCATTGCTCATAATCTGTTCCTTTCTTTTTTTATTTGCTGTTTGCGCTCTCCCAGGTATAAAAAAACCCGCGATTAGCGCGGGTTTTCTCTCTAAGGGCAGGTGTGTTTCACTTTTTACCCATAAGCCGACCGCGCATAAAAGTTGCGAGTAGTAGTAGGCTTGATAGTAAAATTGCGTTCAACATGAAACATCCTTAGATAGGTTCTCAATAATCTGTATTTATTGATACATAATACCAATAAAGATGTCAAGCGTTGAAATTTTTAAAATCATTTAGCCGTGTTATTTATAAATTTTCCAAAGTGATTCTGACTAATATCTAAATTTTTACTAATGATTATGACTATCAGCAAATCATTGATTGGGTTAATGTTCCGTACATTGTTTAAAAAAGAGTGAAATGAAAAATTAAACGATTGTTTGCTTTTTTTTTAATCAGCTGGTTGATTGATAAAAAAGAGGGTGTTAGGGAGGGGATGATTGATAAATGTGAGCAACGTTTTGAATGTAAGAATAAAAATCATTGTATTATGATAAAAAATAGATATCGGATATCTATTTTAGGAATGAAGGTGCACTATTTTATTATGATTTTTATCATACTTTGTTTTATTATTTGCAAGGCAGAAAGTAAAACAGGTTGTAATATATATTGATATAATCATTTCCTAGATATGTAATTTCAATATCAATTTTATTTTTATATGAAATGTATTTTTTTATTGATATGAAATTTATGTGTTTAGTTGTATGCATGGATGATGAATAATAAATTTTAATAAATAGTTTAAGTAATAGTTAAAGCCTATCTATTATTAATGATTTCTTGGTTAATAATATTTGTTTGTCTATTATGATAACATAGTGGAGTAAGAAATGACGGATTACACATCAGCAACAGTTACCAGTAGAGAATCAGCAGATATGCATTTACGTAATGTTGATCTTAATTTATTAACGGTATTTGATGCTGTTATGCAAATGCAAAATGTTACCCGTGCTGCACAAGTACTGGGCATGTCACAACCCGCAGTAAGTAATGCTGTATCTCGCCTTAAAGTTATGTTTAATGATGAATTATTTGTTCGCTATGGACGAGGAATTCAACCTACATTAAGAGCTAAACAACTTTTTGGTCCAGTCAGACAAGCTTTACAATTGGTTCATAACGAACTTCCTGGCGCAGGATTTGAACCAGAACAAAGTGAACGTATATTTAATTTATCTATTTGTAGTCCTCTCGATATAAGACTAGCACCCAAAATAGTTGAACAAATTAAAAATGAAACGCCTAATATTAATGTTAATATTAAGTCTTATTTAAATAGTAATATAGAACATCAATTAAAATACCAAGAGATTGAATTCTTTATTAGCTATAAGGAATTTGAAAAGGCAGAGTTTCATTCACAACCACTATTTAATGACGAAGTTGTTTTGGTTGTTTCTAATAAACATCCTCGTATTAAAGAGAGTGTGACCAAAGAAATGTTATTAAATGAGCAACATTCGATTGTTTCTTTAGATGATATTGGTTCATTTAGTGCACCTTATTATAAAGATACTCAATTGGAAGATTTAATCACTTATCAAGGAACAGATTTAAATAGTGTATTAAATATTGTATCTAGAACTTATTTAGTTGCTATTGCACCAAGATGGTTAGTTGAGAATTATTCTGAACAATTAGATATTAAAGCCGTGTCGTTACCTTGGGAAAAAATAGCGAGTCCATGTTATTTGATTTGGCACGAGTCAACTGCGCGCGATAAAGGCCATTTATGGATGAAAAATTTACTAAGCGAAGTTTGTCAAAACTAGAGTTTTTTTGCTCATAATTAGTATTTATTACTAATTATGCAGAAATAGTGGCAGATAACATTAGTTATTCGGCTAATGATCAAAATGGCGTTTATACAGTTAAGTAAACCCAATTGGATTGCTGTCACTATTTTTGCCCTTTCTTTGTAATAATGACTCTTATTCGTATTATAACTAGGTTAGGCTTGTTTTTTTGCAATAATATCCCCCTCTTTATATTGTCATTGATTAAGTTATTATAATTACCTATTGTTATTTATCAGTTTTTCTTTTTAGCTTTCCATAAAAAATAAGAACACAATAATTCATTTTCTCACTATGATGGGATAGCCTTTTTTGACAAAACTTTTCATAACTCACAATTTTACAAATTTATGTAAAATTGAATTCCTTTATTTTGGCGGATCACTTAGACTTTTATTCGAGTCAGCGAACAAGTGTAAGCTGAAATTGTAAAAGAGACATTTTTTCTATTTCGGTTTCAGAACAGGGTCGCTTTTCCATAAATAGCAGGAAAATTATGATAAATAATAATAATCTTCATGATTATCATATAATTAGACGATTGCAAAAACAGTTTTTACACAGCGGGAATAAAATTGCTTATCGTCAGTGGGATGCTAAGCGCAATATCGAAATGTCATGGGCGTTGGTTGAAAAGAAAACACACGCGCTCTCAAATGCATTGTTAGAAATGGGTGTAGATGTTCAAGAAAATATTGGGATCTTTTCTCAAAATACCATTGATTGGTCTTTAGCTGATATTGCTTCTTTGCAACTACGCGCAGTAACCGTTCCTCTTTATGCAACAAGTAGTGTTGAACAAGCCACTTACATTTTAAATGATGCGAATATTCGCATTCTTTTTGTTGGTGACCAGAAGCAATATGATATTGCTTCTGAATTATTAGCGTTATGTCCTCAGCTTGAACATGTTATTGTGTTTAACTCCGATGTTGTGTTAAACGCAAATACACCTTCGTGCTATCTGGAAGATTTAATTAATCAGACGCATTTTCAGCATGATGACGTGTTAAAGCAACGTATTAATGAATGCAGTTTAGATGATCTGTTTACTCTGATTTATACATCAGGCACCACCGGTGAACCTAAAGGCGTGATGCTCGACTACACAAGCCTAGCATCACAGCTTTATCTACATGATGAGCGTCTCTCATTATCTGATAAAGATGTTTCGCTCTGTTTTTTACCTCTTTCTCATGTTTTTGAGCGCGCATGGAGCTTCTATGTCATGCATACAGGCGCGGTTAACGTCTATTTAACGGACACTCATGCTGTTAGAGAAGCAATGAGTGAGGTTAAACCTACTGTGATGTGTGCTGTTCCTCGCTTTTATGAAAAAGTGTATAGCGCTATTCAAGATAAAGTGTCTCAAGCTTCAGTATTTCGTCAACTTATCTTTAAATGGGCGATAAAGCAGGGTGAAAAAAGGCGTGAAGCACAACTGAATCAGCGCCAACAGGGCTTTATTTCCCGCTTATGTTATCGCTTTGCAGATAAAAAAGTGTTAAATCCATTGCGTCAAATCTTAGGTGGGCGAGTTCGCTTTTTACCTGCAGCTGGTGCTCGTTTAGATGATGCTGTTATCCGCTTTTTTTTGGCCACCGGTATTAATATTAAATATGGCTATGGTATGACAGAGACTTGTGCCACAGTTTCATGCTGGGAAGAGAATAAATATAAGTTAGGTTCTATTGGTACCCCATTGCCGGGCATTGAAGTGCGAATTGGTGCAGAAAACGAGATTCAAGTACGTGGCAGCATTGTCATGAAAGGATATTTTAATAAGCCGGAAGATACTGCAGCTGCCTTTACAGAAGATGGATGGTTACGCACTGGAGACGCAGGCGCACTTGATAGTGATGGTATGTTATTTATCACAGAACGTTTAAAAGATTTAATGAAAACGTCAAATGGTAAATACATTGCGCCACAAATGATCGAAGGAACATTAGGGCAAGATCGCTTTATTGAGCATATTGCGGTAATTGCTGATACGCGTAAATTTGTTTCTGCACTAATTGTGCCTTGTTTTGATGCTCTTGAAGAACATGCCCGAGCATTAAATCTGAAGTATCATGATCGCATCGAATTATTACGTCATACTAAAATTAAAGAGCTGTTTGATGAACGTTTACGTGAAATGCAAAAAAACTTTTCAAGTTTTCATCAAGTTAAGCGCTTTACATTGCTTGCTGAAGGTTTTTCGATGGAATCTGGTGAATTAACACCAACATTAAAACTTCGCCGTAAAATTATTTCTGAACGCTATCGAAACGAAATCGAATCAATGTATCAAGATTAGTTTTAATTGATGAGAAAGCACCTGATTGGTGCTTTTTTCTTTTAAAATTACATATTGATAGATAACGATGATTGAAATAATTGATAAAAGACATAAACGGAAACGTTGACGCATACGGTTTTATCAGTAAATTGTGTTAAAATGCAAACTCAGATCAGCATGATGACTGAAATTTATAGCAATATGTAATAAATAACACATTTAATAATTAAAAGAGGCTAATGTGAAACTGGATGAAATCGCCCGCTTGGCTGGTGTTTCACGAACAACAGCAAGTTATGTCATTAATGGTAAAGCGAAACAGTACCGTGTAAGTGACAAGACTGTCGAAAAAGTGATGGCGGTGGTCAGAGAGCATAATTACCACCCGAACGCTGTTGCCGCGGGATTACGTGCTGGTCGTACGCGTTCTATCGGTTTGGTTATTCCTGATTTGGAAAACACCAGTTATACCAGGATTGCAAATTACCTTGAACGGCAAGCGCGTCAACGCGGTTATCAATTATTGATTGCCTGTTCAGAAGACCAACCAGACAACGAAATTCGTTGTGTTGAGCACTTACTGCAACGTCAAGTTGATGCCATTATTGTTTCAACTGCGTTGCCACCAGAGCATCCTTTCTATCAGCGTTGGGCAAATCGTTCATTACCAATTATTGCGTTAGACCGAGCATTAGAAAGTGAACATTTTATCAGTGTTGTTGGCGATGACTTAGAAGATGCCAAAATGTTGGCAACAGAATTAAAAGCATTTCCTTCGCAATCTGTACTCTATTTAGGCGCACTTCCTGAACTCTCTGTGAGTTTTTTACGTGAACAAGGTTTCCGTAATGTATGGAAAGATGATCTTAGAGAAGTCACCTACTTATATGCAAATAGCTATGAACGAGAAGCTGCAGCGGCTGCTTTTTCTGAATGGTTAAATAACAATCCAATGCCTGATGCGCTATTCACTACCTCTTTTGCTTTATTACAAGGGGTTATGGATGTGACATTACAACGTAGTGGTCGTTTACCAACGCAATTGGTTATTGCGACTTTTGGTGATCATGAGTTATTGGATTTCCTTGAGTGTCCTGTTTTATCTGTTGCTCAGCGACATCGTGATATTGCTGAACGTGTATTAGAACTTGTGCTTGCGAGTCTTGAAGAAGAACAAAAACCACAAGCAGGAATTACACGTATTCGTCGTGATTTATGTCGTCGAGGTAGTTTAGGACGTACTCGTTAATTGCTCTCACTTTATTGGTAATTATCTACGTTTATACTCATACCCGTTTTATTAAATTAAAGCGGGGATGAGTTATTGGATTTAAGAATGTCGAATTGCCTAGAGAATATTAAATTTGAGATTAATCTTAAACATCTTTTTACTGTTTTTCGAAATTTGCTAGGTTAGTAGATTAATTTTTGACTTATCTATAAGTGGTATTGCTTAAATTTAATGAGTAATTAATTTTATTTTGAAAAATATAAAAAAAAATAAATAACTATCTTTATGATATTGAATTATTTTTTCTCGTCTTGCTATTATTGCTTATATAAAAGCGCCCCCAAATTATTATGTTGGCCAAAGGTAAATGAACTGCAATAAATTAGTTTTTTATCATAAAAATCATGATTTACTTATTATGATTTCTTTATCTGGTTTTCTTACTTGTAATCGCTATAAATAATTACTTTTCGTGATTGTTTATAGAATTTAAAAAATAACCTCTATTAATCATAGTGTTAATATTCCCCTTTTTCTTTTTGTCGATCATTTGAACATTTCTGTGTGCTTATCAATTTACTGTAAATATAAATAAAGCTTCCTATATCCGGCTTGACAACGTTTTCATACCATCCGTAAACTCTATTTGTGGGGATTTGTGGGATAATGTGGTGTAAATTATAACGCTGGGGTAATGAGGATGTTTCGTGGAGCAACTCTCGTTAATCTTGACAGCAAAGGGCGAATAACAGTTCCTTCCCGTTATCGAACAACGCTGGGTGAGATTTCTGAAGGTCAAATGGTTTGTACCATTGATCTCAACCAGCCATGTTTATTGCTATATACCCTTCCAGAATGGGAAAAGATTGAGTTAAAATTAGCGGCTTTGTCCTCCATGAACCCTGCGGAACGTCGAGTTCAACGTTTGTTATTAGGTCACGCCAGCGAATGCCAAATGGATAGCGCAGGACGTCTTTTGTTAGCTAGTACGCTAAGACAGCATGCGGGGTTAACAAAAGAGGTCATGTTAGTCGGTCAATTCAATAAATTTGAATTGTGGGATGAACAGATCTGGTACAAACAGATCGAAAAAGACATTGTAGCCGAGCAAACCTCACAGGAACCGTTATCGACACGACTATTGGATTTATCACTTTAAATAATGACAACAAATAATTTTAGTCATACCAGTGTATTACTGGATGAGGCAGTGAATGGGCTGAATATTAAGCCTTCAGGTATCTATATCGATGGAACATTTGGTCGTGGAGGTCACTCGCGCCTAATTTTATCGCAATTAGGGGAGCAAGGACGATTGATTGCGATAGACAGAGATCCTCAAGCCATAGCAGTTGCAAATGAAATTGATGATGTACGATTTTCTATTGTTCATGGGCCTTTTTCAAATATTGAACAGTATGTCAATGAGTTAGGTTTAGCTGGGAAGATTGATGGTGTTTTGCTGGATTTAGGCGTTTCTTCACCTCAGCTTGATGATCCTGAACGTGGTTTTTCTTTTATGCGAGATGGGCCACTTGATATGCGTATGGATCCCACTTCAGGGCAATCTGCTGCGCAATGGCTAATGACAGCAGAAGAAGACGACATTACATGGGTATTAAAAACATTTGGTGAAGAGCGTTTTGCTAAGCGTATCGCTCGTGCCATTGTTGCACGTAATAAAACAGAAGAGCCTTTGACTAGAACCAAGCAATTGGCTGATTTAATTAGCGATGCAAGCCCGGTAAAAGAGCGACATAAACACCCAGCAACACGAAGTTTTCAGGCAATTCGCATCTATATTAATAGTGAATTAGATGAAATTGAAAAAGCATTAAAAGGTGCGGTTTCTGTTTTAGCACCTGAAGGACGTTTGTCAGTAATTAGTTTTCATTCGTTAGAAGACAGATTGGTGAAGCGTTTTATTCGAGATGAGAGCAAGGGGCCTGTTGTCCCTGCGGGTATTCCTCTCACAGAAGCGCAGATAAAAGAGTTAGGAAGTGCTCGCTTATCAAGTATTCATAAGATGAAACCGACAGGCGTAGAAGTTGAAGAAAATCCACGGGCACGAAGCTCTGTATTACGTGTAGCACAACGTATTGAGGAATAAATGTCTACCGAACGACATTCACTACCGAGAGTTATAGGGCAGGATTTACTGCGTCATGGCAAATTACCTGTATTTTTACTGATCGCTGTGATTATTTCTGCGGTTTATGTCGTAACAACAGCACATAAAACGCGTTTATTGACAGCAGAGAAAGAGCGTTTAGTGCTGGAGAAAAACGTATTGGAGATCGAATGGCGCAATCTCATTCTTGAAGAAAACGCACTGGCAGATCATAGCCGAGTTGAACGTTTTTCCAGTGATAGCTTGGGGATGATCCATGTTGATCCAACAAAAGAGAACATCGTGGTGACTAAATAATTAAGGCAAGTATGAAATTTTCACGTTCGGCAAAAGCGAAAGCAAAAACAAAGTCAAATGCCAAACTACGCAAGCCTGAAGAAAAAACAGGGTTTGTGAGTTGGCGTTTTGCGTTGCTTTGCGGTGGTATTGGTATCGCTTTAGTCGCGCTATTAATCCGTGTTGCCTATTTACAGATTATTAATCCAGATCCCCTTATTCGTGAAGGGGATATGCGTTCTCTACGTGTGCAAAAAGTCCCAACAGCAAGAGGTATGATCAGCGATAGAATGGGCAGACCTCTTGCCGTTAGCGTGCCGGTTTTCGCCATTTGGGCTGATCCTAAAGTTGTATTAGATGCTAAGCCCGATATGACGGACTCTCGTTGGTTAGCACTTGCTGATGCACTGAAAATGCCGGTGAATCAAATCGAGCAAAAAATTGTTGCAACGCCTTCTGCTCGTTTTATCTATTTGGCTCGCCAAGTTAATCCTGAAATTAGTGATTATATTAGTAAGCTAAAAATCACAGGGATTAATATGCGCCAAGAATCAAAACGCTATTATCCATCAGGTGAAGTAACCGCTCACATCATCGGTGTAACAAATATTGATGGTGATGGTATTGAAGGGGTTGAAAAAAGTTTTAATCAGTGGCTGACAGGTGCCCCAGGTGAGCGTGTTGTTCGTAAAGATGGTTTTAATCGTGTTATTGAAAATATCGCTCAAACAGACAGCCAAGCAGCTCATAATCTGATGTTAAGTATTGATGAACGTTTGCAATCTGTCGTTTATCGCGAATTAACTAATGCGGTTATTAAGAATAAGGCTGAATCAGGAACTGCTGTCTTAGTTGATGTAAATACCGGTGAAGTGCTGGCGATGGCTAACAGTCCGTCGTATAACCCAAATAATTTAACGGGTACACCTAAAGATGCGATGCGTAATCGTGCTATTACCGATATTTTTGAACCTGGTTCCACTGTAAAACCGATGGTTGTGATGAGTGCACTTCATAATCATATCATTCAAGAAAATAGTGTTATTAATACTGTTCCTTATCGTATTAGCGGACATCAAATCAAAGATGTAGGGCGATATAATGAGCTAACGATAACAGGAATATTACAAAAATCGAGTAACGTTGGTGTTTCACGACTAGCGTTAGCGATGCCTGCATCTGAACTTGTGGATGTTTATTCACGGTTTGGATTAGGCAAACCAACTAACTTGGGGCTAGTTGGTGAAAGTAGTGGCATATTTCCAATAAAAAAACAACGGTGGTCCGATCTTGAAAGGGCCACCTTCTCATTCGGATATGGGCTAATGGTAACACCGTTACAATTAGCGCGTGTCTATGCAACGATTGGTAGTTTTGGTATTTACCGTCCACTCTCTATTACTAAAGTTGACCCTCCTGTACCCGGAACGCGCGTATTTCCTGAGCCAGTAATGAAAACTGTCGTGCATATGATGGAAAGTGTTGCATTGCCTGGCGGTGGCGGTGTAAGTGCGGCTATTAAAGGGTATCGCATCGCGATTAAAACAGGTACGGCGAAAAAAGTAGGGCCAGACGGAAAATATATCAATCAATATATCTCTTATGCAGCGGGTGTTGCGCCTGCAAGTCGCCCTCGCTTTGCGTTGGTTGTGATAATCAATGAACCTAAAGCTGGTAAGTATTATGGGGGCGCAGTATCCGCACCGGTGTTTGGCTCAATCATGGGCGCAGTTTTACGCACAATGAACGTAGAACCTGATGCATTGACGCCAGACGATAAAAATGAATTTGTAATTAAAAAAGAAGAGGATACAAGTGGCCGATCCTAACTTAAGTGACCTATTAGGGGCACTCGGGATACAAGCACCATCATTGATGCTCAAAGACATGACACTCGATAGCCGAAAAGCGGCGAGTGGTGATCTTTTTATCGCCATTAAAGGTCATGAAACTGATGGTAGACGCTATATTCCTCAAGCAATTGCTCAAGGTGTTTCAGCAGTATTAGCGGAAGCACAAGATGTTGCAACGCATGGTGAAATCCGTGAAAGCCACGGTATTCCAATTGTTTATATTGATAATCTTAATGCCAAGTTATCAAAGTTAGCGGGACATTTTTATCATCAACCCGCGGAAAAGCTGAAGCTGATAGGTGTTACTGGGACTAACGGAAAAACGACAACAACACAATTGTTAGCACAGTGGGCGCAAGGTTTAGGTGAAATAAGTGCTGTGATGGGAACCGTTGGTAACGGGCTTTTAGATCATGTTGTTCCTGCGATGAACACCACAGGCTCTGCGGTTGATATTCAATTAGAGTTACAGCAATTATTAAATCAAGGCGCGACATTGACAGCGATGGAAGTTTCTTCTCATGGTTTAGTTCAAGGTCGTGTCAGTGCGTTGCCTTTTGTGGCGAGTGTATTTACGAATTTAAGCCGTGATCATCTTGATTATCATGGTGATATGGCTAATTACGAAGAAGCAAAATGGTTACTCTTTTCCACTCATCATAGTGGTGAAAAAATTATTAATGCGGATGATGCCGTTGGTCAAAAATGGTTATCTCGTTTACCTGACGCTGTTGCTGTGACAATGGAGAACACCTTGCCACAAAACTGGCAAGGTCGTTTTGTTAAAACAACTCGTATTAATTATCATGATGCGGGCGCAACGATCCACTTTAGTTCTAGTTGGGGTGAAGGGATAATTGAAAGCCCACTTATGGGCGCTTTTAATGTCAGTAATCTTTTATGTGCTTTAGCGACATTATTGGCATTAGGATACCCATTAAATGCGGTGATAAATGCTTCATCTTCATTGACTCCTGTTTGCGGTCGCATGGAAGTATTTAGCGCGAATAATCGCCCTACAGTTATTGTCGATTATGCCCATACTCCAGATGCTTTAGAGAAAGCACTTCAAGCTGCTCGTTTACACTGTACAGGCAAATTGTGGTGTGTATTTGGTTGTGGTGGAGATAGAGACAAAGGTAAGCGCCCACTAATGGGGGCAGTGGCAGAAGAGCTGGCTGACAAAGTTGTTATCACTGATGACAATCCACGTAGTGAAGAGCCACAAGCCATTATTCAAGATATTCTTTCGGGTTTAATGGACCCTGGTCGTGCGATAGCTATTGAAGGCCGAGCTGAAGCGGTCACTAACGTGATTATGCAAGCGGATACCAATGATATGATTTTAGTCGCAGGTAAAGGACATGAAGATTATCAGTTGGTTGGCTCACGTCGCCTTGATTATTCAGATAGATTAACCGTTGCTCGGTTATTGGGGGTGATAGCGTGATCCCTCTATCTTTAGGAAATATTGTACAAATTACCAAAGGTAAATTGAGCAATATCGCTCAAAACCAAGCAGACCAACTTATTATCAAATCGATTTCAACAGATAGCCGTAAAATTGATGAAGATTGTTTGTTTATTGCATTAGCTGGTGAGCGTTTTGATGCTCATGACTTTATTGCTGATGTAAAAGAAAAGGGATCTGTTGCGGTTTTAGTTAATCGTGAAATTGATGTTGATTGTCCGCAAATCATTGTGAAAGATACACATCTAGCAATGGGGGCGATTGCTGCGCATATTCGTTCGCTCAGCCACGCTAAGATTGTTGCGCTGACAGGATCTTCCGGAAAAACGTCTGTTAAAGAGATGACCGCATCTATTTTGCGTCATTGCGGCGAAACCTTATATACCCATGGCAATTTAAATAATGATATTGGTGTGCCTTTAACACTTTTTCGTTTAACACCTGAACACCGTTTTGCGGTTATTGAATTAGGTGCAAACCATATTGGTGAAATTGCCTATACCGTAAATATGGTGAAACCAGATAGTGCGTTGGTAAATAACCTATTTTCTGCACATATCGAAGGTTTCGGCTCACTGGAAGGAATTGCTCAGGCAAAAGGTGAAATCTTTACGCATTTAAAAGAGCAAGGCACAGCCATTATTAATCTTGATAGTAATGACTTACCTCTGTGGGAACACCATTTAAATGCGCGCCAAACAAAATGGTCGTTCTCTTTATCTGCACAACGCAACGCAGATTTTTATCCTACCGAGATCGCAGTTAAGCAATTCATCACAAACTTCACCTTACACACACCAGAAGGTTGTGTTGAAGTCACGCTTCCGTTACCGGGGCGTCATAATATCGCGAATGCTTTGGCTGCAAGCGCACTTGCGTTATCTGCTGGGGCAACACTTGAAGATATTCGCCTTGGTTTATCGACATTAAAAGCAGTACCAGGAAGATTGTACCCTGTGGAGTTAACCACAGGGAAAATGGTGTTAGATGATACTTATAATGCGAATGATGGCTCGATGATCGCGGGCTTACAAGTTTTATCTCAATTGCCAGGATATAAGATTTTTGTTGCGGGAGATATGGCTGAGTTAGGTAAAGACTCAGAGAAATGTCACCGTGATGTGGGGCGTTTTGCTCACAATGTAGGGATTGATAGCGTCCTTACTGTTGGGGAGCACAGCCATTTCATTAGTGATGAAAATCAAGGTGGTCAGCATTTTGCATTTAAAGCCGACTTACTTGCTCAATTAATTCCATTATTACAGCAGCATGATGTTGTTTCAGTTTTAGTAAAAGGTTCACGAAGCTCCGCGATGGAAGATATCGTGAACGCATTAAAGGAGTGCTTTGAATGTTAGTTTGGCTAGCTGAATATTTGGTTAAATACCATACATTTTTTAATGTGTTTTCTTATCTGACATTCAGGGCAATTGTTGGTTTATTGACGGCATTAATTATTGCGTTGTGGATGGGGCCTCATCTCATCGCATGGTTACAAAAAATGCAAATTGGACAAGTGGTTCGTAGTGAAGGCCCTGAGTCGCATTTTAGTAAACGTGGTACACCAACAATGGGCGGGATTATGATCCTGTTCTCTATTACCATCTCTACACTATTATGGGCAAGGTTAGATAACCCTTATGTTTGGTGTGTATTACTGGTTTTAATTGGCTATGGTGTGATTGGCTTTGTTGATGATTATCGCAAAGTTGTTCGTAAAGATACCAAAGGCTTAATCGCACGTTGGAAATATTTCTGGCAATCCGTATTAGCGCTTGTTGTTGCATTTAGTATGTATGCCATTGGCAAAGATACGCCAGCAACACAGCTGGTCGTGCCATTCTTTAAAGATGTCATGCCTCAATTGGGGATGCTTTATATCTTACTGGCTTATTTCGTCATTGTTGGGACCAGTAATGCAGTTAACTTAACCGATGGTTTAGATGGTTTAGCTATTATGCCAACAGTTTTTGTTGCCGCGGGTTTTGCATTAGTTGCATGGGCGACTGGTAACGTTAATTTTGCAAGCTATTTAAAAATTCCTTACTTGATGCATGCGGGTGAATTGGTGATTGTCTGTACTGCTATCGTCGGTGCGGGTTTAGGTTTCCTTTGGTTTAATACTTACCCAGCTCAAGTTTTTATGGGGGATGTAGGCTCTCTTGCATTAGGTGGCGCATTAGGAACGATTGCGGTGTTATTACGTCAAGAATTCCTATTAGTCATTATGGGTGGGGTGTTTGTTGTTGAAACACTTTCCGTAATTTTACAAGTTGGCTCATTTAAGTTGCGTGGTCAACGCATTTTCCGTATGGCTCCAATTCATCACCATTATGAATTAAAAGGCTGGCCTGAACCTCGTGTTATTGTCCGTTTCTGGATCATCTCACTGATGTTAGTGCTTATTGGTCTGGCGACATTAAAGGTACGTTAAGATGGCAAATTATCAGGGAAAAAAAGTGGTTGTTGTTGGGCTTGGAATAACAGGCCTTTCTTGCGTTGACTTTTTTATCCGCCAAGGTGTTACACCTAAGGTTATTGATACACGCCAAAAACCAGGAGGCTTAGATAAGCTTCCTGCTGACGTTGAATATCATACAGGTAGTTTTCATCAAGCATGGCTTAATGATGCCGATTTAATTATCTCAAGTCCGGGGATTGCACTTTCGACACCTGCGCTTGTTGAAGCTGCAAATCATGGCGTTGAAATTGTTGGTGATATCGAATTGTTTTGCCGTGAAGCCAAAGCACCTATTGTCGCGATTACTGGTTCTAATGGTAAAAGCACAGTGACAACACTGGTAGGAGAAATGGCGAGTGCAGAGGGTATTCGCGTTGGAGTCGGGGGCAATATCGGTGTCCCAGCTCTGACCTTATTAACCGAGCCTCATGATTTATATGTATTAGAGTTATCGAGTTTTCAACTAGAAACGACTTATAGCTTAAAAGCAGCAGCTGCAACGGTATTAAATATTAGCGAAGATCATATGAATCGCTATCCGTTAGGATTAGAGCAATATCGTGAAGCAAAATTGCATATCTACGATAACGCAAAAACCTGTGTTTATAACGAAGATGATGCATTAACGTTACCTTTAGCGGGTAAAGATAATCGTTGCGTTAGTTTTGGTGTCGGGCAAGGTGATTATCAGCTTGATAATATAAATCGCATTTTAAAAGTGAAAGGTGAAAAAGTCCTTTCAACGGCTGAGATGTATCTTTCAGGACAGCATAATTATACCAATGCATTAGCGGCATTAGCACTTGCTGATGCCGTGGGTATTTCTCGTAGAGCGACAACCGAGGTACTGGGAACATATCACGGTCTTGCTCACCGTTTTCAATTAGTTTATTCACACCAAAATGTACGTTGGATAAATGACTCGAAAGCCACCAATGTAGGAAGTACAGAAGCGGCATTACGAGGACTTGAAGTTGAAGGTACATTACATCTTTTATTAGGTGGTGATGGGAAGTCGGCTGATTTCACTTCTTTATTGCCTTATATCAGTGGCGACAATATACGTTTGTACTGTTTTGGACAAGATGGACAAGCATTGGCAAATCTACGACCCGATGTCTCTTTATTAACAGTAACAATGGAAGAAGCCATGCGAGCCTTAGCGCCTACTGTGAAATCAGGAGATATGGTGTTGCTCTCTCCTGCATGTGCAAGCTTAGATCAGTTTAAATGTTTTGAGCAGCGTGGTGATGAATTTGCACGTTTAGCAAGGGAGCTTGGCTGATGAGCATATTCGCAATGCGAAGATTAAAACAGTGGCTAGTGGGCAGTTATCAAACTGAGAATACAGCATTTGTGCCGTATGATCGCACCTTGCTCTGGTTTACTTTCGGATTAGCGGTTGTCGGCTTTGTTATGGTGACATCGGCTTCAATGCCTGTTGGTCAACGTCTCGCAGAAGATCCTTTCTTATTTGCTAAACGTGATGGCATCTATATCGTTGTCGCATTTTTTATTGCGTTAGTTACCATGCGTATCCCAATGGCAATTTGGCAACGTTATAGCAGCTTAATGTTGTTTGGTTCGATACTACTTTTATTGATGGTATTGGGGGTCGGGAGTTCAGTTAATGGTGCTTCACGTTGGATTGCTGTGGGGCCATTAAATTTCCAGCCAGCTGAATTATCAAAACTTGCACTGTTTTGCTATTTATCGAGCTATTTAGTCCGAAAAGTTGAAGAGGTTAGAAATAACTTTTGGGGTTTCTGTAAGCCGATGGGAGTGATGTTAGTACTGGCTGTTTTATTGTTATTACAACCAGATTTAGGAACCGTTGTGGTTTTATTCGTAACAACATTAGCGCTGTTATTTTTAGCCGGTGCTAAAATTTGGCAGTTCTTAGCTATTATCGGCTCAGGTATTGCTGCTGTTGTTATGTTGATTATTGTTGAACCTTACCGTGTTCGACGTATTACTTCTTTCTTAGAACCTTGGGAAGATCCATTTGGTAGTGGTTACCAGCTTACACAATCTTTAATGGCATTTGGTCGTGGTGATTTACTTGGACAAGGTTTAGGAAACTCAGTGCAAAAACTAGAGTATTTGCCTGAGGCGCATACCGACTTTATTTTCTCTATTCTTGCTGAAGAACTTGGTTATATCGGTGTGGTTTTAGTGCTTTTAATGGTATTCTTCATCGCTTTTCGCGCGATGCAAATTGGACGACGTGCGTTGCTCCTTGAACAACGTTTTTCAGGCTTTTTAGCTTGTTCTATTGGGATCTGGTTTACATTCCAATCATTGGTCAATGTAGGCGCAGCAGCAGGCATGTTGCCAACAAAGGGATTAACCCTTCCTCTTATTAGTTACGGTGGTTCGAGTTTAATTATTATGTCAACCGCCATCGTGATGTTATTACGAATTGATTATGAAACACGTCTAGCACGAGCTCAGGCGTTTGTAAGGAGCCCGAAATGAGCGAACGTAGACGCCGTTTAATGGTTATGGCTGGTGGTACTGGGGGGCATGTATTCCCGGGACTGGCTGTTGCTCATTATCTACAATCTCAAGGTTGGGAAATCCGATGGTTAGGAACCGCGGATAGAATGGAAGCCGATTTAGTCCCTAAACACGGTATCGAAATTGAATTTATTCGTATCTCAGGTTTACGTGGTAAAGGTATTAAAGCGTTAATCGTAGCACCTATTCGTATTATTAAAGCTATTTTTCAAGCACGTGCCATCATGAAGCGCTATCAACCCGATGCTGTGCTTGGTATGGGTGGGTACGTTTCAGGCCCCGGTGGTGTTGCGGCTTGGATGTGTGGGATACCTGTTATTTTACATGAACAAAATGGTATCGCTGGATTAACTAATCGCTGGCTATCGAAAATTGCGAAACGCGTATTACAGGCTTTTCCGGGAGCATTTCCTAATGCACCAGTGGTTGGAAACCCTGTTCGTGAAGATGTGTTGGCACTTGAAGCACCTTCAGTACGATTAAATAAGAGAACAGGGCCTGTTCGTGTATTGATTATTGGTGGTAGCCAAGGCGCTAGAATTTTAAATCACACCTTACCCATAGTTGCAGGTTTACTTGGTGAACATGTTACAATCTGGCATCAAGCAGGAAAAGGTGGCGAAAGTGATACAAAAACACGCTATCAGAACGAATTAGCAAAAAATTCAGTTAAATCTGAATATAAAGTTACTGAATTTATTGATGATATAGCGCAAGCTTACCAATGGGCTGATGTTGTTGTATGTCGTTCAGGCGCATTAACGGTTAGCGAAATTGCCGCAGCGGGATTACCCGCTATTTTTGTTCCTTTCCAGCACAAAGATAGACAGCAATATTGGAATGCACTGCCGCTAGAAAAAGCGGGTGCCGCTCGAATTATCGAACAGAATGATTTAACTCCAGAAGTCATTGCACAAACCCTGAAAAATTGGGATAGAGAAACCTTATTAGCGATGGCAGAAAAAGCAAAAAGTGTTGCGATTACGGATGCCACAGAGCGCGTAGCAAATGTAATAATCGAAGTGGCAAAAAAATAAACGTAACTTGTAACCATTAACTTAGAGTGAAGAAGTAAATAGTGAATACACAACAACTGGCAAAATTAAGATCGTTTGTGCCTGAAATGAGAAAAGTTAAGCATATTCACTTTATCGGCATCGGTGGTGCTGGTATGGGGGGAATTGCCGAAGTGTTGGCTAACGAGGGCTATGAAATCAGCGGTTCTGATTTAGCACCAAACGTAGTCACACAACAGCTCGTTGCCTTAGGCGCGACAGTCTATTTCAATCATCGCCCTGAAAATATTCGTGGCGCAAGTGTTGTTGTGGTTTCGACAGCAATCAGTGCTGAAAACCCTGAGATTATTGCAGCAAGAGAAGCACGTATTCCTGTTATTCGTCGTGCTGAAATGTTGGCTGAATTAATGCGTTATCGTCATGGTGTAGCGATTGCCGGAACACATGGCAAAACCACAACAACGGCAATGATTTCAAATATTTATGCGCAAGCAGGTTTAGATCCTACTTTTGTTAATGGTGGGCTTGTTAAATCGGCTGGCACACATGCTCGCTTAGGTTGCAGTCGTTATTTAATTGCTGAAGCTGATGAAAGCGATGCATCATTTTTACATTTACAACCCATGGTTGCGGTCGTTACCAATATCGAAGCAGACCATATGGACACATATCACGGTAATTTTGACAATCTAAAAGAGACGTTTATTACCTTTTTGCACAATCTACCATTCTATGGCCGTGCAGTGATGTGTTTGGATGACGATGTTATTCGTTCAATTATTCCTAAAGTGGGTCGCTATATTACCACTTATGGCTTTAGTGAAGATGCGGATGTTCGTATTACGCATTATGAACAAAAAGGCGCTCAGGGCTTTTTCACGATTTCTCGTGAAGGTATGCCTGATTTACAAGTTGTATTAAATGCACCTGGTCGCCATAACGCTTTGAATGCGACAGCCGCAGTTGCAGTAGCGACAGAAGAAGGTATTGCTGACGAACATATTTTAGCCGCATTACTTAGCTTCCAAGGTACTGGACGTCGTTTCGACTTCTTAGGTAACTACGGGCTTGAGCATGTTAATGGTCAAGAAGGTGAAGTGATGCTGGTGGATGATTATGGTCATCATCCAACAGAAGTTGATGCAACGATTAAAGCAGCGAGAGCAGGATGGCCAGATAAACGTCTAGTGATGATTTTCCAACCTCATCGCTATACACGTACTCGTGATTTATATGAAGACTTTGCCACAGTTCTCAATCAGGTTGATATTTTATTATTAACAGATGTTTATTCTGCTGGAGAAGCGCCAATTGCAGGTGCCGATAGTCGCTCGCTTTGTCGAACCATTCGCCAACGTGGGAAGCTCGATCCTATATGGGTTTCTGATGTGTCTAATATTTCGTCAATATTAGCGGGTGTATTAACAGATAATGATCTTGTTTTAGTTCAAGGTGCTGGAAATATTGGTAAAATAGCGCGTCGCTTAGCCGATACAAAATTACAGCCATCTTTCAGCGAGGATTAAGGCGGATGTTTGAGCAAGTGAACATCATTTATCGTGAAACAGTCAATAAATTCACTGTAATGATGGCGTGTTATGAGAAAAATAACACGATATTAGCGAAAAAAATGATCGAGAATTCGCTTGCTCAAATCGGTGTTGAGAAGAGATTTCAGTTAAAAAGTAAGAAAAACGAAGAAAAATTCGCAATTTCTTCTTTTAAAGTAAATAATTCTCAACAGATTGAACAATTTAGTGATTTAATTATCAAACCTAAAAGTGTTCATAAAGTATATATATGTAGGAAAAACATTAATCGCTGGAATATCGGACAAAAGGATGGGCGATTCTCTTGTTTAAACGTTGCTCAGGAGTTAGTGGGTTAATATGTCACAAGCAGCGCTAAATATAAAAGAACACAAAGAGAAGCAACATTCTGACAGACCGAGTAATGGTACTTATTTATCAGGATTAATCTTTTTCTTATGTGTGATTGCCACCATCGTTTGGGGTGGGATACAAGTGGTTAATTGGATGAAAGACGCAGACCGTCTGCCAATTTCAAAACTTGTATTAACGGGTGAAAGGCATTACACAACGAATGATGATGTGCGCCAGGCCATTTTATCTTTAGGACAGCCGGGCACATTTATGACACAGGATGTGAATATCATTCAGCAACAGATTGAACGTATGCCATGGATTAGGCTAGTCACTGTCCGTAAACAGTGGCCTGATGAACTTAAAATCCATCTGGTAGAATATGTTCCCTTTACCCGTTGGAATGATACTTACTTTCTTGATAAAGAAGGGCGCGTTTTCAGTCTGCCAACTCAGTTGGAAAACAAAGGAAGCTATCCTTTGTTATACGGCCCTCAAGGAAGTGAAAAAATGGTGTTATCAGGTTATATCGCAATGAGAGATCAGCTTCTTGCAAGTAACCTGAATTTAAAAGCGGCGTCAATGTCAGCCCGTCAAGGATGGCAATTAGTTTTAGACAATGATGTTCGATTGGAGCTAGGACGTAAGGATAACGAAAAACGGATCGCTCGCTTTATTGAGTTGTATCCGATACTGCAACAACAAACAGATAAACGTGTTGATTACGTAGATCTGCGTTATGACAGCGGTGGTGCAGTCGGATGGGCTCCTTTATTACTTGAGAATGAATAAACAAGACGTGGCAGATGACACGATGACGGCGAAGGCAGAACAATAATGATCAAAGCGACGGACAGAAAATTAGTAGTTGGTCTTGAGATTGGTACGGCCAAAGTAGCCACCCTTGTCGGTGAGATCCTGCCTGATGGTGTAGTGAATATTATCGGGGTGGGAAGTTGTCCATCTCGGGGCATGGATAAAGGTGGCGTTAATGATCTCGAATCTGTCGTAAAATGTGTGCAACGGGCGGTAGATCAGGCTGAGTTGATGGCTGACTGTCAAATATCTTCAGTATATTTGGCGTTATCAGGCAAGCATATCAGTTGCCAAAATGAGATTGGTATGGTGCCAATTTCAGAAGAAGAAGTGACTCAAGATGATGTTGATAGCGTGGTTCATACCGCGAAATCCGTCAAAGTAAAAGATGAACACCGTGTTTTACACGTTATACCGCAAGAGTATGCCATTGATTATCAAGAAGGGATCAAAAACCCAGTTGGATTATCGGGTGTGCGTATGCAGGCTAAAGTTCATTTAATTACCTGCCATAACGATATGGCAAAGAATATTGTAAAAGCAGTTGAGCGCTGTGGGTTAAAAGTGGATCAACTGATTTTCGCGGGACTCGCTTCAAGTTTCGCTGTATTAACAGAAGATGAACGAGAATTAGGTGTATGTGTTGTTGATATTGGTGGCGGTACAATGGATATCGCTATTTATACCGGTGGCGCATTAAGACATACCCGCGTTATTCCTTATGCAGGAAATGTTGTAACCAGTGATATCGCCTATGCGTTTGGCACTCCGCCAAATGATGCTGAAGCTATCAAAGTTCGCCATGGTTGTGCATTAGGATCTTTAGTTGGTAAAGATGAAAATGTTGAAGTTCCAAGCGTCGGAGGTAGACCACCAAGAAGTCTGCAACGACAAACTCTTGCTGAGGTGATTGAGCCTCGTTATACCGAACTGCTCAATCTTGTTAATGAAGAGATTTTAAAAGTTCAAGAACAGTTACGCCAGCAAGGGATTAAGCATCATTTAGCGGCAGGTATTGTGCTAACAGGTGGTGCTGCACAGATTGATGGACTTGTTGAATGTGCTCAACGTGTTTTTCACACACAAGTACGGATCGGTAAACCGTTAAATATTACCGGGCTAACAGATTATGCGCAGGACCCCTACTACTCAACAGCGGTTGGGCTTTTGCATTACGGTAAAGAGTCTCACTTTGGTGAGGAAACTGAAACCGAGAAACGCTCTGCTGTCAGTGGTTTGTTTAAGAAACTCACTGGCTGGCTAAAAAGAGAGTTTTAATAATCAGACAAATTTTAAAAGAGGTCGTTTGAGCAAGCGGCCCTGAGAAGGCACAAAACGGAGAGAAATTATGTTTGAACCTATGGAATTAACCAACGATGCGGTGATCAAAGTCATCGGCGTTGGTGGCGGCGGCGGTAATGCGGTTGAGCACATGGTTCGTGAACGTATTGAAGGCGTAGATTTCTTTGCAGTCAATACGGATGCTCAAGCGCTACGTAAAACAGCGGTCGGACAGACTATCCAAATTGGTAATGCCATTACGAAAGGCTTAGGTGCAGGTGCAAATCCTGAAGTAGGCCGTAATGCTGCTGAGGAAGATCGCGAAGGATTACGTGCAGCACTTGAAGGTGCCGATATGGTCTTTATCGCAGCGGGTATGGGCGGTGGTACTGGTACTGGTGCTGCGCCTGTTGTTGCAGAAGTGGCGAAAGAATTAGGTATTTTGACTGTTGCTGTGGTGACTAAGCCTTTTAATTTTGAAGGCAAAAAACGCATGGCATTTGCTGAGCAAGGTATTACTGAGTTATCAAAACACGTTGACTCATTAATCACTATTCCAAATGACAAATTATTAAAAGTACTTGGTCGTGGAATTTCATTATTAGATGCGTTCGGCGCAGCTAATGATGTATTAAAAGGCGCCGTTCAAGGTATCGCTGAACTCATTACTCGCCCTGGTTTAATGAACGTTGACTTTGCTGACGTAAGAACTGTGATGTCTGAAATGGGTTATGCCATGATGGGCTCAGGTGCTGCGAAAGGCGAAGATCGTGCTGAAGAAGCCGCAGAGATGGCGATTTCAAGTCCATTATTGGAAGATATCGACTTATCTGGCGCACGTGGTGTGTTAGTCAACATCACCGCAGGTTTTGATTTACGTCTTGATGAATTTGAAACAGTGGGTAATACCATTCGTGCATTTGCATCAGATAATGCGACTGTGGTTATTGGTACATCTCTTGACCCAGAAATGAATGATGAATTGCGTGTAACTGTTGTTGCAACAGGTATTGGCATGGACAAACGTCCAGAAATTACCCTAGTAACTAATAAACAGAATCAGCAAAGCGCAATGGAGAATCGTTACCAGCAAATGCAAAACAGCATGTCTTCTTTCTCTTCCGTAGAAGAAAGTAAGCCTGCTGCAAAAGCCGTTAACGAACAATCTACTCAGTCAAACAAAGAACCGGATTATTTAGATATCCCTGCGTTCTTGAGAAAACAGGCTGATTAATCGCCAAAAAGATTGGCATCTCCGCTTTTTGTGCTAAACTGTCCTGCCAATTATAAGTATAATGATTGGTAGGACGGATAACATTGCGAGATAAAATGATGATCAAACAACGGACATTAAAACGAATTGTACAAGCAACTGGTGTGGGACTTCACACGGGTAAAAAAGTTACGCTTACAATGCGTCCGGCGCCAGCAAACACTGGGGTCATCTACCGTCGTACTGACTTAAATCCACCGGTGGATTTTCCAGCAGACGCAAAATCAGTTCGTGACACTATGTTATGTACTTGCTTAGTTAACGAAGACGATGTGCGTATATCAACCGTTGAGCATTTAAACGCAGCACTGGCTGGTTTAGGCATTGATAATATTGTAATTGAAGTGAATGCACCTGAAATCCCAATTATGGATGGAAGTGCGGCACCTTTTGTTTTCTTGTTACTTGATGCAGGTATCGAAGAACTTCGTACAGCGAAGAAATTCATTCGAATCAAAGAAACCGTACGTGTAGAAGATGGTGATAAATGGGCAGAGATGCGCCCATACAATGGGTTTAAATTAGATTTTACTATCGATTTTAATCACCCAGCCATTGATTCAAGTACACAGCGTTATAAACTAGATTTCTCCGCTGAATCTTTTATGAGCCAAATTAGCCGTGCTCGTACTTTTGGATTTATGCGTGATATCGAATATCTGCAATCTAAAGGATTGTGTTTAGGCGGAAGCTTCGATTGCGCAATCGTAGTTGATGACTATCGTGTTCTCAACGATGATGGCCTGCGTTTTGAAGATGAGTTCGTTCGTCACAAAATGTTGGATGCAATCGGTGATTTATTTATGTGTGGCTATAACATTATTGGTGAATTCACCGCGTTTAAATCAGGTCACGCACTAAACAATAAATTGCTCCAAGCTGTATTAGCAAAAGAATCTGCATGGGAATTTGTCACATTTGAAGACGAAGCACAAATGCCAGTAGCCTTCAAAGCTCCCTCAATGGTCTTTGCTTAATTCCTTGTGAAGGAAAGTACGTTAATTATCTCTAATTAACGTTCATCTTTGGCTGTACTTGTACTCTCTCCGGCAAGTGCAGCCAACCGTTCTAATTTCTCTCTTAATTTCTTCGGGCTTTTTTCTGCCAAATACTTTAATGACTGTGCGCTTTCTAAACTTAAGTGACGTCTCTTTATCGGTGCTTGCTCTTTTAATGATGATATTAAAGATCTTTTTTCCTGTTTTATTCCTAAAGAGGGATTTATTTTGATGTCTATTGAGGATAAGGATGGTAAAATTTCTTGTCTCAATGCAGAAAGTAATGATGGGGTTTCATAACGTAAGCGAGTTAACCAACTTGCGTTTGCAACTTCAATAATTAAAATAGCGTTGCGATAATTTGCGACACGGCACTTATCTCGTAAAGGAACGGGTAAAAGAGCCATGACGGCGCGATTTAATTTTAGTAAAATTGTTGCGCGCTGTTGTATAAGTTGTAATGTACTCTTGTTGGAACCTTCAAGTTCAATGAAGATTTTTTCCAATGATTGTGGGTAACTATCCCGCATAGATTTTGACTCCACAAAATAAAAATTAATGAGCAACGAAGGTTAATGAGCATTATAAGTTTTTGGCGACAGTTTGGCAGGCGATATTTTTGGTCGCATCTGCTTTTAGGGATGGTAGCAGCAGGTATTGGAATACCTTCGCTGTTGTCTGCTCATGCCGAGAATCCACAGCAAACTGATACCCCTTCATCTCAAAACCGTCAAAGTCAGGCACTTATTGCGTTTGATAACTTATTCTTACGTCAAAGTGTACAGAATCCTGCTTCATCCTTCACCTTTAATTACTGGCAACAACACGCAGTAAAAAATGTGATTAAACAGCTCTCTTTTGCATTCACCATTAATTCACCAGAATTGATGGTTAAAGTAAAAGATGAACCGTTACCTGTTTCTAATGTTGCAGCGGTTATGCTTGATACGCTGTATGCCTTATTAACAGAGACTCCATCATCTGCATTAAGCAACCTTCCTCTTTCTGGCTATGTTTTAGTACAGAATACAAATTCTTATCATACCGGATTATGGCTTGCACAAATCCGCGGTATTCGTGCAGGGCCTTACCTAACAGCTTAATTGGGTCACTTAATCTAATAAGATTATGATTATCTCTGTTTATCGATACAGAGGCTTTTTTCGGCGTTTCACGCCATAAATGAGAATAAAGATTTATGTTAGGTAAAATTGTAACCAAAATTTTTGGTAGTCGTAATGATCGTACAATCCGTCGTATGCGAAAAGTTGTTAATGAAATTAATAAACTAGAGCCAGAGTTTGAAAAACTCACCGACGTTGAGCTAAAAGCGAAAACAAATGAATTTCGTGAGCGTTTAAAAAACGGTGAAAAAGAAGAAGATATTTTACCAGAAGCGTTTGCGACTGTTCGTGAAGCAAGTAAACGTGTCTTTGGTATGCGCCACTTCGATGTGCAGTTAATTGGTGGTATGGTTCTAAATGAACGTTGTATTGCTGAAATGCGCACAGGTGAAGGTAAAACATTAACGGCAACATTACCTGCATACTTAAATGCGCTATCAGGTAAAGGGGTTCACGTTGTTACTGTCAATGACTATCTTGCACAACGTGACGCCGAAAATAACCGTCCTCTGTTTGAATTCTTAGGTTTAAGCGTTGGTATCAACTTGCCAAATATGGCGCCACCAGTAAAACGCGAAGCTTATAATGCTGATATCACTTATGGTACGAACAATGAATTCGGTTTCGACTATCTACGTGACAATATGGCATTTAGTCCTCAAGAGCGTGTTCAACGTAAATTACACTACGCATTAGTGGATGAGGTTGACTCAATCTTAATCGATGAAGCACGTACACCTCTGATTATTTCAGGCCCAGCAGAAGATAGCTCTGAGCTTTATATCCAAATGAACAAAGTGATCCCTCATTTGGTTTCTCAAGAAAAAGAAGATTCAGATACTTTCCAAGGCGAAGGTGATTACTCTGTTGATGAAAAAACACGTCAAGTGAATATCACAGAACGCGGTCTGGTTAAAATTGAAGGGTTATTAGCCGATGCTGGCATGATGAAAGAAGGCGAGTCTTTATACTCACCAGCTAATATTATGCTCATGCACCATGTGACAGCGGCACTGCGTGCTCATGCACTGTTTACCAAAGATGTTGACTACATCGTTAAAGATGGCGAAGTGATCATTGTTGACGAACATACTGGTCGTACAATGCAAGGCCGTCGCTGGTCCGATGGTTTACACCAAGCCGTTGAAGCAAAAGAAGGTGTGAAGATCCAAAATGAGAACCAGACATTAGCGTCAATCACATTCCAAAACTATTTCCGTTTATACGAAAAGTTAGCAGGGATGACGGGTACTGCGGATACTGAAGCATTTGAATTTAACTCTATCTATCGCTTAGAAACCATTGTTATCCCAACTAATCGTCCAATGGTGCGTAAAGATCTTCCTGACTTAGTTTATATGAATGAGCAAGGTAAATTTGCAGCCATTATTGAAGATATTCGTGAGCGTACCAAGAATGGCCAACCTGTACTTGTTGGTACTATCTCAATTGAAAAATCAGAAGAGATTTCTAAAGCGCTGACTAAAGCGAATGTTCACCATAACGTGCTGAATGCGAAATTCCACGCAATGGAAGCGGATATTATTGCTAACGCAGGTTTACCTTCAGCGGTAACTATTGCAACTAACATGGCGGGTCGTGGTACTGATATCGTGTTAGGGGGGAGTTGGCAAACTGAAGTGGCTAAACTTGAAGAGCCAACGGAAGAGCAAATCGAAGAAATCAAAGCTAAATGGAAAGAGCGCCATGATGCAGTATTAGCATCAGGTGGTTTACATATTATTGGTACTGAGCGTCATGAATCTCGTCGTATTGATAACCAGTTACGTGGTCGTGCGGGTCGTCAAGGGGATGAAGGTTCTTCTCGTTTCTATTTGTCTATGGAAGACTCTTTAATGCGTATTTTTGCTTCAGACAAAGTGTCTGGCATGATGCGTAAATTAGGCATGAATGAGACCGAAGCGATTGAGCACCCTTGGGTAACTAAAGCAATTGCCAACGCACAGCGTAAAGTAGAAAACCGCAACTTTGATATTCGTAAGCAACTGCTTGAATATGATGATGTAGCGAATGATCAGCGTCGTGCTATCTATACTCAGCGTAATGAATTACTGGATGTGGCAGATGTAAGCGAAACTATCGATAGCATTCGTCAAGACGTCTTCACTTCAATGATTGATAACTATATTCCACCTCAATCACTGGAAGAAATGTGGGATATTGAAGGTTTAACGGCATGTCTACAAAAAGACTTTGATTTAAATCTTCCAATCAAAGAGTGGTTAGATAAAGAGCCTGAATTACACGAAGAAACATTACGTGAGCGTATTTTAGAAAAATCTATCGAAGTTTATAAAGCGAAAGAAGAGATCGTTAGTGCTGAAATGATGCGTAACTTTGAAAAAGGCGTGATGTTACAAACGCTAGATTCACTGTGGAAAGAGCACTTAGCAGCAATGGATTATTTGCGTCAAGGTATCCATTTACGTGGTTATGCACAAAAAGATCCAAAACAAGAGTACAAACGTGAATCGTTCGCGATGTTTGCTAATATGTTAGAATCACTGAAATATGAAGTGATCAGCACACTAAGCAAAGTACAAGTTCGTTTACCTGAAGAAGTTGAAGAGTTAGAACGCCGTCGTCGTGAAGAAGCTGAGCGTTTAGCTAAACAGCAACAATTAAGCCATGAAGTGACAAAAGAGTCTCAAATGTCAGCAGTTGATGGTCAAGTGGCTGCAGGTAAAAAAGTGGGTCGTAATGAACCATGTCCTTGTGGATCAGGTAAGAAATTTAAACATTGTCATGGTCAGTTAGGTTAATTTATTTATCCTGATAACAAGTGTGTAATGCACTGATTAAAAAAGATCCACTCAGTCATCAGTGGGTCTTTTTTGTTATTTACAGATTGTATTCTGTTTTTTATTTTGAATTGATCTATAAAACCCGCTTATTGTAATAACAAGCGGGTTTAGTTTACAAAAGAATAGGCATTACTCTTTTATCATGTGTCTATTACTTTTCAGAAATAGATGATTTTGTATTTACTGTTTCATTAACTTTAACAGGTGATTTTAATGATAAGTCACCACCTGCAAGTTGTTTCACGAGATCAACAGCAGATGATTTCAGATCAATATCTGCTCCGGCTTCATATTGATGGCCTTCAATATTATTTAATTGAACGCTGCTACCGCCCAAATCAACCAGGCCTTGCTCACTTTTAATTTCAGCGCCTGTAAGTTGAGTTGTACCACTTACATTTAATGAAATAGCATTTTTGCTTGTTAAGGTTGTGGTTTGGGTAACTGCATCATTATCAATATGAGAAACTTTAATATCCGCGTTCGCCGTATGGCCTTCAGCGCCTGTTACGATATTTTTGATACCATTACCTATTGTACCAACGCCTTTATCAATTTTGGTTTTTGTTTCGCCACTGATACCCGTTTTATCTGCGATAGCAGAAGAAAGTGAATTGTATTTATCAGAGATAACATCAGTTGCAGATTTAATACCTGAATCAATAGTTTCTTTGATAGTGTCTTCTAATAGTGATCCACCTGCTTCAGCGGTTTTATTAACTGGGCTAGATTTAGGATCATTGTTGTGGTTGTAACCAACATTTACATCAACATTAACGTGGCGATCGCTGTCTTTTTGACTCGTTACCGTAAAGTCACCGCCTACATTACCCGTTATATTATCCGCGGAAACATTTGCACCAGAAAGAGCGAGGTTTTTGTCACTATTTATAGTTAAGGAGCCAGTTTCTACGGAGGCATTTTGGTGAGTAGATTTTTGTTGATCTTCAACGTGTACTAAAACTTTGCCACCAATATTATGGATAGAGGTGGCTGGGTTTTCTTCGGTCACTTCTTTTGGCGTGGTATTGGTTTGTTTGCCATTTAAAGAGATATCTGTTCCCCAATTACTTTTGTAATCCGTGGATTGTGCTGATATCAGTGTGGTGTCACCAGATTGAGAAGTTAATTGCGTATCTTTGCTATTAACTTTAGTTCCTTGAAGATTAACAGAGCTACCGTTAACGGTTAAATTGCCTTGATTAGCAATTGTTCCACCGTCACGAGAAACTGTTTTCTCATCTTGCTTACCAATAGCAAATTCAGCGCCACCTAACCCATTGACAGAAGAGGATTTCTCTCCCGTTTTCTGGCCAAATCCTGCTTGTAATCCGCCTGATAAGTTTTTACCTGTTTCAGTACGTTGAGATTCTGCTGCTTTGAAATTAACTTTATTCGTTGCCGTCAGAGCAACATCATTTTCACTGGTTAAATGAGTTCCTTGCAAAGTCAGATTATGACCTGAATTTAACTCAATACCTTGTGAGCCATTCACTGAACCCACTTTCGCTGTTGTCTGATCTTTTTGATGATTTGTCCCACCTGCGTTAAAGCCACCACCATAATCTTTACTGTCTGGTGTTGTACCTACTTTCAGGTTTGCACTACCATTTACATTATGTTGATTTTCAGAATGAGTATCTGTTGCTTGTGCAAGCGTTAGATCACCGCCTGCATTTATGACAGTTTTGCCATCGCGAGCATCAAATTTAGTGCCTTCATAGTGCGCATCATCACGTACATTAATATTGATATTGCCAGCTGAATTAAACTGGCTACCTTCGGCTTTTGTTGTCGTTAAACTAGTGTCAGTGGTTTTACCTTCACCTTTAATTGCTACGGTAATGTCAGAGCCTGTTTTGGTACTGACACCAACTTGACCACCTCCCGTTGTTTCATGGAAGGACTGTTGGTGTTTATTTTGCGCTGCTTCACTAGTATGAGTGTTAGCAGTTAGCGCAACATCACCTTGAGTTGATTGATAATGAGTTCCTTGGTCATGTAAGGTGTTATTGCTGTCAGTATTAATATTACCGGCAGTAATTGATGTTGAAATTGCTTGGGTATCGTTTTGTGATTTCTGGCTTCCACCACCTTTCACTCCAACTTCAACACCTACATTAGGTGCTTCTAAATTACTTAAGTTAGCAAGATTGTTAATGGCATCTTTAGCGGTGATTTTTTTATCTAAATCCGTATTACTTCCCGGTTTTGTGGTATCAATCCCGTCTTCTACAGCTTTCTTAATTGGTTTAGTAGCACCACTATAATCAAGATTAACACCTACATCGATACCGATATTTAAAGTATCTGTTTTAGATGTTGCACTATCATTGGCAGCAAGGTGATTGATATTTTCACCCGATTCTTTATAAGCGCCATCAACTTTGTGTGATGCACCTTGGTGCGTTACATCATTGTTTGCAGTGATAGTTAAATCACCCGCAACTTGCGTTTCGCTACCTTTATTTTTGGTGATTTCGGTTGTTGTATGCTGTTGGTCATATTGGAAATCAGCTTTGTTACCGATTTTATCAACGCCACCGGTATAGCTAAATCCACCTGAAATGGTTCTATCTGTACTGTCAGTCTCTTTTTTGTTTTCTGTTGAAACAAAAGCAACATTGTCACCTGAAACAGTGGCATTACCTGCTGTTGTTTTTAAGTCAGAACCAGCAAAAGTGACATCTTTATCCGCTTGAACTTTAACACTGCCACCACTGAGGGTAGAACCGATTTGTTCTGTCTCTGTGCTATTGCTTTTATTGGATGTATGAGTGATATGAAAACCAGCACTATATTGTTTGTCTTCAACTTCTTTAGCATGACCAGTGATCTCTAATGATGTTTTTTCATCATTGATTTTCGTGGTTTGTTGTGCAGATTTAACGTTGATATCACCTAAAGACTCAATACCTAACTCGTCGGCACTTCTTATTAAGCTACCAATCACATTAACATCTTTGCCGCTGACCACAGTTAACTCTGCATCTGAAACTAATTCACTACCAGTTGAATGCTGTTGGTTAGTTTCATTCTTGTGGGAGTTTTTAGTGATGTTAAATGCAGTGCCTGTACGTTCATCTGTTTTAGTGATGGTTTCGCTAATCGCATTATCAATAACAACATCACCTTGAGTCGTTTTAACAAATGCGCCTTGGTTGCCTTTTACTTGGCTGCCTGTAACTTTGACACTGTTATCTGCTGCAAGTAACAGTTGTCCATTGGCCGTTAATTGTGTTGAATGGCTGACTTCTTGTTTGTTGTTATTGTTCTTATTATTACCACCACCGATCCCGCCCCAAACAACATGATTGTCGGTTACGGTTTTATCATTGTTGGTATTTTGAACATTAAGATTGATGTTCTCTTTAGCGTTGACGACAACATTCTCATTAGAATGTAATTTTGCGCCTTGAGCGGTAACAGACCCTTCGGCATTTAAACCTAGTGTTTTACCTGCGGTCAGCTCACTTGCTTTTAAGGTTTCTGTTTGATGGCTATTGCTCCAACTTCCTGTCTCTAAACGAGAAGTGTGGTTACGTTTATAGCCATTTTCACTACGATTTTCTTTTTCAACTAATCCATTGATATTAATATCTTTATTGGCATTAATTGCCAGAGTATTACCTGCATTAACTTTTGCACCTTCAAGTGTGACATCACCTTTAGTCGCTGTTAATGTTGCACTATTTTTCGCCTCAATATGGCTACCAACTTGCTGTACTAGCTCTTTTTCTTTAGTGACATCATATTGCCAAGAATAGAACCAACGATTGTCGGTATCGGTGTCCTTTTGCTGTAACTGTTTGCCATCAACAGTTAAATGGGCGCCTTGCAATAAAATATCATCACCCATTAAATCAGAGGCTTTGATTTGGTTTTTATTATCAGCGACCAAAGTGATATTTTTACCTTTTAACTCTGTTTTTGTCAGAGTCTGGCTAGAACCACTGTTATTAACAGCAATACCGCCACGGTAATTTTGATAGTTTTCACTACCCTCTTTGTCGTAACTGTCATAACGAACTTGGCTATCCGTTTGAATATTGTCCGCTCTAACACTTAATTCATTATCAGCAACAAATTTACCGGCTAATTTAACACCACTTCCTTCTGCGGTATTAATAATACGGATACGACCAGATTGCATACTTCCAAAGAAATAACTATCTAAAGCAGACGCGGGTTTTTGTGATGAAAGAATATCAAAGCGTTGAGAGAACGTGTTTTGACCTGTTAATGCAGAAATCTCAGCTGCGGTTATTTTACCTCGGCTATCAATGCGAGGTGCAATTAAATCTAAAAGACGAGGTGCATGTAATCCATTTTTACCAATAGAAAGTAAATTTGTATTATTCAGCGTGCTATAACCTTTTAATTCACCATTTTCAAACAGTGGATTACCTACAACTAAAGAAGAGCGACTGGTATTGATAAAACCGCATCCATCACAGGTAATTCCATTTGGGTTAGAAAGTACATATTCCGCCGCTATACCAAAAACTTCTTGTTGACCTAATAAGAATGAAGGATTTCGACTAACAACTTCATTTAAAATTAAAGAAGCAGCTTGTCCATTTAAGTTACTATTGGCATTGAGTTGTCCAGCAAGTTGTGATTGCCCAGCTTCTAAGGCATTGTTAAATACTGCGCCAGGTTTGCCTACATTAAAATCTTGATATTGGTTATGAGAAATACCTTCGTTATTCGGTGTAACGATATTAATGACTTGAGTACCACCATTAACTGATGAAACATTTGGTCCTTGATTGCCCGCATCAGGAACAATACCGCCAGCATATGCATTTAGTGATACGAAAATAATCGCTAAAGATGCAGCAAGCCTACCCGAAGGAGAGAGCTTGAAGTTTTTTGATTTCATAGAGTTTTCTCCGTTTATTGCTATGAGTGTGAATCAAAATAAATATGAAAATCTAACTAACACTTGAGTAGGGTCTTTGGTTTTATTGGAATTCGTTTGGTCGTAAAGCAAATGCCCCTTAGCGACTTCGATATCGAATTGTGCTTTTTGATATTGAAGATTTAAGCCTGAACTTAGTCCATAACCACTACGCCATCCTTCATAGTTGCCATGTTGTTGAACACGACCTGCATCTAGGCCAATTCGAGGGGTGATTGAAAAGGTATTTATTCGATAAGGATAAGAAAGCGTATTGCGCAAATAGCCGCCGTTATCGCCAGAAAGTGTACTTTGATCAAAACCGCGGATCGCATTTTTATCCGTTAAACTTAGCCATTCCACTCCCGGTAAGGTGTCAGGGCTATATTGGCCAAAGAAGGCGCTATTGAATAAAAATGTAGAATTCGATATAGCAAAACGATGTTGCCAATTGGCAAAAAGCTTAACTTTTGTAAAGCGATAGTCATTACCATTGCCATTAGCAATACGAGGTGATTCGTCTGCACCAAACCAACCAATGGCTTTTTCTGCACTTAAATTCGCACTGATAACACCATTTTGAATAATATGTAAATGGTTGATACCTAGCTCTACTGTTGTAAGTGCAGGGCTACTTAAATCAAGGCGAATTTGGCTGAAATAGTTACGTATCCGTTTATGTGTTACCTGCATATTTAAGGTATCAATCTGCTTTTGACTACGATAAAACGCGTAATCGCCCCTTAAACCAACTTGTGTTGTATCACCAGACAAACGTACGGTACGTGTTTGTAATGCTTGATGAAATTCATACTCGGAATAGCTACCAAAAGTACTGAATGTCAATGCGCCATAAGGTAAAGAATAGAGTAAGGTGTAAGCACGATTAAAACGTGTATTGGGATTATCAGTGGTAATACTAGCGTTTAAGCTAACAAAATCAGATAACCCAAATGGGCTGTCTAAGCTTGCATTCGTTCGAACTAACCAGCGCCCCGAGTTTTTTTGTCCATAATTATCACTCAAAATATTTAGGTGCCATGGTGCTTGTCGCTGATTGGAGAGCTGAATAATGGAGCCACCTAATTGCGTACCAGGCAATATATCTAATTTAACTTTATTCGATTGTAAGCGGTTTGCTTGATCAAGCCCTTGATCCAATTTTGAGAGTTCAAGAGGTTCTCCTTCAACATGAGGGAAAAGTAATGCGGTGTTAACGCCTTGATCGCCACCTTCTATTTTTTCAATAAAACCTTCAATAACATACAACCCAAGTTGTTGTTCTTGATTAGGACGTAAAAATTGAATTCTGGCAGTAATATAACCATGTTGAAGATAACGTTGAGTTAACTCTTTGATTAAACGATTAACGTCAGCACTTTTTATACATTGCTCTGGTAATGGTGTTAAGGAATCAAGATCTTTTTCATCAAGTAAAGTAATTCCTTGAACATAAACTCCATTAATAGGCAAACAATGTTCTGATTCAGTAATAAGTGTGGGGGAAGGTGAAACCTCTAATGCATTTTCTTGAAGTTGTTGATAGCGATTTTGTTCAATAAGTTGATTTATTTCACGTTGACTCTCTTGTAATGCGCGCCGCGATTCTCCCATCGAGCCTAAATAACCGGTGTCATTTGCTGTTAATCCAGTGGTTGATAATCCACTTAATAGTGTTAATAAAATAACTTTTTTTCTCATTTTACCTCAATATAAAGGTATTAATTCAAATATAAATAATATTGCTTAAATATAGAAAGATAATAATTAATGTTTTTATATTATCGTTAATTTTAGAATAATAAATACTGAGCACTCTCAATATGAAAAGAAATTAAAAATAGATGAAATAAAGATAAATTTTTATCTCTTTCGATATTAAATAGCGATATAACTAAAATGATTAACATCTCAAATTATATTGATTAAACAAATGATTAATTTAAAGGGTGTCTAGTGTATTGATTTTCATAGTGATAATCTTCAGTGTTATTTTTCTTATTGCTTAAACTATCATCAATTCAGTAATGTTAATTAAAATTTTTTCATTTTTTATAATGAGAAGATAAATAATGAGAGGAGATTCAAAGATATAAAAATAAAGTGCTAATTAGCTTTTCATTTGTTGTTTATAAGTTTATTAATGTTTTGTTTTGGAATAAATATTTCATGAATTGTTATTTCATTTAAATGAATAAAACGGGAGGTTAAAAGATTAGGACTTTATTGTTAAATCATTAATCATGATAAAAGTTATGGTTGTTTTAATATCATTTTTATTCAGTGAAAATGCAATTTAAATACATGTATTACCACTTGGTGTTATCAATGGAAGTTTAAATTATAAAAATATTTTATTTGATTTTGAAATAGGTGATAATGATCACGTTAATATATCATTTATTATAAACAGTGTGATTTTTATCCAAAATATATTTAATATTCTTTTTCCAGTATTATTAAAAGATAAACAAAAAGATGGAAAAGCGAAAAATGCTGTATTTATTTCTCATTTCCATTTTGACACAACAGCAGCACACGTTGAATTAAAGGTCTTGAATTCGAATATGAACCACCTGTGTTAAGACACTTTACTGCTATATTAAAACCTATCAAATAAATAATACTCCACAATAATAATGGCTCTCGTGCAATGTGATAGCCCTATCCTTATTTTAGTAAGGACTAAAAAATAGAAAATAAGTCGGTTAATAAAGAACCTTCAATTATATTGCAATTGCGTATGCAGGTACGGCTGCTTGTATCTGGGCAATTATCTGTCCTGCAGTTATGGCACTGAAAGCGCGAGATAAATTTCCCAACTCAGGCTTTAAAGTGTGGGGAGGTAAAGGATTAATTTATTCAGTTATCGCTTTTGGTGCCGTAGGGATTATTTGCCAAACATTAGCACAGTTTGGTTTGTTACCTATTTATCGTTAATTAATCAAGATAGCAAGGGAAAGAAAACCAGAGTAGCACGGTTGGATATGCGTTATAATAACACTAAGATGTTATAATGACGTTAATATTCAATAGGTTGTCTATAATGGATAAGAAGAAGCTACATATTGCTGCGGGTATTATTTGTGATCAACACAATAATGTCTTTATCACACAACGTCCTCTAAAATCGCATATGGGGGGATTTTGGGAATTTCCCGGGGGAAAATTAGAAGATAAAGAGACTCCAGAACAGGCGCTATTCCGTGAATTACAAGAAGAAATTGGTATTGATGTAACGCAATGCTCACTTTTTGAAACGGTAGAGCATGATTTTCCAGATAGACACATTACTTTATCTTTTTTCTTAGTCACGCAATGGAATAATGAGCCCTATGGTAAAGAAGGACAAGAATTTAAGTGGACATCTATTGGATCGTTAAATGCTGATGATTTCCCACCTGCAAACCGCACCATTGTGGCATTATTGCAAAAGTAGAATAGTGTTAAATAAGCGTTTATAAATAAAATAGCCACTCGATTGAGTGGCTATTTTTTATGTGTAGAATTAGATAGTTAGATGTCTTTAGGCTCATATTGCGGAGCTTCACTCCAATCATCACTATCATTAATATCACTTTGGCTTGGAATACGCTTTGATTCATCAGCCCATTCACCTAAATCAATAAGTTGGCAACGCTTACTACAAAAAGGGCGATAAGGGCTACTTTCATTCCAAACAACCTCTGTTTGACAGGTTGGACATTTTACAACTAATTCTTCGCTCATTATCTCTCCTAGATTTCATTGGTGCGATTTATGCTCATATCAATAAACATAATGTTAGCAACAAGCGATCTCAAAAGGTAGATCTAGAGGTACTGTTCCATTCTCACTATCAAGTGGTAAAAAGCGGATCGCATAGCGATTTTTGTGCCCAGAGACTTGAGGATAGATTTGGTGTTCGATGGCTATTTTAACACGTAACAATTCAGCTTCTTCAGCACTGTCTTGATAAAAACCACGGTGACTGAGAACGGGCTTAAATGTATCTGATTGGCGAATAAGCATAAGTAAACTATTTAATGCATTTTGTAATGGCAATAACCCCGTCAGCCAGTTTTGTAATCTTTCATCACGAATTGCTTGAGGTAAGCTTAACCACAAATGTAATGCCGGTACATCAAAGTTACAACATCCACCAGGAATACTTAGGCGCTGTTTAACTAAATTGATGACTTTATCTTGTTTCAAATGTTGACCAATGCGAGGAGCTTTACTTAATACAATTGCATTTTCAGCTAATTCATCAATAATTTGAGTGACAATTGCTTTATCAACATTAGGAAATGAAAGCCATTGCTGTAATTTTTTTTGTCTTTTTTCTAATTCTTTAAGTAATTCAGCGCGGATTTCGCCACGATCAAGTACTTCAATAAATTCTGATATCGCACGGAAAAACGAGAGAGCCGTGGGTAATGAATCAATTGCACTAAAACTGTTAATTTGAATCAATGAGTTTTCAATTCTAAGCCATGAACGCATTTTTTCATTGAGGGGATGTTCGAAGATGATTGTTGTGATGTCATCACTCATGGCAATTGTCCTGTAACGCTTGTTGAGCTAATTCTAAGTAATGCTGATGAAGTTGCTTAACTTTTTCAATCATATGTTGGCTATTATCGTGATTTTCAATAATATCATCAGCGACGGCTAATCGTTCTTGTCTTTGAGCTTGAGCTTTTAAAATATTGAGAACTTGCTCTCGACTTACGCCATCTCGTTTCATGGTTCTTTCTATTTGCTCTTCCTGTGTTACATCAACAACAAGAATACGAGAGGCGAGATGCGTTAATTTATTTTCAATTAATAATGGAACAACCCAAATAAGATAGGGCGCTTTAATTTGCTGTATCTGTTTTTGAGTCTCTTGCTGTATCAATGGATGGAGAAGATTGTTAACCCAATATTTTTCTTTATTATTTTCAAAAATAATCTGGCGCAACAGCGCTCGGTTTAATGAGCCATCGGGTAGTAAAATGCAGTCACCAAAATGTTGATGCAATGCATTGAGTCCTAAGGAGTGAGGCTCTACCACTAATCGAGCAATAATATCAGCATCAACAAGAGGTACACCTAATGAGGCAAAAGCATTAGCAACGGTAGTTTTACCGCTACCTATTCCGCCTGTAAGAGCAACCGTATAAGCCATTTGTGTTTATCTGTTTTTAATGAATTAAAATTTACTATTAGTCTAGGTATTCTAAAGCCTAATTTTGTTTTTATCACAAGATAATAACCGCAATATTTGGGTTTTATTCGGTTATTATGATAGGTGATTTTCTGCTACCCTAACATCCTACCTGATAATATGTGATAGAATTACCATCAATCAATGAGTTAGTGCAAAACATAGTAACAGCCTCTCACTCATAAAAATTGTGATTCACTGTATAGTATCACCTAACTGTAATATAGGAAGATACATAGCAATGATTAATGTACCAATAATCAATGCGATGACCGTCATAAGTATTGGCTCTAACCAAGCACTAATGGCATTTAATTGCTCATCGAGTTGATGATAAAACCAATCACTTAATTGCTGACAAAAATAGAGCAATTGCCCAGAGTTTTCTGCACAAATAATAAACTGATAACAAATAGGCGTAAAGAGTGGCTCATTTTTCATAAATAAGCTCAACGATTTACCTTGTATAATGTGATCACTCATTTTAGAAAGGAGTTGTTTATAAATAGGATGTGAAAGTTGTTCTGTTCCTATTTTTAAGCTTTGTAATAAAGGTAATCCTGCTTGTTGTGTAATACTGATTATTTGAAAAATAAGATGTAATTGCTGATATTTTAAAAGTTTACCTAAATAGGGGGTATGAAGAAGAAGAGCTTGTTCAGCGAAATAAAAGGGTGATAAAGAGTAACGAATTAAACGATAAAAAAGTATTAAACCGATGAAGATAAACGCTATCATACTGATATAATCAGTAAGCCATTGTGAAAAATTAATCAGGATTAATGTTAAATGAGGAAGTTCTGTATTAAAGGCGCTGTATAAGGACTGATATTCAGGTAAAACATAAAGCAACATAATACTGGTAATAAAAACTAATATAGTCAGTAAAAAGACAGGATATTTAAACGATTTTTTAATTTTTTTTACAATCTCTCGCTGTTTTTTTAACTGTATTATTTGCAGCGTAATCACTTCATCTAATTTTCCACTTTCTTCACCAATAAGAACAAAACGATTTAGTGAGGTCGGAAAATAAAGTGGATAGCGATTTAATTGTTTAGAAAGAGAACCTCCTTGCATTAAGTTAAAAATAATATCTTCTAACACACATTGCCAATGTGAATAACGACATTCATTTTTTAATAGTGTTAATGCAGGAAGAAGTGCTAAACCAGAATGTAGTAATAAAGCTAATTGTTCGAATAATTGAATTCGATATTGTTTATCAGCATCTTGAAATAAAACGATCTTATATAAACGAATTTTTATGGGGATTTTTTGTTGTTGAGTTAAGTTAATAAATGCTTCGTTATTCGAGGACGCAAGTATTTTTCCAGTGCATAATTCTCCTTGATAAGTTAATGCATCATAGTGATAAATCAGCTGTAATTTCATTCAATATCTCCTAGCGCTTGATAAACCTCCTCAAGTGTTGTGATCCCTTGTCTTATTAACGAAAAACCGGAATAGAATAAATGATAAAGGGATGAATGTGTTTGTTTTGACGGCTCAAAACAGTCATAAATAGCCGTTCTTCCATTATAGCCTGAACAGCATTGCTGACAACCAACGGCTTGCCAATTTGGTAATTCGACTATTTCTTTATTGATATTAATATGCTGTTTATTGGATAAGCATATTTTACAGTGTGGACATAAACAACGAACTAATCGTTGTGAAATAATTAAACTAATACAGGAATGGATAAGATCTTTTTCAATACCTAAGTTATGTAGACGCATTATTGTAGATGAAGCCGAATTAGTATGTAAGGTTGATAATACAAGGTGCCCGGTTTGTGCTGCTTTTATTGCCATTTCGGCTGTAGATTGATCACGTATTTCACCTACCATAATAATGTCAGGATCTTGGCGTAGTAATGCTCGTAATATTGTCGTGAATGAGATCCCTGATTTTTCAGAAATTTGAATTTGATTAATCCCCTTCAAAGGTAATTCAATTGGATCTTCAACACTATTTATATTTAGGTTCTCTCTATTTAAATAGTGTAAACAACTATATAAAGTGAGTGTTTTTCCACTTCCCGTTGGCCCTGTGACTAAAATCATTCCTTGAGGTAAATTTAAATATTTTTTTAGTAGCGTTAAGTGTGTAAGTTGAAAACCTAGATGATTTAATTCTGGTTGTTGTAAATTATTTATTAGTCGTAAAACAACTTTTTCACCATACAGCGTGGGAAGTGTTGCGATTCGTATTGAATATCTTTTTTCATGATAAGACCAACTAAATTGCCCATCTTGAGGTAACCGCTTTTCTGCAATATTTAAGTTAGCAAGTATCTTTAATCGAGTGACTATTTCTTCAGAGAATTCATCCGGAGGGGATGATAATAGATATAAATGATTATCTATTCTGGCGCGAACTCTTACACTGGTTTGTTGAGGCTCTATATGTAAATCAGAGACGCGTTTTAAAATACTTTCACGTAATAGATGCTCAATAAATTCTGTTGCAGAGTGTGTGATATCCATTCTTTACCTCTTTATACTTTTACTTTTTAATTTATCTGCGTTGTCTGCGATATTTAAAGTACATAATAAGAACACTCAATATGAGTGCTCTTTTATATTTAAAGCACTAATCTGATTTTAAAATTTCATTGCACTGTTTTTGCAACGTAAGATTTGTTGCTGAACATTGTATTTTCCAGACTGGAAGAAGGTCGTTAATTCTATTTTCTGGAGACATTGTAATCGTTAGACCATCAAGCTGAGATTTTCCAGTTGCACTAATCACGCCGTTTAACACATTAATATCAGACAAATATCGACTACGAAATTGTTGAGGCATAAAGGTTGAATCAGAATTACAGTGTTGAGGCTCATTTTCATAACGACATAATTCTACCGCAGAACGATAGGGCGACAGTGTTTGCAATACATCGGTTAATGCGGCTTTTTGGATATAACCTTGATAGGCCGGAATAGCAACAGAGCTTAAAATCGAGATGATAGCAATCACAATCATAAGTTCCATAAGGGTAAAACCATCTTCATTAGAGTGATAATTAAGTACATTCATCTAGCGTCCTCCTTGAGTAATAGACACTAGGAGTATGAAAAAAAAGGACTTTATTTGCGAATAAATAAAATAAAGTTTGAGTAAAATATCGAAAAGAAAAAGGAGATATACATATTTAACCTTTATTATTGAGGGAAAGTTCGCATTTATTGATGAGTATGAGCTAATAAAGTTATTGATAATGTCTAAAACAAAATAAAAGAGGGTTGATGTGGAAATAAAACAAGGTTGGCTAATCGATGCTAGACAGGTTCCTTCACCTAATCATGATAAGAGACCTGAAGGTGAGTCTCCTTCTTTATTAATTGTTCATAATATCAGTTTGCCTCCAGGCCAATTTGGTGGGCCTTATATTGACCAACTTTTTACCAATACATTATCAGAGCAAGATCATCCTTTTTTTAGTGAAATAATCGGTTTAAGAGTATCTGCTCATTGTCTTATTCGGCGTGATGGTGAAATTGTACAATATGTGCCTTTTACAGAGAGGGCATGGCATGCTGGCGTTTCTTTATATAAAGGCAGAGAAAAATGTAATGATTTCTCAATAGGTATTGAGCTTGAAGGTACTGATGAATGCGATTTTACTCAGCAGCAATATCAGCAATTAGTGAAGATAACTCAATCGCTTATTGCTCTGTATCCTGCCATTGAAGAAAATATTACTGGGCATAGTGATGTTGCACCAAATAGAAAAACTGATCCGGGGCCTCACTTTGATTGGGCTTATTTCCGCAGTTTGTTAACAAAATAACCAGCCGAATTGAATTTTAAATCATTAATTTTGAGTTTTAATTCAAAATAATATTGCTGTCACGCTTCAGTTTGACTGTTTATGTGTTTAAAAAACGTTAAAAAATTTATTTTTGACGTTTCTGAATAATGCGATCTGGTTATCACTTTTGATGAATTTTTAAAATAATTTGTTAAAATTTGCAGGTTTTTATGATTTCGCTCAACAACTGTATGGACAGTTAGTGAATACTTTGTTACTTTATTATCCGTTATATTAAATTGGTATTACCAATTGACAACTCAATCACTAAGGTAATAGTTATCCAATAATGGCTTTCAGCAATATGGCTTATACAAAAATCCGCCAACCTAAGCTTTCTGATGTTATTGAGCAACAGCTTGAACATCTGATTTTAGAAGGTACTCTGCGTCCGGGAGAAAAACTCTTACCTGAGCGTGAACTGGCGAAGCAATTTGATGTATCTCGCCCTTCATTGCGTGAAGCAATCCAAAAATTAGAAGCTAAAGGTTTTTTACTCCGTCGCCAAGGCGGTGGTACTTTTGTTCAGCACAATCTCTGGCAAAGTTTTAGTGATCCTTTAGCTCAACTGCTTAGCGGACATCCCGAATCTCAATTTGATCTTTTAGAAACGCGCCATGCACTTGAAGGTATTGCTGCATATTATGCTGCATTACGTGGCACCGATGAAGATCTTGAACGTATCAAAGCTAGTCATGATTGCATCTTGAAAGCCCACGAAAAGGGTGATTTAGTCGCTGAATCTGAAGCGGTATTGCAATATCAATTAATTGTTACGGAAGCTGCTCATAATGTTGTTTTATTGCATCTATTACGATGCATGGTGCCAATGCTTGAGCAAAATATTCGCCAGAATTTTGAGTTTCTTTACACTCGTAAAGAGATGTTAACAGCAGTAAGTGAACATCGTAGTCAGATTTATCAGGCTATTATTAATAGAGAGCCGGAGGTAGCGCGTGAAGCTTCACATCGCCATTTGGCCTTTATTGAAGATGTTTTGTTGGATATGAGTCGTGAACATACTCGCCGTGAGCGCTCTTTGCGCCGGCTACAACAACATCCTGATTTATTTTAGTAGCACAGATCCTGACCGCTGAGTCTGTACTACCTATCGCCCTGTGATTTTCAGGGGAAGCGGTAATAACAGCAGGGCCTATCTTCCCGTCATATCAGATGGGTATAACGGGAAGATAGGCTCCCATAACCATTAAAAACAGATAACAGATAAGGAATACACCATGTCAGATATGCTGAAAAATGACGTGGATCCGATCGAAACTCGCGACTGGTTACAAGCGATCGACTCGGTCATCCGTGAAGAAGGTGTTGAGCGTGCACAGTTCCTGATTGATCAGGTATTAAAACAAGCCCGTAATGGTGGTCTTAATATCGCTTTAGGCGGTGCTGTACACAGTGATTATATCAATACCATTCCTGCTGAAGATGAACCCGCTTACCCTGGCAATCTGGAATTAGAGCGTCGTATTCGTTCTGCTATTCGCTGGAACGCAGTAATGATGGTTCTGCGTGCATCCAAAAAAGATTTGGAACTCGGCGGACACATGGCGTCATACCAGTCTTCTGCAACGTTATATGAAGTATGCTTTAATCACTTCTTCCGTGCCCATAATGACAATGATGGCGGCGACTTGGTTTATTTCCAAGGCCATATCTCCCCAGGTATCTATGCACGTGCATTCTTAGAAGGTCGTTTAACTGAAGAGCAATTAAACAACTTCCGTCAAGAAATTGGTGGTAAAGGTTTATCTTCTTATCCACACCCTAAATTAATGCCTGAATTCTGGCAGTTCCCAACTGTTTCTATGGGTCTGGGACCACTATCTGCAATTTACCAAGCTAAATTCCTGAAATATTTGAATCACCGTGGCTTAAAAGATACGACTAAACAAACGGTTTATGCGTTCTTAGGCGACGGAGAGATGGACGAGCCAGAATCTAAAGGTGCAATCACCATCGCAGTTCGCGAAAAATTAGATAATCTGTGCTTCGTTGTTAACTGTAACTTACAACGTCTTGATGGCCCAGTTACTGGTAACGGCAAAATTGTTAACGAATTAGAAGGTATCTTTGCGGGTGCTGGCTGGAACGTTATCAAAGTCATGTGGGGCGATCGTTGGGATGAGCTTCTGCGTAAAGACACCTCTGGTAAACTCATTCAATTAATGAATGAAACTCTGGATGGTGATTACCAGACATTTAAATCTCGTGATGGCGCTTATGTTCGCGAGCACTTCTTCAATCGTTACCCAGAAACTGCTGCATTAGTTAAAGATATGACTGATGATGAAATCTGGGCACTAAACCGTGGTGGTCACGATCCGAAGAAAGTCTTTGCAGCATTCCAAAAAGCAAAAGACACTCAAAACAAACCAACTGTTATTTTAGCTCAAACCATTAAAGGTTATGGTATGGGTGAAACAGCAGAAGGTAAAAACATCGCTCACCAAGTTAAAAAAATGAACATGGATGGTGTTCACCATTTCCGTGATCGTTTCAATATTCCAGTTGCTGATGAGCAAATCAAAGACCTGCCTTATATTACTTTTGATAAAGAGTCAGAAGAATACAAATATCTGCACGCACGTCGTCAGGATTTAGGCGGTTACCTACCAGCTCGTCGTCCTCGTTTTGACGAAAAACTGGATATTCCGACACTGGAAGATTTCAGCCAATTACTGGAAGAACAATCTAAAGAGATTTCTACAACTATCGCATTCGTTCGTGCACTGAACGTGATGTTGAAAAATAAATCTATCAAAGATCGTTTAGTACCTATTATTGCTGACGAAGCACGTACTTTCGGTATGGAAGGTCTGTTCCGTCAAATCGGTATTTATAGCCCGAATGGCCAACAATATACGCCTCAAGATCGTGAGCAAGTTGCTTACTATAAAGAAGACGTTAAAGGCCAAATTCTGCAAGAAGGTATCAACGAACTGGGTGCTGGCGCATCTTGGTTAGCAGCTGCAACATCTTACAGCACTAACAATCTGCCAATGATCCCATTCTATATCTACTACTCAATGTTTGGTTTCCAACGTATTGGCGACCTATGCTGGGCAGCAGGTGACCAACAAGCTCGTGGTTTCTTAATAGGTGGTACTTCAGGCCGTACAACACTTAACGGTGAAGGTCTACAACACGAAGATGGTCATAGCCATATTCAATCGCTAACTATCCCTAACTGTATTTCTTATGATCCAGCATTCGCTTATGAAGTTGCTGTTATCATGCAGGATGGTTTAGAGCGTATGTATGGTGATAAACAAGAAAACGTTTATTACTACATCACTACACTGAATGAAAACTACCATATGCCAGCAATGCCAGCCGGTGTTGAAGAAGGTATCCGTAAAGGTATCTACAAACTAGAATCACTGGAAGGCGCGAAAGGTAAAGTTCAGTTACTGGGTTCAGGTTCTATTCTGCGTCACGTTCGTGAAGCAGCACAAATCCTGTCTACTGAATACGGTATTGGTTCTGATGTTTATAGCGTAACTTCATTCACTGAATTGGCTCGTGATGGTCAAGATTGTGAACGTTGGAACATGCTACACCCATCTGAAGCACCGCGTGTACCTTACATCGCTCAAATTATGAATGATGCACCAGCTGTAGCCTCTACTGACTATATGAAACTGTTCGCTGAACAAGTTCGTACTTATGTACCAGCAGATGATTACCGCGTATTAGGTACAGATGGTTTCGGTCGTTCTGATAGCCGTGAAAACCTACGTCACCACTTCGAAGTTGATACTTCTTATGTGATTGTTGCTGCATTAGGTGAATTAGCTAAACGTGGTGAGATTGATGTGAAGGTTGTTGAAGAAGCAATCAATAAATACAACATCAACCCTGAAAAAGTAAACCCACGTCTGGCGTAAGAGGTAAAGTGAATGTCTATTGAAATTAAAGTCCCAGATATCGGTGCGGATGAAGTTGAAGTCACCGAAGTGATGGTGAAAGTGGGCGACCGTATTGAGGAAGAACAATCCTTAATTACTGTAGAAGGCGACAAAGCTTCTATGGAAGTCCCATCACCACAAGCGGGTGTAGTGAAAGAGATCAAAATTGCTGTGGGCGATAAAGTTCAAACCGGTTCTCTTATCATGATTTTTGAAGCAGAAGATGCTGCGCAAGCTGCACCTGCTCAAGCTGAAGCACCTGCACCAGCCGCTGCGCCTGCGACAGCTGAATTAAAAGAAGTTCATGTACCTGATATCGGCGGTGACGAAGTTGAAGTTACCGAAGTGATGGTAAAAGTGGGCGATAGCGTTGCTGAAGAACAATCACTGATCACTGTAGAAGGTGATAAAGCTTCTATGGAAGTTCCAGCTCCATTTGCTGGTGTAGTGAAAGAAATCAAAATCGCAACGGGTGATAAAGTGAGCACAGGCTCTCTTATCATGGTGTTTGAAGTTGCAGGTAGCGCACCTGTTGCTCAGGCAGCACCAGCTCCAGCAGCATCTGCACCAGCAACATCTGCTGTGAAAGAAGTGAATGTACCAGATATCGGTGATGACGAAGTTGAAGTGACTGAAGTGATGGTTAAAGTCGGTGATTCCATCTCCGAAGAACAATCACTGATCACCGTTGAAGGTGACAAAGCTTCTATGGAAGTTCCAGCACCATTTGCAGGTGTGGTTAAAGAGATCAAAATTGCGGTGGGCGACAAAGTGAAAACTGGCTCACTGATCATGATGTTTGAAGTTGCAGGTGCAGCACCTGTTGCTCAAGCACCAGCGGCAACTGCGCCAGCACCAGCAAGTTCTGCACCGGCAGCACCTGCTAAAGCACAAGCGACTGCGCCAGCGGCGAAAGAAGAATTCGTTGAAAATGATGCTTACGTTCATGCAACACCTGTTATTCGTCGCTTGGCGCGTGAATTTGGTGTGAACTTAGCGAAAGTGAAAGGTACTGGTCGTAAAGGCCGTATCTTACGTGAAGACGTTCAGTCTTACGTGAAAGAGTTAATTAAACGTGCTGAATCTGCACCAGCGAATGCAGGTGGCGGATTACCAGGCATGTTACCTTGGCCGAAAGTTGACTTCAGTAAGTTCGGTGAAATTGAAGAAGTTGAATTAAGCCGTATCCAGAAAATCTCTGGTGCTAACTTAAGCCGTAACTGGGTGATGATCCCTCACGTAAATCTGTTCGATGAAGCAGATATCACTGAGGTTGAAGAATTCCGTAAACAGCAAAATAAAGAAGCAGAGAAGAAAAAACTGGATGTTAAGATCACTCCGTTAGTCTTCGTGATGAAAGCAGCAGCAAAAGCACTGGCCGATATGCCACGCTTTAACAGCTCTATCTCTGAAGATGGACAGAAACTGATCCTGAAAAAATACATCAATATTGGTATTGCTGTAGATACACCTAACGGTTTAGTTGTTCCTGTTTTCAAAGATGTTAACAAAAAAGGCATTATTGAACTGTCTTATGAGTTAGCTGAAGTTTCTAAGAAAGCACGTGCAGGTAAACTGACAGCTGCAGATATGCAAGGCGGATGTTTCACTATTTCTAGCCTTGGTGGTATCGGTACTACCGGTTTTGCACCAATCGTTAACGCACCAGAAGTTGCGATTATGGGACTTTCCCGTTCTTCTATGAAACCAGTATGGAATGGTAAAGAATTCGTACCACGCTTGATTCTACCAATGTCACTATCTTTCGATCACCGTGTGATCGATGGTGCTGACGGTGCTCGATTCATCACTCTGATTAATCAGTACATGAGCGATTTACGTCGTTTGGTAATGTAATTATTTAAACCGGTGCTTAGCGCCGGTTTCTCTGATTACAGTGATGGATTTTACAGTCATACATCTTAGGTTGTGAGATCCGTCATGTTAGAGCGCTTTTCAGTTTATTAACATTTCTGTAAACTGCATGCGGTATGTAAGTCTCGGTGTTAAATATGGATTTTCGTCTGACTCGCCGGACAAATAAATAATGAGGTCACGATGAGTACTGAAATTAAAGCACAGGTAGTGGTTCTCGGTGCAGGCCCTGCGGGTTATTCCGCGGCGTTCCGTTGCGCTGACTTAGGTTTAGAAACAGTTTTAGTTGAACGTCACTCTACTTTAGGTGGTGTTTGTCTGAACGTGGGTTGTATCCCTTCTAAAGCGTTACTCCACGTTGCTAAAGTTATCGAAGAAGCGAAAGCATTATCTGAGCACGGTGTTGTTTTTGATGCACCAAAAACAGATATCGACAAAATTCGCATCTGGAAAGACAAAGTTATTTCTCAGTTAACCGGTGGCTTAGCGGGCATGGCTAAAGGCCGTAAAGTGACTGTTGTTAATGGCGAAGCACGATTCACAGGTTCTCACACATTGTCTGTTGAAGGTGGTGAAGGTACAACTACCATCACTTTTGAAAATGCAATCGTTGCTGCCGGCTCACGTCCAATCGAACTACCATTCATTCCACATGAAGACCCACGAGTATGGGATTCAACAGATGCACTGCAACTGAAAACCGTACCAGAGCGTTTACTGGTTATGGGTGGCGGTATCATCGGTCTGGAAATGGGAACGGTTTATCACTCTCTGGGTTCTCAGATTGACGTAGTTGAAATGTTTGATCAGGTTATTCCTGCTGCTGACAAAGACGTGGTTAAAGTATTTACCAAACGTATCAGCAAGAAATTTAACCTGATGCTAGAAACCAAAGTAACTGCGGTTGAAGCAAAAGAAGATGGTATCTACGTAACAATGGAAGGCAAAAAAGCGCCAGCAGAACCACAACGTTACGATGCAGTATTAGTTGCTATTGGTCGTGTGCCTAACGGCAAATTATTAGACGCAGGTAAAGCGGGCATCGAAGTTGATGATCGTGGCTTTATCCATGTTGATAAACAAATGCGTACTAATGTACCTCACATTTTTGCTATCGGAGACATTGTTGGTCAACCAATGCTGGCTCACAAAGGTGTTCATGAAGGTCACGTTGCAGCAGAAGTTATCTCTGGTAAAAAACATTACTTCGATCCTAAAGTTATTCCATCAATCGCTTATACTGAACCAGAAGTTGCATGGGTTGGTATGACAGAAAAAGAAGCGAAAGAGAAAGGCGTTAGCTATGAAGTAGCTTCTTTCCCTTGGGCCGCATCAGGCCGTGCAATCGCATCAGATTGTGCAGATGGTATGACTAAACTGATTTTCGACAAAGAAACTAACCGAGTTATCGGTGGTGCAATTGTTGGTTCTAACGGTGGTGAACTGTTAGGTGAAATCGGTCTAGCAATCGAAATGGGTTGTGATGCTGAAGATATCGCATTAACTATCCACGCTCACCCAACGTTATACGAATCAATCGGTATGGCTGCGGAAGTATTTGAAGGTAGTATCACTGACCTGCCAAATCCAAAAGCGAAAAAGAAAAAATAAGCGACTTGTTTACTGAACATAGTTGACTGAAAACGGTTTACTAAAAACAGTTTACTAAAGTAGCTTAAATGATAAGGGCTAAGTTCTTTAAAGAACTTGGCTCTTTTTTTATGTCTTTTTGTTGAAACTTGCATTGCATAGTGAAGGGTAATATTAGCGATTAGACTTTTCTGTTGTTTATTTAATCGCTAATTTAACTTTAGTGCTAATTTGCGGATGAAAAAAACTATAAAAAGTGTGGTTATTAACCAAAATCTTGGTTAAAAGTCCCTGTTATATATTTTGTTTAAGTGTTTTAATCTGAATAAGTAGATATTTGAATTTGATTAATGTTACTTTTATGTGAACGAATTAACATCGTGTTGAAGATTTGCTATGCTGATAGCCCTTAGCTGGGCATAATTTCACAACCTCTTATGTTTTATGCGAGCAAAAGATCCTCTGACCTGGCACTTTATTAATAAGGTGCAGACAGCCGGGTTATACAAAATGACAAAGAAGCGAGGAGACAGTCGTGCTAGAAGAATACCGTAAGCACGTAGCAGAGCGTGCAGCTGAAGGTGTCGTTCCAAAACCTCTCGATGCAACACAAACAGCCGCACTTGTTGAGCTATTAAAAAATCCCCCTAAAGGTGAAGAAGAATTTCTTCTTGATTTAATTGTTAACCGTGTTCCACCTGGAGTTGATGAAGCTGCCTATGTTAAGGCGGGTTTTTTAACTGCCCTCGCGAAAGGCGAAACCACATCACCTCTTATCTCGCCAGAAAAAGCCGTTGAATTATTAGGTACCATGCAAGGTGGCTATAATATTCATGCTTTAATTGAATCTCTGGATAACGATAAATTAGCCCCAATTGCAGCCAAAGCGCTTTCTCACACATTACTGATGTTCGATAACTTCTATGATGTTGAAGAAAAAGCCAAAACAGGCAACGTTTATGCTAAACAGATTATGCAATCTTGGGCTGATGCGCAGTGGTTTACTGAGCGCCCCGAATTAGCAGAAAAAATTACTGTTACCGTATTTAAAGTCACTGGTGAAACCAATACCGATGACTTATCTCCAGCACCTGATGCTTGGTCCCGCCCAGATATCCCATTACATGCTTTAGCCATGTTAAAAAATGCGCGCGAAGGAATTGAACCAGATCAACCGGGTAGTGTTGGTCCTATCAAACAAATCGAAGCATTAAATAAAAAAGGCTTCCCACTGGCTTATGTTGGTGACGTTGTAGGGACGGGTTCTTCTCGTAAATCAGCGACAAACTCTGTACTTTGGTTTATGGGAGATGATATTCCATTCGTTCCTAATAAACGTGGTGGCGGGGTTGTTCTCGGTGGTAAAATTGCACCTATCTTCTTTAACACAATGGAAGATGCAGGTGCATTGCCTATCGAAGTTGATGTTTCTAAATTAAATATGGGTGATGTTATTGATATTTACCCATATAAAGGTGAAATTCGTAACCATGAAACGAATGAGTTACTAGAAACCTTTGAGCTGAAAACAGAAGTATTAATTGATGAAGTTCGTGCTGGTGGTCGTATTCCATTGATCATTGGTCGTGGGTTAACGTCAAAAGCGCGTGAATCACTAGGCTTACCAGCTAGCACGCTATTCCGTCATGCTAAATCTGTTGAAGAAAGCAACCGTGGTTTCTCATTAGCTCAGAAAATGGTTGGTCGTGCTTGTGGTCGTACAGGTATTCGTCCTGGCGAATATTGTGAGCCTAAAATGACTTCAGTAGGTTCACAAGACACAACGGGTCCAATGACTCGTGATGAGCTAAAAGACTTAGCTTGTCTTGGTTTCTCTGCTGATTTAGTGATGCAATCATTCTGTCATACTGCTGCTTATCCAAAACCGGTAGACGTTACAACGCATCACACTTTGCCTGACTTTATTATGAATCGTGGTGGTGTTTCACTGCGTCCGGGCGATGGTATTATTCACTCATGGTTAAATCGTATGTTATTACCTGATACTGTTGGTACGGGTGGTGATTCGCATACTCGTTTCCCTATTGGTATCTCATTCCCAGCAGGCTCTGGTCTAGTGGCTTTTGCAGCAGCAACTGGGGTTATGCCATTAGATATGCCAGAATCTGTTCTGGTACGTTTTAAAGGTGAAATGCAACCGGGTGTGACACTGCGTGATTTGGTTCATGCTATTCCTTATTATGCGATCCAAGATGGTTTACTGACAGTTGAGAAAAAAGGTAAGAAAAACATTTTCTCTGGTCGTATTCTTGAGATTGAAGGCTTACCAGAACTGAAAGTAGAACAAGCTTTTGAGCTTGCTGATGCATCAGCTGAACGTTCAGCGGCGGGTTGTACTATTAAACTGGATAAAGCGCCTATTATTGAGTACCTGCAATCTAATATCATCTTACTGAAATGGATGATTGCTGAAGGTTATGGTGATCGTCGTACGATTGAACGTCGCATCACTTCGATGGAGAACTGGCTGAAAGATCCGCAATTACTTGAAGCGGATGCTGATGCAGAATATGCCGCAGTGATCGAAATTGATTTAAATGAGATCAAAGAGCCAATTCTATGTGCGCCTAACGATCCAGATGATGCTCGCCTACTGTCTGAAGTGGCAAACAGCAAAATTGATGAAGTGTTCATTGGTTCTTGTATGACTAACATTGGTCACTTCCGTGCTGCGGGTAAACTGCTTGATCAACACAAAGGTCAATTACCAACACGCTTGTGGGTTGCTCCACCAACAAAAATGGATGCAGCGCAATTGACGGAAGAGGGCTATTATAGCGTCTTTGGTAAGAGTGGCGCGCGCATTGAAGTGCCAGGCTGTTCACTCTGTATGGGTAACCAAGCGCGAGTGGCTGATGGTGCAACCGTCGTCTCAACTTCGACACGTAACTTCCCTAACCGCTTAGGTACAGGTGCAAATGTGTATCTTGCTTCTGCGGAGCTTGCGGCAGTGGCTTCATTACTAGGTCGTTTACCTGAGCCACAAGAGTATTTGGATTTCATGAGTAAAGTGGATGAAACTGCAGAAGATACTTATCGTTATCTAAACTTTGATCAACTAGAGCAATATACGGATAAAGCGGATCAAGTTATTTTCCAAACAACGGTATAACGGTTAATTTATTGCTTTAAAGTATTTTATGTGAACAAACGGGAGGCAAATGCCTCCCGTTTTTTGTTATTTTTGTCATAATAAGAATAAGATATTTTTTATTAAAAAAGCGAGAGCTTTATAAGGGGCGTACACCATGGATTATGAATTTCAGCGAGATCTCACTGGCGGTATACTAGCCCGTTTTTCGATGGATCATGAAGCAATAGGCTATTGGTTGAATGATGAAATTCAAGGCGATATTAGTCTGATAGATCAAATTCTTGAAGAAATGGAAGGTATTAAAGGCAGTGAAAGACAGTGGGAACTTATCGGTAAAGAATACAGTCTTTCTATTGATGACGAAGAAGTGATGGTAAGAGCCAATACCTTGCATTTTGAGACAGATGAAATGGAAGAGGGCATGAGCTATTACGATAATGAAAGCATCTCTTTTTGTGGTTTAGATGATTTTGCTACTATGTTACAAAAATATCGGTTATTTATTCTGGATAATAGAAGAAATTAACAAATCCTATATATTTCTTGAATAAATCTGCCACAATATACTATTGAATTACTATTCTTTTCATTACGTTTTAAGTTTAAAAGGTGGTCTAATGAATGATTTACCCGCTAGTTTAGATGAAGCAACAGGTTGGTTTGTCGCAAATCAGGATCTCTTTATTCAGTATGCGGTAAATATTATTGCTGCATTTTTGATACTATTTGTCGGTCTTTTTGTGGCAAAAATGATTAGTAAAGGTGTCGCCAGAGTTTTAACATTGCGCCATATTGATGCTACTGTTGTGACGTTTTTGTCTGTCCTAGTTCGTTATACCGTTGTTGCTTTTACCTTAATTGCAGTATTAGGACGATTAGGGGTTCAAACAGCGTCTGTTATCGCAGTGCTAGGTGCTGCCGGTTTAGCCGTCGGTTTAGCATTACAAGGTTCGCTGTCTAACTTTGCTGCTGGTGTATTAATTGTTATTTTCCGTCCAATTCGTACGGATGAATATGTGATGATTGGCTCTGTAGAAGGTACTGTGAAAGATGTGCAGATTTTTTCTACAACATTACGCTCAGCAGATGACAGAATTATTGTTATCCCAAATAGTAAAATTATCAGTAGTGAAGTGATCAACTTAAGTCGCGAGCCTAATCGCCGTACTCAAATTATTGTTGGTGTCGCTTATGATGCTGATATTGATAAAGTAAAACAAGTATTGGGTGACGTTGTTGCAAAAGACAAACGTATTCAACATGAACAAGACGTGACGATCCGTTTACATGAAATGGCGCCATCTTCATTAAATTTTGTGGTACGAGTTTGGACAACGAATGCTGATGCATTGCCGGTTTATTGGGATTTAATGGAAAATTTTAAACGCGCATTAGATGCAAATAATATTGGTATTCCATTCCCACAAATGGATGTTTATATGCATCAAACACAAAATACAACAGCTAAAACCGAGTAGTTTTACAGTAAATAAATGACATAAAGCCACGTTAATAACGTGGCTTTTTTTGTCTTTATCGCCATTAGTTTTTCTTATTATCGATAAGAATGATTCATTTCCTCTAATATCAAAACCCCTCTATTATTCAGCTAATATCTAACGAATAATTATTAAGGTATTTTGCATGTTTACAACTTTTTTTCAGGGTTTTTTATTAAGTGCTGCCATGATTTTACCTATAGGTGCTCAGAATGCTTTTGTTTTACAACAAGGGAGTAAAAAACAATTTCATTTAATGAGTGCATTTTTATGCGCTTTAAGTGATGTTGTATTAATAACAGCGGGTGTTTTTGGTGGCAGTGCATTACTCAGTCAATCAGAAACGCTTTTATTATTGATCACATGGGGAGGCGTGGCATTTTTACTTTGGTATGGTTGGAATGCATTTAAAACAGCTTTTTCAAAAGATATTGAACTATCACAAAGTGAAAATCAGGTAAAAAGCCGTTGGCGTGTGATTGTGACATTAATTGCCGTAACTTGGCTTAATCCTCATGTTTATTTAGATACTTTTGTTGTGATAGGCAGTATTGGTGGACAATTAACCACAGATCTTCGCCCTTGGTTTACAATTGGTGCAGTATTTGCCTCTATAAGTTGGTTTTTCGCATTATCACTACTTGCGGCTTGGTTTTCTCCAATATTAAGCAAAACACGCTCTCAACGCATCATTAATTTGTTTGTAGGATGTGTAATGTGGTTTATTGCTGTTCAATTAGCGGCACAAGGATGGAAAACTCTCTTTTAATCTTAAAGAACTTTACATCATATATGCTAATGTTCTTCTTAGTCCTAAAAACAGGGCATTAAAATTTATTTTGTCAGGGGGGTTTTTGTGAAATTAAAAGCAATTGTATTAGCATCCGTGTTTACGTTGGGATTACCTTCCATTGCACTAGCTGCATCGGAGCCAGAAGGACCACATATTACAACATCGGGTAATGCGACAATTAAAGCAGCTCCTGATATGGCGACATTAAATATTCAGGTTAGCGAAAGAGCAAAAGATGCTGCTCAGGCTAAGAAACAAGTTGATGAGCGTGTTGCAAAATATTTTGCCTTCTTAAAAGAAAATGGTGTTGTGAAGGAAGATATCGATGCTGCTAATATTCGTACTCAACCAAACTATGAGTATGATAAAAAAGCAGAGCGTTCGGTGATTAATGGTTATACAGCAACACGTACTGTTAATGTTAAAATTAAGAAATTAGAACAGCTTAATACGCTACTTGATGGCGCATTAGCGGCGGGTTTAAATGAGATTAATAACGTTGAATTTGGTGTTAATAATCCAGAGCAATATAAAGCGAAAGCACGTGAAGTGGCGATTAAAAACGCGATTGATCAAGCAAGTTCAGTTGCAAAAGGTTTTGGCGCTGATTTAGGTGCAGTCTATAGTGTAAGTTATCGAGCACCAGAGGCAACGCCTTATCCAATCGCACAAGTGCGTATGGATGCAATGACATTGAAAGCACAAGCACCTGCCGCTGTACAAGAAACTTATCAACAACAAAGTATTGAATTTAAAGATTATGTGGATGTGGTTTTTGAATTAAAACGCACTAAATAATTGTACTGCAATAAAATAGAATAGGCTTCAATATGAAGCCTATTCTTTATGGTAGCAAGATAAAATAATGTATTACTCTTCACCTTGTTTTAAAACCTTACGGCCAAAATCAATCAGTGCATCTGTTACTTTTCTCATGGTTCTACTTTCTGGTGCAAAGCGGTGCCAATAGAGCATACGTCGTTGGCAAAGTCCCGGTGTTAAATCAACCAACTCTCCGCTTTTTAGTTCATTAGCAATTTGTAGATGTGGGATCATGCAACATGTCGAACCTTGTTTAGCTAATTGCACAAAGGCTTCAGAGGAGTTCACGATATGACACGGCACACTACCTGGAGATAAACCGAAATTTTGTTGTAAAAATGCCTGATGCATATCATCAAGATGGTCAAATGCGACTGCTGGCGCTTTTAATAACGACGACTTAGTTACGCCATTTACAAAATAACGCTGAGCAAAATCAGGAGAAGCCACAAATAGATAATCAAGTGCGCCTAATTGATCGACAAGGCAACTTGGTAGTGCTTGTGGTTGAATACTGATTGCACCAACGACTTCACCTCGCCTTAATCGTTCTTGAGTACGAGTTTCATCCTCTACTTGAATATTAAGACGAATAGGCAGTTGCGTTAAGACAGGGTGCAAAGCGGGTAATAACCACGTTGCCAAACTATCCGCATTCACCGCCAAAGAGAGTAAAAGAGGTGTAGAGCCGCTATTTTCATCACCTAACCATTGCTCTTCAAGCAATTCTACTTGATGCAATAGCGCTAATAATTTTTGTCCTTGCTCAGTGGGTTGAGGTGGAACAGTTCTGACTAATAGCGGCTGCCCAAATAAATTTTCTAACTGTTTGATACGCTGAGAAACGGCAGATTGTGTAATACATAACTTTTGCGCAGCTCTTTCAAAACCACGTTCTCGGATGACCGCATCAAGGGCTTGTAATGCTCGATAATCAGGGCGTTTCATTAACAGACTCTCTTCGATTTTATATTCTATTGCTTACTATGCCATATTTTTGGTTGTAATGAGTTAAAATGTTGCTTCTCAGTTTTTGATGTGTCCGGTGCTAGTTTTGAATGCAATATGCTATTCTTAATCCATTAATGTGATAAATAAGGTTTTTTAAATGACTCAGGATGAATTGAAAAAAGCAGTAGGTTGGGCAGCGCTTGAATATGTAAAACCAGGCACGATTGTGGGTGTCGGTACTGGTTCCACGGCTTCTCACTTTATTGATGCATTAGCAACAATGAAAGGTCAAATCGAAGGCACTGTTTCAAGTTCAGAAGCATCAACTGCAAAATTAAAAAGTTACGGCATTCCTGTTTTCGACTGTAATGAAGTCGATTCTTTAGATATCTATGTTGATGGTGCTGATGAAATCAATCACCATATGCAAATGATCAAAGGTGGCGGTGCTGCATTAACGCGAGAAAAAATTATTGCAGGTGTGGCAAAAACATTTATCTGTATCGTTGATGAATCTAAACAAGTCGATGTATTAGGTAAATTCCCTCTACCTGTTGAAGTTATTCCAATGGCGCGCTCTTATGTCGCTCGAGAGTTGGTTAAACTGGGTGGCTTGCCTGAATATCGTGAAAACGTGGTAACAGATAATGGAAACGTTATTTTAGACGTTCATAACTTAACAATTCTTAACCCTATTGAACTGGAAAATAAAATTAACAGTATTCCAGGAGTGGTTACAGTAGGATTATTTGCTAATCGTGGTGCAAATGTCGTTTTAATGGGAACGTCTGAAGGTGTTAAAACGATTAAGTAAGATGACTAAAAAGAGGTGGCGATGGCGACCTCTTTTTAAAATTATTTTAGAAACTGCAAATTCAGTGATATATATCACACCATAGTTATATCTCTCTTTAAAATCCTGCCTTTTTCAAAGTCAAAATCATTTTACTCGGTAGAAAATCGCTTTCTTTATCGCTTATTCTGTCATCACTGCAATCGGTTGTATTGCCACAAACTCTATTTTTGTTATGTTGTTGAGACAGGATTTTGTTTTTCATTAAATGTAACAACGATAGGGCAGGGTAAATGGTCAAAGTATCTTTGGAAAAAGAAAAGATAAAGTTTCTACTCCTTGAAGGTGTGCACCAAAGTGCAGTAGAAAATTTAAGAGCTGCGGGTTATACCAACATTGAATATCACAAAGGCGCATTATCGGACGAAGAATTAAAAGAAGCTATCCGTGATGCACGTTTTGTTGGTCTTCGTTCCCGCACTCATTTAACAGAAGAAATTTTTGCAGCCGCTGAAAAATTAGTTGCTGTAGGATGCTTCTGTATTGGGACCAATCAGGTTGATTTAGATGCTGCTGCTCGTCGCGGTATTCCTGTTTTTAACGCTCCTTTCTCAAATACTCGTTCCGTGGCTGAGATGGTGCTAGGTGAATTATTGTTATTACTGCGCCGTATTCCGGAAGCAAACGCGAAAGCCCACCGTGGTGTTTGGGATAAGCAAGCCAAAGGTTGTTTTGAAGCGCGCGGTAAAAAACTAGGTATTATTGGTTATGGTCATATTGGTACACAGTTAGGAATTTTGGCTGAAAGTGTGGGTTTAGATGTTTATTTTTATGATATTGAAAATAAACTGCCACTGGGTAATGCAACGCAAATTCGTCATCTGTCTGAACTATTGAATATGTGTGACATTGTCAGCTTACATGTACCAGAAACACCATCAACAAAGAATATGATTGGTCATGAAGAAATTCAGCGCATGAAACCAGGTTCAATTCTTATCAATGCTTCTCGTGGTACTGTGGTTGATATTCCTGCTTTAGCACAAGCGTTAGAATCAAAACATTTATCTGGTGCTGCCGTTGACGTGTTCCCATCTGAACCAGGTGCAAATAACGATCCTAACGATCCGTTTGTCTCTGAACTTATTAAATTCGATAACGTGATATTAACGCCTCATATCGGTGGTTCAACACAAGAGGCGCAAGAAAATATTGGTTATGAAGTTGCAGGTAAATTAGCGAAATATTCAGATAATGGCTCTACGTTATCTGCGGTTAACTTTCCAGAAGTATCACTGCCAAGCCACGGTGATGATGTAAACCGTTTACTGCATATTCATGAAAACCGCCCAGGTATGATGAATAGCATCAATAAAGTGTTTACTGAAGAAAATATCAATGTAGCCGCACAGTATTTACGTACATCAGGTAATGTAGGTTATGTTGTGATTGATATTACAACACAAACTAAAGCTCAAGCTGAGTTAGTGTTGCAGAAACTGAAAGAGTTACCAGGTACAATTCGTGCTCGTATGTTGTACTAAATAAACGATTTTAATATTAAAAATAAAGGCTCAATAATTTGAGCCTTTATTTTTATGATTCATCACTTATTATGGTTTATTGCTGTGTCTGTTGTTGCCACAATTGCTGATAAAGTGTTTTATTATTTAATAAATCTGTATGTGTACCTTCTTCTAATATACGACCTTTATCAATGACATAAATATAATCTGAAATAGAAATGGAATTAAGTCGATGTGCGATACAAATTACCGTTCTATTTTTACAAATAGCAGGAAAGGTTGCTAAGATTTCAGATTCTGAGCCATAATCTAATGCGGATGTTGCCTCATCTAAAATAAGAATGCGCGGATTAGGTAAAAGTGCCCTTGCTAGAGCAATGCGCTGACGCTGCCCCCCTGATAAATTACTTCCTCTTTCTCCTACTTGCGTATTAAACCCATTAGGGAGTTGAGTAATAAAATTAAAAGCCCCTGCTAATTTGGTCGCTTCAATAATATCTTCTTCGTTACAATCAGGTTTTGATAAACGAATATTTTCCATAATAGTGCCACTAAATAAAAAATTATCTTGTAAAACAACACTAATCGATTGGCGTAAAGCAAGGGGATCGGCAATTGCGAGATCCATGCCATCTATATAAATTTGCCCTTGTTGTGGGGTATAAAAACGTTGAATTAAACGTGTGATGGTACTTTTCCCTGAACCTGATGGCCCTGTAATACCAATAAACTTTCCTGCAGGAATAGCGAAAGAAAGTTGTTCAATCACATCTGGAGTATTGTCTGTATAACGAAAGCGTACATGAGAGAATTCTATATTTCCTTTAATATGTGGCAAAGTGGCAAGCCCTTGATGTTGATATTCTGTGGGAGTATTGAGGATCTCGCCAATACGACGTATTGAGATGCTAGTTTGTTGAACATCTTGCCAGAGTTGAGCTAAACGTAAAATAGGTTGTGTAATATGAGCGGCAAACATATTAAAAGCCACTAATTCTCCCACACTTAACTGTGTCTTCATAATTAAGTTCACACCATGCCACAAGATAATTGCCATAGTAATTTTATGAACAGCGCCAATTAATTGCTGAGCAAGTAACGCTTTTTTGGCAGCAGAAAAACGCTTAAGAATATGGTTGGTGAGCTTATATTGCCATTTTTCAATAAATTGGTTTTCTGTTGCTGTTATTTTAATGGTTTCTATACCATTGATGGCTTCAGTTAATAAGCTCGTATTATCGGCATTCGCTTGGTACTCTTGTTCAACCCAATAACGGATCATTGGGCCAAGTATCAGCCAGAGTAAAAAATAAAGTACTAATGCTGCTATGGTTATCCAAGTTAATAAAACTGAGTAAGCAAACATCACTGAAATAAACACGATAATAAAAATAAAATCCAACACCATCATCAGTGCTGAGCCAGTAATAAATTGGCGAATATGGGCAAGCTCTTGAATACGAGAGATAATTTGTCCAGATTGACGTTGATTAAAAAACTGATTTGGTAATCGAATGAGATGATTATAAATTTTACCAGAAAATTCCGCACTTAGGGTGCAAGAAACAAAAGCATAAAGTTTATCCCGTACTAAAAGATATATAGGCTCTATAACTGCAATAAGTACAAGCACCCAACCTAAAACTTGTAAATTAGATAAGCTTCTTCCTGTTAATACCTTATCAATGACTTTTTCAAAAATGATTGGATTTACTAAAGAAAATAATTGAATAAAACAAGATAAAATAAAAATTAAATATAATGATTTTTTTTGTTTCAATAAAGAAGGAATACACCACATTAAACTAAACTTGCTTAGTTTATTTGTAAGTATCTTATTAATAATTAGAAGCGTTGGAAAAGTGATGTTTTTATTAATATGATGAATTTTTTCTGTGTTAGTACTTGGATCAATAATAATTAATTTATCATTTGTTCTTTTCTTTAGAATATACCAATATCCATTTATTTCAATAAGTGTATCAATGATACTTTCATCTTTATTATTAAGGTGAGAGAATTGGCATTTTAAATTTAGTTGTTGAGCAGCTTCAATAATATTTAACTCAGAAAGATGATTAATATCACCTAAAAAATGAATAAGCTGCTCTTTTTTTAATGAGTTTTTATTTTCTTTTGAAAAATAAATTAGCCCATCAATAATTGAAGGATGAAGAGGAAGATGATTTTTAGCTATATTATTCATAGATATCTCTCTATTATTTTTCCCTTAATGCTTCATGACGATAAACTTCTATTGGGCTGAGTAAATAATCAATCACTCGACGTTTTTCAATAATTACATCAGCGACTAAAGACATCCCTGTGGCAAGCTGATATTGCTCTTCATCTTCACCAATAGCTTGTTTATCTAGTTCAATAAGGACTGGATAAACTAAGCCTAATTGTTCATGCTGTACGGAATCTTTTGCTATATTGATAATAGTTCCTTCAATGGTGCCATAACGGGTATAAGGAAAGGCATCAATTTTAATTACCGCTTTTTGTCCAGGATAGATAAAACCAATATCTTTATTGAGAATATTTACCTCTGCAACATTATGTTGATTATCTGGTACTATTACCATTACTGCTTGTGAAGGTTGTAATACAGCTCCTAGAGTATGAACAGAGAGCTCTTGGACAGTACCTGTAACAGGAGAACGTACAATTTTTAATTGCTGACGTTTCTGAGCATGATAAAGATTTTGCTGATAAAGAAAAACTTCACTTTCATATTGTTTAAATTTGTCATACCACTCTAGATATTTTTGTTTTTCTAATCTGTCGCGTTCTTTAATATGCTTTTTTTCTTGACTGGATAAAATAATTAACTCTGATGATTTCCTCTTAAGAGAACGGTTAATTTCTAGTAGTTCATGTTGATTTTCTAAAAATTCCATAGTACTAATGATTTTCTTATCATAAAGTGTCTTTTTTATATTAAAGCGATTTTCAATATTCTTCTTTAATTTATTTAATGATTCAATTTCCTGATGAGTCAGGAGTTTATTTTTATTGTTAGTTTCTATTTCAGCATTAATATTATTGATACTGGCATCAAATTCATCTTTTTCTTTTTTATAACTTAATAGAATTGATTCTTTGTTTTTCTCATTTAATGAATTAAATTGAGGGAATGTATCAGGTAAAGTAATTTGACTTAATGCTTGATAACGAATTTTTAATAATAATAGATTCTCTATTTTATTTTTTAGATTATTGATCTCTTCATCAACACCTAAAATATCAAGTGTTAATAAAGCTTCTCCTTTGGAAACCTGTTGGCCATTTTTTACATGGATTGCTGTTAAGCGACTATGTTCATAAATTTGAATTTGTTGAGAGTAACCTGAAACAACTAATTTTCCCATTGCTGATGAGAGTACATCCAATTTGCCTATATATGCCCAGAGTATAAATATAATAACGCTTAATGAAATTATTATCGCAATAATACGGCTATAAGGTGTTGGTGGTTTTTCAAGCACTGCAATATGATTAGGGTAAAAATCATAGTTTTTAGGCTCTTTTTTAGCTTTAAAATAATGATTAATGAGTTGTTTGATTTTTGATTTCATTATTTTTATCCTTGTTGATGTAGCCAAAGTTTTTTATAAGAACTATCTTTTTTAATCAATTCATTATGTTTTCCTTCTTCAATTATCTGACCATTTTCTAATACAATAATGCGGTCACAGTTTTTTATTGTTGAAAGGCGATGAGCTATCATAATGACGGTTTTATTTTGCGTTATAAGAGGAAGGTTTTTTTCAATTATGGCTTGAGACTCGCCATCTAATGCACTAGTGGCTTCATCAAAAATTAAAATCTTAGGTGATGATAGTAAGGCTCTGGCAATTGCTATACGTTGGCGTTGTCCCCCAGATAAAGATCTGCCATTTTCAGCAATTAAGGTATCGTATCCCAAAGGAAGCTTTAAAATAAATTCATGAGCACCTGCTAATTTAGCAACATGAATAACTTCATCTAATGAGGCTGATGGTTGGGTTAATCGGATATTATCAAAAACGGTTAAATGAAATAAAAAATTCTCTTGTAATACAAATCCTATTTGTTGACGTAATACTGTGGGAGGAATTTCGCAAACAGGAATTCCATCAAGCTTAACTAGTCCTAATTGTGGTATATAAAGTCCTGCGATCATGCGTGCTAATGTGCTTTTTCCTGATCCAGAAGTTCCAACTATGCCAATAGTTTCATGCTTTTTAATCACAAGAGAAATTTGCTTTAAAATGGCGGGAGCATCATGTTGATAGTAAAAACTTACATTCTCAAAACTCACTTCACCTTGTAATATAATTTTCTTATGTGCTTTTTCTTGCTCTATTGGAAGATTAAGAATGTCTTGTAAATTATAAACAGCCGTTTTTGTTCTTATATACTTTCCCCAAACTTCTATTGCGGAACTTAAAGGTTGCAAACAATGAGTTAACAACATATTAAATGCTATTAGCTGACCTATGGTCATTGAGAGTGAAATCACTTCAGAAGCACCAAGACATAAAAGAGTGGCTATCGTTATTTTTTGTAAAAATGAAACAATGTATTGCGATAGATTATCAATATTTTGTAATTTTAAATTTTCATTAGTCAGTTGATGAATTTGCGTATTCCACTGTTGTGTAAAACGCGGTTCTAATGAAAGACTTTTTATTGTTTCTATGCCTCCTAGTGTTTCTGTTAAAAAAGCACTATTTGTTGCCGAGCATTGATAAAGTTGTTGTACTGTGTTTTCTATTTTTGGTGCAATTAATTTAGCTAATATAAAATAGAGTGGAATGGTGGTAAGAAATATTAATGTTAACTTTAATGACAAATATGCCATAACAAACAGAAAAATAAAAATAAATGAGAAGTCAACTAATAACATTAATAAGGTCTTTGTAATAAATTCTCGAATAATATCAAGTTCTTTTACACGGGTGACAATAATACCTGTTTGGCGAGATTTAAAGTAACTAATAGGTAACTTGAATAAATGATGAGTCAATTTTAAACTCAGTAACATATCAATTTTATTAGCAGTATGATGATAAATATACTCTCTTATTCCCTGAAGTACAGAGCTTGAAATAGCTACAAAAATAAGACCTATTACTAATACATCAAGTGTGGACAAAGCTCGATGTATAATAACTTTGTCCATAATTATTTGTGTGACTAGAGGAGATGCAAGTGCTAGCAGCTGAAGAATCAACGAGTAAAATAAAACACTTTGAAAGAATGAACGATATTTCATAAAAGTAGGAATAAACCAAGAAATATCAAAAAAATGCTTTGTTAAAAAATCTAGATAATAATAGTGATGAGCACTGTTTTTTATTAACGTTTCTTTGTTCCACGTTTCCATTTGGTCAGTTTGTAGGTTATAAATCAGAAACTCATGATCATTATATTTTAAAATAATAAATATGTTTTCTAAATTGTCTAAAAATATAATTGGATGATTTAATTGTTTTTTAAAAATATGATGAATGCTTTTTTTTCTTAGTTTAAAAGCGTAGGTTTTTTCTAATGATGAGATAGTGCTATTACATTCATTATTAGTTAAATTGTCATTGTCTAATTGTTTTCCCGATAATTTTAGAATTATATTGATACTTTTTATAATCTTTGTGTTTTCTCTATTTTTCATCTTAGATACAGTTTGGTTAAAAATAGAGATTTAAACTAATAATGTAAGATAATGATATAAAAAAACAAAGATGGTGGAAAATAAAAATTAATATATATAAGTTAGTTATTGAAGTTCCATTTTTTATTAGGTGTAATAATTTCAGGTAATGGAACATCCCAATTAGCAATAGGAAGATGATCAACTTGTTGGAAAGTATGAGCAAGCCCCATTGGGTAAAATGATTTTTGTTGCCAGTTTTCTAGTGTTCTATCGTAAAAACCTCCCCCCATACCTAATCGTTGGCCTTGGGTATCAAAAGCCACTAACGGTGTAAAAATAATATCAATATTAGAGATAGGAATAACCATATTCACATTTAAAGGAGGCTCAGAAATATTAAAGCGATTTTTGACTAATACAGTAGAAGGTGTGTAGCGTAAAAAAAGGAGGTGATGACGATGAAATGGGTGTAATACTGGTAAGCAAACCTGTTTATTTAATGCCCATAGTTGAGAGATCAAAGGTGATGTATCAATTTCACCATCAAAAGAAAGAAATAGTGCAATCGTCTGCGCAGGCTTGATTTTAGAGTGAGTAAGAACTTGCTCACATAATTTATCAGCAGCCTGTTGTTGTTTGTCTGATGTCAGTGAACGTCGCTTTTGGCGAATAGTTTTGCGGATTTCATCTCTTTGTTGAAAAAGTGAAGTATGGGTCATTCATTAATCCATCAATAAGTGCTTGGTGTTAAGTGGAAATCATCATTTCTATCAATTTATCACACTTTAGAGGTAAGAAAGCAAAGAGGTTGAAGATATGAGAATAGAAGCATAAAAAAAGTTCTAAACACTAAGTAGTTATAAAATACTTAATGTTTAGAACTTTAGTAGGGTCTCCAAGATGCCGCCGCAAGCTGTAACCCTTGAACCCATGGTCCAAGGTGAACATAGTGTTGCTACCATTAGGCTGCCTGAACGAATCGGGTATGCTCACAAGCAACAGATCACCACGTTCTATGTGTTTCGAATATCGGCTCAGGGGACTGGCCCGCTGGCAAACATCTCAGAGAAATTTGGTGGGTGCGTTAAGCACCTTATCTATGAACTATTGTATTATTTTAATTGTAGAAAGCAACCTATTATCTGTGAATTTCGTGGTATACGCATGCTTTCTGAACAAATCTACTTCGCAGTTGAAAAAGTGCGATCATGGTGCTTGCCTTGATCGTGTAAAGCTTGTTCAATGGATTGTTGTAGCATTTTTATCTTTTCTTCCATGTTGTAGGCATAGTCTCTGGTTTTTAACTTTTCTTCTGCCAACTCATGACTCATATTTAATGCCACGATAAAAATTAAGTGCTCTGTGTTGGAAACACCACTGCGTTCTTTGAGATCTTGTAATCGTTGTTCCAGTTCAGCAGCAGAAGCCAGTAAAGCATCTCTTTGTTCTGGTGGGCAATTGACACGTAATGAGCGCCCAAAAATTTGAAGATCAACGGGTTGTGCGGACATGATTCCTTCCTGACATAAAATCTGTGCTACGTGTTTAGTAGTGTATACGGTTATAACACTGTATTAAACGCTATTACTGCAAAAATTCCAATGATTAACATGGCTTAACTGGTACAGCGACTTCTATTGATGGTAGCATATCTTGAACTATTCCCCTAAATGCGACGTTTATTCTTATGTCAAAACAGAACACATTACCGAATTACCAAACTATTGATGCATTATTACAGCAACATACAATACCTTTAACCGCGGCTGAAATGCATGGTTTGATTACAGGATTTATTTGCGGTGCAGTGCGCGATAGCAGTTGGAAAACCTTATTGCACGATCTGACTAATGAAGGTTTAGCCTTTCCTAAAACGCTATCAGAGCCGCTTGAAGAGCTTTATCACATCACCTATGAACAGCTTGATGACAGTGTGTTCAACTTCTTTATGTTAGTACCTGACGAGTCTGAATCGGTTTTTTCAAGAGCTGATGCGCTTGCGGGTTGGGTTAATCATTTTCTTTTAGGGTTGGGAGTTGCTCAACCTAAGTTGTCTGATCATAAAGAATTGACCGAAGTGATTACAGATTTGCGTAATATAGGTGCGCTAGGTTACGAAGAAGACGAAAACCAAGAAGAACTTGAAGATGCACTTGAAGAAGTCAGTGAATATGTAAAAGTATCTGTTCAACTTTGTTATATCACTTTTGTTGCACCAAAAGACAAAGATAATAACGAACAAAATGAGCAACGTGTACTACATTAATTTCATCATTAATTAGATAACCATAAAGATAAATGAAAGACAGGAGTGGGTATGAATAAGCAAGAATTTTTATCCCGTCGTCAGGCATTATTAGCTCAAATGAAGCCTGCGAGTGCAGCTATCTTTTTCGCTGCACCACCAGCGCAACGTAATGCCGATAGTGAGTATCCTTATCGTCAACATAGTGATTTCCTTTATCTAACGGGTTTCAGTGAGCCTGAAGCTATTCTTGTGCTGATTAAAAGTGATGAAACACATAATCATAGTGTGCTTTTTAATCGTGTTAGAGATTTAACCGCTGAAATTTGGTTTGGTCGTCGCCTTGGGCAAGAAGCTGCACCTGAAAAATTGGGCGTTGATAAGGCGCTACCTTATGAAGATGTTAATGAACAACTTTACCAATTATTAAACGGGTTAGATATTGTTTATCATGCTCAAGGTGAATATGCATTTGCTGATGAGATAGTCTTTAATGCATTAGAAACCTTAAGAAAAGGTTCCCGTCGTAATTTAAAAGCACCACAAATTATTATTGATTGGCGTCCAATTGTTCATGAGCAACGCCTATTTAAATCTGATTTTGAACTTGAATTACTGCGTAAAGCCGGAAAAATTACTGCATTAGCACATACGCGTGCGATGCAAAAATGTCAGCCTGGTATGTATGAATATCAACTTCAAGGTGAGATTGAACATGAGTTTGTCTCTCATGGTGCGCGTTTTCCTTCCTATAACAGTATTGTCGGCAGCGGTGAAAATGGTTGTATTTTGCACTACACCGAAAACGAAACCAAAATGCGTGATGGGGATTTAGTACTCATTGACGCAGGCTGTGAATATGAAGGTTATGCTGGTGATATCACCCGTACTTTCCCTGTCAATGGTAAATTTAGCCGTCAACAACGTGAAATTTATGACATTGTCTTAAAATCCATCAATGTATCTTTGGAATTGTACAAACCTGGTACAAGCATCAAAGAAGTCACTGAGCATGTCGTGTATATCATGGTCGAAGGATTGGTTAAACTAGGCATTATGCACGGTGAAATTGAGCATCTTATTGAAACAAAAGCTTATCAGCGTTTCTTTATGCATAGCTTAAGCCATTGGTTAGGTCTTGATGTTCATGATGTTGGACATTATGGCACAGACCGTGACCGTATTTTAGAACCAGGCATGGTGCTGACTATCGAACCGGGGTTATATATCGCGCCAGATGCCGATGTACCACAAGAGTATCGTGGGATTGGTATTCGTATTGAAGATGACATTGTTATCACTGAAACGGGAAATGAGAACTTAACGGCATCTGTCGTTAAAGATCCTGATGAAATTGAAGCTCTGATGGCAGGAAAAATTTAAGGCTAAAATCAGCATGAATGTGATTATTGTGGGTGGTGGAATGGCCGGTGCGACATTAGCACTTGCACTCTCTGCATTAAATAAAGGTAAGATTTCAATTTCGTTAATTGAAGCAAAAGAGCCTGAGAATGGGCATCCGGGGTTTGATGCAAGAGCGATCGCATTGGCTCATGGAACAGCGAAACGGTTAGAGCAAATCGGGCTTTGGTCAACATTAAAACCTTTTGTCACTCCCATTAATCATGTTCATGTTTCTGATAAAGGTCATTGTGGTTTTGTTAATATTGATGCACAAGACTATGATATTTCAGCTCTTGGTTATGTGATTGAGTTGCATGATGCAGGGCGGCTACTCTTTGCCAAGCTAAAAAAGCAATCTAATATCGCGCTTTATTGCCCTGCTAAAGTTGAACAAGTTCAGCGTAATATCGACTGCGTTGAGGTAACGCTTGATAATGGTACGCAAGTAACAGGTGATTTACTGATTGCAGCAGATGGTACAAATTCGCCTATAGGCCACCAATGCCATATTCAATGGCAACGAGAGCCTTATCATCAAGTCGCCGTAATTGCTAATGTCAAAACAGAAATAGACCCAGAGGGGAAAGCCTTCGAGCGTTTTACTGAATTTGGCCCATTAGCCATGTTACCGATGAGTGAAGGGCGTAGCTCATTAGTGTGGTGTCATCCGATTGAAAAATGGGATGAAATTTCACAGTGGGATGATGAAACAACCGTTGCACATTTACAGCGTGACTTTGGCTGGCGTTTAGGAAAAATAGAACATATTGGTAAGCGCAATTGCTACCCTTTAGCACTACAAAAAGCCAATCAAATTATTGGTCATCGTTTAGCGTTAGTTGGCAATGCTTCGCAAACACTTCATCCTATCGCAGGGCAAGGTTTTAACCTCGGTTTACGTGATGTTATGGCACTCGCCAATACGATCACTCAAGCGATTAATGCCAATGCTGATATTGGTAGTTATCGAGTGCTCTCTCAATATCAACAAATTCGCCAACAAGATAGAGAAAAAACAATCTCTATTACTGATGGGTTGGTGAAAGTGTTTGCAAATCGTTGTGTGCCATTGATTGTTTCTCGCAACTTAGGGTTAATGACGATGGAGTTGCTCCCAATGATGAGAGATAAATTGGCGCATCAAACACTTGGCTGGACAGACTAAATATAATCGCTTTTTAGGATACTTTTATTATGAAATCATTCGATGTTGTTATTGCTGGTGGTGGAATGGTTGGGCTTGCATTAGCCTGCGGATTACACGGGTGTGGATTACGTATAGCGATAATAGAAAATCACCCAGTAACAAAACATTTTCACCCGCAAGATGATTTTTCATTACGGGTATCTGCTATTAATACAGCCAGTGAAATGTTGCTAAAAAAATTAGGTGTTTGGGAAAGTTTACAAGCATTACGAACTGCACCTTATCAAGGTATGGAAGTTTGGGATCAAGATAGTTTTGGTCGTATTGAATTTTCGGCACAAAAAGAAGGGTTTAGCCATTTAGGCTCTATTATCGAAAATAACCTTATTCGAGAAGTGCTTTGGCAAAAATGTGAAAGCCACAGTGATATAACCTTCTATTCATCGACACAAATTGAACGTGTTGTTTGGGGGGAAAATGATGCATTTATTACCCTTAATGATGGTGAAATGTTGACGGCAAGATTAGTTGTCGGAGCCGATGGTGCTAATTCATGGTTACGCAAACATGCAGATATTCCTCTGACTTTTTGGGATTATGAACACCATGCATTAGTCGCGACTATTCGTACTGAACAACCCCACGATAATGTTGCACGCCAAGTCTTTCATGGCGAAGGTATTTTGGCATTCCTGCCTCTTTCTGATCCTTATACTTGTTCTATCGTTTGGTCTTTACCAAACAACCTCGCTGAAAGTTATAAAAACGCAGAAAAAAAACTGTTTGAGCGCACGTTAGGTGTGACTTTTGATATGCGTTTAGGCCAATGTGAATTAATCAGTGATCGCATGACCATACCATTAACAGGTCGTTATGCACGCCAATTTGCAGCGCCTCGTTTAGCATTATTAGGCGATGCGGCACATACTATCCATCCTTTAGCTGGACAAGGCGTTAACCTTGGTTTTATGGATGTTGCTGAGTTAATCGGTGAGATCCGTCGCTTAAAAACAGAAGGTAAAGATTTTGGTGAATATCTCTATTTGAGACGATTTGAGCGTCGTCGCAAACATGCTGCTGCTGTTATGTTGGCAAGTATGCAGGGATTTCGTGAACTTTTTGCTGGCAACAATCCAGTTAAAAAGCTGGTTCGAGATATCGGCCTTTCGTTAGCAGATAGTTTACCGGGCGTAAAACCAAAGTTACTTGAACAAGCAATGGGGCTTTCTGATTTACCTGAATGGTTAAGTGATAAAAATTTCACTTCAGTTGAAAAAATCTAATTCCTCTCTTATTTCACATTACTTTTATTTATATCTGACTGAAGAAATAGAACTAAAAAAATCTATTTTTTCAGTCTATTCTTTGCACTAATTCCTTTTTTATAGGAATTCCTCGCTAAAAATGAGCGCTGATACGCATAATTGCAATCATTAGTTCTGCATACTCATATCTCTCTATTATGATTGAGAAACACAATACCCTATTTTAACTTATGGTTTATTTTTTCTGACAATGCTAAGTTCAAGAAGATGGTATCGTTTGCGTTGTACGTTAATTGCTCGTATTTGTTAAATCTCTGTTTAAAAATAAACTTAACCTCGTGATTAATACGCTGATTTCTAATCAAGTTTAATTTTATATTTAACAAATTGCGTTCTCTGAATAATCTAAAGTAAAAGTAGAAAGAGGGAAGAATGGCAAAACAGACTCCGTTGTATGATGAGCACGTAGCCTGCGGTGCTCGTATGGTCGATTTTCATGGTTGGATGATGCCACTGCATTATGGCTCTCAAATAGATGAACATCACAATGTACGCCGTGATGCAGGTATGTTTGATGTTTCTCATATGACCATTGTTGACTTACATGGCTCGCAAGTTAAAGATTTCCTACGTTATTTATTAGCGAATGATGTCGCTAAACTCACCGAAAAAGGTAAGGCACTTTATACCGGTATGCTTAATGCATCAGGCGGTGTAATTGATGATCTTATCGTCTATTACTTTGATGATTCTTTCTATCGCCTTGTGGTGAACTCCGCTACTCGTGAAAAGGATCTGGCATGGATTGAGCATCATGCTTCAGATTATGTCGTTGATATCACTGTTCGTGACGATTTGGCATTAATCGCGGTTCAAGGTCCGCATGCACAAGAAAAGGTTCAGCGTTTATTAACTGAACAGCAACGCCAAGTTGTTTCAGCTATGAAGCCTTTTTATGGCGTAGAGCTTGATGACTTGTTTATCGCAACAACGGGTTATACCGGTGAAGCAGGTTATGAAATAGCGATGCCAAAAGAGCAAGCTGTCGATTTTTGGAAAAAATTATTAGCAGTGGGTGTTAAACCTGCCGGATTAGGCGCAAGAGATACGTTACGTTTAGAAGCGGGAATGAACTTATATAGCCAAGAGATGGATGAAACTATTAATCCACTTGAAGCGAATATGGGCTGGACGATTGCATGGGTACCTGAAGATCGTCAATTTATTGGTCGTGAAGCATTAGAAAAATTACGCGCAACAGGCACAGATAAACTTGTTGGCCTTGTCATGCGAGAGAAAGGTGTGTTGCGTGCAGGCACTGCCGTACACTTTACTGATGATTTGGGGGAATTAAGAGAAGGTGTGATTACAAGTGGTACTTTCTCGCCCACATTAGGCTTTAGTATTGCATTAGCAAGAGTTCCCGCAGGTATAAAAGATAGCGCAATTGTATTAATGCGTAATCGTGAGATGCCAGTAGAAGTGGTAAAACCTGGCTTTGTTCGTTCAGGTAAAGCATTGGTATAACACGCACAATTATTTTAAATGGAGAGTAAGGTCAATGAGTCAAATACCTAGTGAATTAAAATACGCGCAGTCTCATGAGTGGATCCGTTCAGAAGGTAATGGTGAATACACTATCGGTATTACTGAACATGCACAGGAATTATTAGGTGACATGGTATTTGTTGATCTACCTGAAGTGGGTAGAGAAGTGGCAGCAGGTGATGATTGTGCAGTCGCGGAATCAGTAAAAGCTGCATCAGATATCTATTCACCATTATCGGGTGAAATTATCGCAGTAAATGAAGAGTTAGAGGGTTCTCCAGAGCTGGTAAACAGCGCGCCTTACGGAGAAGGTTGGCTATTTCGCATTAAAGCAAATAATGAAAGTGAATTAGATGACCTACTTGATGCTGCTGGTTATCAAGAATTGGTAGATAGCGAAGAGTAAACCGAAGCGCCCCGTCAAATTAATGTCGGGGCGTTTTCATTTGTTAGCTTGTTATCGTAATGCTGTCTTAACGCGCTTTAAGCCGTGTGCTATTTACCTATCCATATCATAGTGAATTCAGGAAATTACTTGCAATGACACAGACTTTAAACCAGTTAGAGTATCGCGATGAATTTATTCGTCGCCATATTGGTTCATCACCAGAACAGATTAAAGAGATGCTCAGTGCTGTTGGCGTCTCCTCATTAAATGAATTAACTCAAAAAATTGTTCCAGATAATATTCAATTAGAAACACCACCGAATGTGGGTGCAGGGGCAACAGAGCAAGAAGCCTTAGCTGAATTGAAAGCGATCGCTAGCCAAAATAAACGCTTTACTTCTTATATTGGAATGGGGTACGCGCCTTCTGTATTACCTCCTGTGATTTTGCGTAATTTATTAGAAAATCCGGGTTGGTATACCGCTTATACACCGTATCAGCCAGAAGTATCTCAAGGTCGTTTAGAATCATTACTGAATTTCCAACAGGTGACAATCGATTATACAGGAATGGATCTCGCCTCTGCATCATTGCTCGATGAAGCAACGGCTGCAGCCGAAGCAATGGCGATGGCAAAACGTGTAAGCAAACTAAAAAATGCAGATCGTTTCTTTGTCGCTGATGATATTCATCCTCAAACCTTAGATGTTGTCAGAACTCGTGCAGATACTTTTGGCTTTGATGTTGTTGTTGATAAAGCTGAGAAAGTATTGGAACTTGAAGGTGTTTTTGGTGTGCTATTACAACAAGTTGGCACAACGGGTGAAGTTCATGATTACAGTAAGTTATTGACTGAACTGAAAGAACGCAAAATCATTACTAGTGTTGCTGCCGATTTAATGGCGCTGGTGGTATTAACAGCACCGGGTCATCAAGGCGCTGATATCGTATTAGGTTCAGCACAACGGTTTGGTGTACCGATGGGATATGGTGGCCCTCATGCAGCATTCTTTGCTTGTCGTGATGAATATAAACGAGCAATGCCAGGGCGTATTATTGGGGTATCTCGTGATGCTGCGGGTAATCGGGCATTACGCATGGCAATGCAAACGCGTGAACAGCATATTCGTCGTGAAAAAGCCAACTCCAATATCTGTACATCTCAAGTTTTGCTTGCCAACATTGCTGCTATGTATGCGGTTTATCATGGGCCAGAAGGATTAAAAACTATCGCTCAACGTATTCATCGTTTAACGGATATTTTGGCAGCGGGTTTACAGCAAAATGGCATGGCCTTACGCCATCAAACTTGGTTTGATACCTTAACAGTTGAAACAGCAGATAAAGCCGCTGTATTACAACGTGCAAAAGACGCTGAAATTAACTTGCGCACTGATATTGTGGGTGCCGTTGGTGTCACATTAAGCGAGATTACAACTCGTGAAGATGTATTAAAGCTAGTTGAAATTATCAGTGGTAAAGCATTGGTGGGTGATATTGATACACTTGATAAACAAGTCGCTTCATCTTCAGCATCTATTCCCGCATCTATGCAACGTAAAGACACTGTGCTGACACATGAAAACTTTCATCAGTATCACAGTGAAACAGAAATGATGCGCTATATGCATCGTTTGGAAAATAAAGACTTAGCATTGAATCAAGCGATGATCCCATTAGGATCATGTACGATGAAACTTAATGCTGCAGCTGAAATGATCCCTATTACATGGCCTGAATTTACAGAGCTACATCCATTCTGCCCAGCTTATCAAGCGAAAGGCTATCAGGTAATGATTGGGCAATTGGCTAATTGGCTTGCTGCATTAACCGGTTATGATGCAATGTGTATGCAACCAAACTCGGGTGCTCAAGGTGAATATGCAGGTTTATTAGCTATTCGTCGTTATCACCAAAGTCGTGGTGAAGGAACGCGACATATCTGTTTGATCCCAAGTTCAGCACATGGTACTAACCCTGCTTCTGCTCATATGGCAGGAATGACGGTAGTGGTGGTGGGATGTGATGATAACGGCAATATTGATATTGCAGACTTAAAAGCTAAAGCAGAAAAGCATCAAGCTGAACTCTCTTGTGTAATGGTGACATACCCATCAACGCATGGTGTTTATGAAGAAGGTATTCGTGAAGTTTGTGAAATCATTCATCAATATGGCGGACAAGTTTATCTTGATGGTGCCAATATGAATGCGCAAGTGGGGATCACAACACCGGGCTTTATTGGCTCTGATGTTTCTCACTTAAACTTACATAAAACTTTCTGTATTCCTCATGGCGGTGGTGGCCCAGGTATGGGACCTATTGGTGTGAAATCACACTTAGCACCATTTGTACCAGGACATTCTGTTGTTGAAATGGAGAATGTCACCACACAAGGCGCGGTTTCTGCAGCTCAATTTGGTAGCGCTTCAATACTCCCCATTAGTTGGATGTATATTCGTATGATGGGGTCTCAAGGGCTTAAACAAGCAAGCCAAGTGGCAATCTTAAATGCGAATTATATCGCGCAACGTCTGAAAAATGACTATGACATTCTTTATGCTGGCGCTGATGGTTATGTCGCACATGAATGTATTATCGATATTCGTCCATTAAAAGCAAATTACGGTATCAGTGAAATGGATGTGGCTAAGCGTTTAATTGACTATGGATTTCACGCTCCAACCATGTCATTCCCTGTTGCGGGTACATTGATGATTGAGCCGACAGAATCAGAAAGCAAAGTGGAAATTGACCGCTTTATTGAAGCTCTGCTTTCTATTCGAGCTGAAATTGCACAGGTAGATAAAGGTGTATGGCCAATTGATGACAATCCATTAGTTAATGCACCTCATACACAATATGAATTAGTGCAAGAGTGGTCACACGGTTATAGCCGAGAGTGTGCTGTATTCCCAAGTGAAGCAACGAAACAAAACAAATATTGGCCTGCGGTTAAACGTCTGGATGATGTGTATGGCGACCGCCATTTACATTGTTCATGTGCGCCAATTAGTGATTATGAATAAGCTTTAATCTAACAATATTCCTAAATTAAATACCGATGGTTAAGTTAGCCATCGGTATTTTTTTGTTGTTACTTCAACCAGCCTTTTTTCTGCGCCTCTAATAATTGAGGGTAGAGATATTGCCAAAATTCTGGCCACTGTTTTTCAATAAACAGATTGCGCGCTAATACTTGTTCTAAGCGGATATTATTTTCTACCCAACTTTGACCTTCATTATGTAAATTCATCAGCATTGGCATGGTGCGATCAAGAATATTAGCGAACTGAGACTCGGGTGTTTCAGCAGCATCATATTCCAACCATAAATTGAGGAAATATTCACTTTGTGGGGAGGGTAATAAAGCAAAAATGCGTCTTGCAGCTTTTTGCTCGTGTTCTTTGATAGCTTCACGCGCCGCAACGTCATACACCATAACGTCACCAGCGTCGATTTCAACGATATCGTGGACTAAAGCTAATTGAATAGCACGCCCCATATCAATATCGCCCGCATAAGGTTGGAAACTCATTGCAGCAACCGCAAAATGCCAGCTATGTTCTGCTGTATTTTCAGAACGGCTATTGTCTAATACATTATTTTTACGATAAACACGTTTAAGTTTATCTAACTCCATAATAAAGTTAATCGTATCAGAGAAGGGGCCAAATGCGCCTTTAGGTAATTGTGTCATAAAAATCCGTATTGGTTATGATAAATAAGAATTACTCTTCTTCTAAAGAATAAGGCAGTGGTTTAATGGATAAACGACTGGTGCTATCGCCTTGAACTCGAAATACACTATCGAACTCCATATCGTTATTCATAACAACTTCAGCCAAAATAGTATTATCAGCCATACGTACAGCGCTTAATACAGTGCCCGTTTTGCGCCATTTATCTTCACCCAATTGCCACTCAATACTACCTCCGATCTCAGGTAGCTCAGTACCGCCACCTGATAACAGATACATTGCACGTTTATTGGCGCCTCTAAATTTCGCACGAGACACCATCTCTTGCCCTGTATAACAACCTTTTTTAAAGCAGATGCTCAGTGGCAATGCCTGTAGGTTTGTTGCTTGAGGTAAGAATTGCTCAATATTTGGAGTATCAATAATAGGATATCCAGCCTCAATATCTAAAGCTAACCATTGCTCACTATTACTGATTTCCGCTTTTAATGTTGCTACAAGATTTTTTGCTGTTTCTTCATCGGTTACGATTAAAAAGCGTTCAGTAGGTAAAGGCAGTTGAAGAATATAAGTATTATCGTGATTAACGACTTCGTTTGCTTTACGAGGGATATTTGGAAAGTAATCAGCTAATGCAAGAGCTGCACCTTGCCCAGCTAACCCTAATAAAACGCTATCTGTATTTTCAGCTAGGGTTACTTTTGAGAATACGGCATATTTTTTTAATTCGGCAAGTTGTTTTTGTGCGACATTTTTACGCAGAATATAAGCAAAACCTTCTTGCTGGTGGAATAAGCGAAGTGTGCTCCACATTTTACCTTTTGCTTCACAGTGTGCAGCCAATGTATGTGTCGTTGTTGGAAGTGCTGCAATATCCGTTGTTAATTGACCTTGTAGATACTTTTCACTGTCAGCACCTGTTGCTGTTATCAGTGACCATTCATCTAAAGAAACCAGTGTTAATGGCAAATTGATTGCTGCATGAGGGCGTTTAGCCTGAATAGAATTTTGAGTCATGATGTCACCAGCTATTAAATTAATCAGATACATCAGTTATGGTAAAAGAGTGACAAGACAATGCAAGTCATTATTATTTTTAACGCACAGAAAATGAACTTGATAAATAACAAATGAATGTGTGTTCAATAGGTTGTCTATGAGACTAAACATGCAAACTGTGATCATTTTGATGTTAAAAATTTTGCGATAAGACTATCATCAATACTAGGAAGAAATAGTGGTATTTCTTGATTTGAACAATGTAAAGAGCAGAGTATGACTATCGATATAGAGAATAAAGCACGAATTAACTGGGCATGTCGTCGTGGAATGCGTGAACTAGATATTTCTATCATGCCTTTTTTCGAGAATGAGTACGACACGCTATCTGATAACGATAAAGCACTTTTTGTTCGTTTACTAGAGTGTGCAGATCCTGATTTATTTAACTGGTTAATGAATCATGGACGCCCTGATGATGATGAGCTCGATTATATGGTGAAATTAATTCAAGATCGCAATAAAGCTAGAATGGCGGAAATCGTTGATAAATATTAATAAAAAAAACGTATAAAATCAGCGATAGGCTAAATAATAATTTTTTGTTGATTATAAATGACGCTTTTATTATCTCATAAAGGCGTTTTTTTATTTTTATATAAAAAATAATATTATTCATGTTCTAAAATGTGATGAAATAAAGAACAGGTTTGCGATAAAAATGCGAGTTGTCTCTATGAATTATCGTTTAAATGATTTTTTTTCACGATTATCTTCTGGATATTTAGTCGATCGGGTATGCTTATTTTATTAAAACAGTAATTAAAAAAGAATAAAAATTACGTACTTATTATTAAATTGTGTTTTTTAAACACAGATTAAATAGAAAAATTAACAATTAATAATCAAGCTAAAATATAAGATAAACTATTTGCAAGGTTAAGAAGGAAGTTACATTATAAATAGGTTGGTTTTTTATTATCTTTAACTTATTTCTATCTATATAGAATTATAGCAGGAGTGAATATAACTCGTGATTTTATGGAAATCGCACCTCACAGTATCATGGTTCACTCAACTCTTCTCAACGGTTGCTTATGTTGCCTTTGTGATAGCTTTACTGTTGTATCCATGGCCACCTGATTTTATTTATGTTTGGGTTCCATTGTTACTTCTCCTGATAAGCAGTTGGTATTTTACACAAAAGAATATTAGCCGTATCAAAGGAGATTTTATTTTACTAAATGGCAATCGAATTCAATGGAAACTACATGAATGGCAAATAACGAAACGTCCTTGGATAAGCCGTTTTGGTACTCGAATAACATTGACTTCTATTCTAAATAAAAAGCAAATCACGTTATGGGTTGCATTTGATAGTATGACTGAAAATGAGTGGCGTAACTTATCTCAGTTATTAATGCAATATCCAGATATTTAATATCTGGATATTAAATTTATAAATTTTCTTCTATTTCACGTAGAATTTGCATACACCATTGTGATAAACGTTCATCAGTCTCTTCAAACTGGTTAACGTCATCTAATGCAAGACCAACAAAATGTTTGCCATCATCTGATAAAGGTTTTGGGCTGATAAATTCATATCCATCGACAGGCCAGAAACCAATAAATTTAACACCACTTGGTAATAAATGATGATAGAGCATACCCAGCGCATCAAGAAACCATTCGCTGTAATCGACTTGGTCACCCATTCCATACATGGCAATAAGTTTATTTTTTAAATTTAATGTTGGCAATGTTTCCCAAATATTGAGCCAATCTTCTTGGATCTCGCCAAAATCCCAAGTGGGAATACCTAAAATAAGGATGTCATATTGCTCCATAAGCGTGATATCACACTCTTGAACATTATGAAGATCAACGAACTCTTCACCGAGAATATCACGAATTTTTTCTGCTGCCATTTCGGTGTAACAGGTACTGGAACCGTAAAATAGACCAATTTTCATAAAGGTTTCTAGGATATTTTTGCCAATAAAGGTCACTATTGTACCAGAAAAATTTTTTTATAAGGCATAATGTAAAGGCGATAAGCTAAAGAGAGGGAGAGTCAGACTGTGTCACAAACCAAATTATCGATAAAAAAGACAACTCATATCAATGAAGATACAGATATTATCATTGAACAATTTCTCGACAATATTTGGTTAGAGCAAGGCTTATCCGCAAATACGCTTAGCTCTTATCGCTTAGACTTGCAAGCATTAGGGCAATGGCTTGCACATCATCAATTAGATTGGTTGTCAGTCTCTACTTTGGATTTGCAATCTTTTCTCGCGACGCGTTTAGATGAAGGTTATAAAGCCAGCAGTGCAGCCCGATTACTCAGTACAATGCGTCGATTATTCCAATATTTATATCGTGAAAAATTACGTTTAGACGATCCTAGCGCATTGCTTTCAACCCCTAAGCTTCCTAAGCGTTTACCAAAAGATTTAAGCGAGCAACAAGTTGATGATTTACTCAATGCCCCTTGTATTGATGAACCATTAGAATTACGTGATAAAGCAATGCTTGAAGTGCTTTATGCCTGTGGGCTTCGTGTGTCTGAATTAGTGGGGTTATCTCTTTCTGATATCAGCTTACGGCAAGGTGTATTAAGAGTGATCGGTAAGGGCGATAAAGAACGACTCGTTCCTTTAGGGGAAGAGGCTATTTACTGGTTAGAACAATATCTGCAATATGGAAGACCCACTTTAATGCAAGGAAAAACAGACGATATTGTTTTTCCTAGCCTAAGAGGGCAGAAAATGACACGACAAACTTTCTGGCATCGGATAAAACATTATGCTGTGATTGCTGGAATTGATACTGAAAAGTTATCACCCCATGTGTTGCGCCATGCATTTGCAACACATCTTTTAAATCATGGAGCAGACTTGCGTGTTGTACAGATGTTATTGGGGCACAGTGACCTCTCTACAACACAGATTTATACCCATGTTGCAACAGAGCGCTTGAAAGTGCTTCATCAGCAACATCATCCAAGGGGATAGCCATCAACACGCTGGCATTAAATAGGAATTTAAATGAAAAAGAAATTACTCTGGTTGCCAATACTATTAAGCATGGTGTCAATGCCTGTGCTTGCTGACAATGCTTCTATTGAAGCGCAATTGGCTAAAATGCAAATTAAGGCAGAAAGCATTCAACCAACCCCGATTGTTGGATTAAATGCGGTGTTATCAGATAAAGGTATTTTTTACATTACTGACGATGGTAAATATCTAACAGCAGGCCCTATTTATAATATCAGCAGCGGTGAGCCTGTTAGTATCGCCAATCAAGTTATTATGAAAAAAGTAGATTCACTTAAAAATGAAATGATCGTTTATAAAGCGCGTAATGAACGCCATGTGATCACCATTTTTACTGATATTAGTTGTCCTTACTGTCAAAAACTTCACCAAGAAGTCCCTGAGCTGAATAAACAGGGGATAACGGTACGTTATTTAGCATTTCCTCGTAATGGTGTTGGCAATAATATTGTGAGTAAAGAAATGAATGCGGTGTGGTGTAGCGGTTTCCCTAATAAATCGTTAGACAGTGCATTTAAAGGTGACAAAATTATTCCCATTGATGAATGTAAAAAAATCAATATTAATGAACATTTTAAATTAGGCACCATGATAGGAATTCAAGGCACACCTGCTATTGTGTTACCTAATGCGAGTATTTATGGTGGATATATTTCTGCTCAAAACCTTATTGAATTATTAGATAAAAAAGAGAAGTAATCACGTTTTATGGTCACTATTGAACCGACACTACGTCGTCGAATTGCACAGGCAACTCAATTGCCGGATAACTTAGATCCTTTATTACGACAGATTTATGCTAATCGCGGAATAACATCCGAAGTTCAACTAGAACGATCGTTAAAAGGCTTACTTCATTACCAAGCATTAACAGGAATTAAAACGGCAATTTCATTACTCATTGAGGCTTTAAAACAGCAATCTCGTATCGTGATTGTTGGTGATTTTGATGCTGATGGTGCAACCAGTACAGCATTGGCTATCAAAGCATTACGCCAAATGGGATTTAAGCAAGTAAGCTATCATATTCCTAATCGCTTTGATGATGGTTATGGCTTAAGCCCTCAAGTTGTTCATGATGTTGCCAAAAAAGGGGTTGATCTCATTATTACTGTTGATAATGGTATTTCCTCTTTTGAAGGGGTGGAAACTGCCCATGAATACGGTATTCGAGTTCTAGTAACAGATCACCATTTGCCGGGACAAACATTACCTGCTGCTGATGCGATTATTAACCCTAATCTTTCTGATTGTCCTTTTTTATCTAAAGCATTAGCGGGCGTTGGTGTTACGTTCTATTTAATGACGGCATTAAGAGCTGAATTAGAAAAACAAGGTTGGTTTGAGCAACAAAACTTGACTCGCCCCAATATGGCGGATTTTCTCGATTTAGTTGCGCTAGGTACTGTGGCAGATGTTGTTCCTCTAGATGAAAATAACCGTATTTTTGTTTATGAAGGATTACGCCGAATTAGAGCGGGTCGTTGTTGCGTAGGGATAAAAGCACTTACGGAAGTTTCTCGTAAAGAGCTCTCTCAATTGGTTAGTAGTGACTTAGGTTTTTCTTTAGGGCCTCGCTTAAACGCTGCAGGGCGTCTTGATGATATGTCTGTGGGTGTCGCTTTACTTTTAACCGATAATATTGGCTCTGCGCGTGAAATTGCTAATGAACTTGATGGCTTAAATCAAACTCGTCGTGAAATTGAAGCGGGTATGCAAGAAGAAGCCTCCACTATTTTCCGTCAATTTATGGGCACTCAACATGACTTGCCGAATGGTTTAGCAATTTATCATCCTGAATGGCATCAAGGTGTTGTGGGGATTTTAGCGTCTCGCATTAAAGAAAAATTACATCGCCCTGTTATTGCTTTTGCCCCTAGCGGGGATGGTCTATTAAAAGGCTCTGGTCGTTCAATCAGTGGGGTACATCTCAGGGATGCGTTAGAGCGATTAAATACATTAAACCCAGGTCTGATGCTCAAATTTGGTGGGCATGCAATGGCGGCAGGACTTTCACTTGAAGAAGATAAATTCCCGCTATTTCAGCGTCATTTTTCCTCTTTAATGTCTGAATTGGTTTCTGACGAGCAGTTGCAAGGTGTTATTTTATCTGATGGTGAACTAACGGAAAATCAATTATCGCTACCCATCGCTGAAATGCTAAGAGAAGCAGGCCCATGGGGGCAAGCTTTTCCTGAGCCATTATTTGATGGCAAATTTACGTTATTGCAACAGCGTATTGTAGGCAGTAAGCATTTAAAAATGATGCTTCAGCCAGTAAATAGTCATCTTATGATTGATGCTATAGCATTTAATGTTGATATCAATATTTGGCCTGATAACAGTATTAAAACCGTTGAGTTAGCTTATCGATTAGATGTGAATGAATTTAGAGGGCAAAGAAATGCGCAACTGCTTGTTGAGCACATTTGGCCTTGTTAATACGAATAATTTAAGCAATTTATTGTGATATAAAGTAAAACGTTGTTATGACAACAACTATTGAGTAGACAATTGTATATAAATGCTATAAACCCGTGGATATATCCGTTACAATATGCGGTTCAAAATTTATTCCAATTGTTTTTGAAAACAACATAAAGACGAAAAAGCATGTTTGAAATCAACCCAGTAAAACACCAAATTGAAGAAGTCTCTGAAAGAACACATGTTCTCAGGGGGTATCTTTGACTATGATGCCAAGAAAGAGCGTTTAGAAGAAGTTAACGCTGAATTAGAACAACCTGATGTGTGGAATGAGCCAGAAAGGGCGCAAGCATTGGGAAAAGAGCGTTCATCTCTTGAGGCTATCGTAGAAACTATCGACCAATTAGACCAAGGATTAGAAGACGTTTCTGGTTTACTTGAATTAGCGGTTGAAGCTGATGATGAAGAGACATTTAACGAAGCCATTGCTGAATTAGATGTATTAAATAAAAAGCTTGAGCAATTAGAATTCCGTCGCATGTTCTCTGGTGAATATGACAGTGCGGATTGCTACCTTGATTTACAAGCTGGCTCTGGTGGTACAGAAGCGCAAGATTGGGCAAGTATGCTGATGCGTATGTACTTACGTTGGGCTGAATCAAGAGGCTTTAAAACTGAAATTATTGAAGAATCTGACGGTGATGTTGCAGGATTAAAATCAGCGACTATCAAAATTATTGGTGAGTACGCTTATGGTTGGTTACGTACAGAAACAGGCGTTCATCGCCTAGTTCGTAAAAGCCCATTTGACTCCGGTGGCCGTCGCCATACCTCATTTAGCTCTGCCTTTATTTACCCTGAAGTTGATGACAATATTGATATTGAAATCAACCCAGCTGATTTACGTATTGACGTTTATCGTGCTTCAGGTGCGGGTGGACAGCACGTCAACAAAACAGAATCTGCGGTTCGTATTACCCACGTTCCTACAGGTCTTGTCACTCAATGCCAAAACGATCGCTCTCAGCATAAGAACAAAGATCAGGCAATGAAGCAGATGAAAGCGAAGTTATACGAGCTGGAAATGCAAAAGAAAAATGCAGACAAGCAAGTAATGGAAGATAACAAGTCCGATATTGGCTGGGGTAGTCAAATTCGTTCTTATGTTCTTGATGATTCACGTATTAAAGATTTACGTACTGGTGTGGAAACGCGTAATACACAAGCAGTATTAGACGGTGATCTTGATAAATTTATTGAAGCTAGCTTAAAAGCGGGCCTGTGAGGAAAAACATGTCGCAACAGCAACAAGGTGCGGAGCAGGCACCTGATTTAAATAACGAACTGCAAACACGTCGCGAAAAATTATCCGCTTTACGTGATAATGGTAACGCATTCCCAAATGATTTCCGCAGAGATTCTCTGTCTAACGAATTACATCAAAAGTATGATGCAATGAGTGCAGAAGAGTTAGAAGCAGCGAATGTGGAAGTTGCTATTGCAGGTCGTATGATGACTCGCCGCATTATGGGCAAGGCATCTTTCGCTACATTGCAAGACATGGGGGGACGCATCCAGCTTTATGTTTCTCGTGATGATTTGCCAGAAGGTATCTACAACGAGCAATTTAAAAAATGGGATCTTGGCGATATCTTAGGTGCTCGTGGTCGTGTTTTCAAAACGAAAACCGGTGAATTAAGTGTTCACTGTACAGAAGTACGTTTATTAACTAAAGCATTGCGCCCATTACCGGATAAATTCCACGGTTTAGCTGACCAAGAAATGCGTTATCGTCAGCGTTATTTAGATCTGATTTCTAACGAGGAATCACGTAAAACTTTCCAAATTCGTTCACAAGTTATGGCGGGTATTCGTCAATTTATGGTGAACAAAGGCTTTATGGAAGTTGAAACGCCGATGATGCAAACCATTCCTGGTGGAGCAAGTGCGCGTCCGTTTATTACTCACCATAATGCGTTAGATATTGATATGTATCTGCGTATTGCACCTGAACTATATTTAAAGCGTTTAGTTGTGGGTGGCTTTGATCGCGTATTCGAAATCAACCGTAATTTCCGTAATGAAGGTGTATCACCACGCCATAACCCAGAGTTCACTATGATGGAACTCTATATGGCGTATGCAGATTACCGTGACTTAATTGAATTAACGGAAGAATTATTCCGTACATTAACTGAAAATGTATTGGGTTCTTCGTTAGTGAAATACGGCGACCAAGAGTTTGATTTTGGCAAACCATTTGCCAAATTAACCATGAAAGAAGCTATCTGCAAATATCGTCCAGAAACGGTAATGGCTGATCTTGATGATATGGATAAAGCAGTTGCTATTGCTCAATCTATTGGTATTAAGATTGAGAAAAGCTGGGGCTTAGGCCGTGTTCAGTGTGAAATTTTTGAAGAAGTTGCAGAAAGTCACTTAATTCAACCAACTTTTATCATTGAATATCCGGCAGAAGTTTCACCATTAGCTCGTCGTAACGACGATAATCCATTTATCACTGACCGCTTCGAATTCTTTATTGGTGGTCGTGAAATTGGTAATGGTTTCTCAGAACTTAATGATGCACAAGACCAAGCCGAACGTTTTGAAGATCAAGTTCGTCAAAAAGAAGCCGGTGATGCAGAAGCGATGTTCTTTGACCATGACTATATTACCGCATTAGAACATGGATTACCGCCAACAGCAGGTTTAGGTATTGGTATTGACCGTATGGTAATGTTATTTACTGATAGTCATACAATCCGTGATGTCATTTTATTCCCAGCAATGCGTCCTAATAAATAATTGTTATTCTAATTAAAGAATCGCAATTAATTGAAAGCCACCGATAGGTGGCTTTTTTATGTTTATTATTAATAGATTATATTTTTCATGATGATTAAATAATCACTTAAATAAGAAGGGGATTGCTGTTCGATTAAGGGAGCGTATAATCGGAAAAAACAACTGCGGGCGTAGTTCAATGGTAGAACGAGAGCTTCCCAAGCTCTATACGAGGGTTCGATTCCCTTCGCCCGCTCCAAAAACTCTTTTCCTCAAATACTCTCTCAATATTGTCCACTCAACATTTATGTTTATTTAGCTAATTTAAGAATATTCCAAACCTTATTTTTTCCCTCAATTATTCTTTTCTCTCTTTAATGCTTCTTATTTATTTTTATCGTAATTATTATATCAACATTATGATTTTAAATGATTTTTTTGTTTTTTATATGGAATTATAAAAAATGATATATAAGTAACATTTTTGCTTCCTGCGCATAACTCTTTTTATGTATATAAAATAAAAAATCAAATTATAAAAAAATTAGTAAAAAATTAAAATAAATTGAAAAAGTGTCGATAAGAGTACATTACGCCCTATTGGGCTTACTTTATCTTGTTAGTTGAGAAATTCGATGCAGAAACTTCGTAACATTACTATTCGTCTGATGATGATAATCATATTGGGGACTTTATGTGTGTTATTTGGCAGTGTTAGTTTTTATAGCGCATGGTCACTATCAAAAATATCTGAAGGTAATCAATCTGATAATAAAATAATTAAGCAAATGGCTGCTCTTAGCATGGGAAATGATCAGTATTTTCGATTCACTTCTCGATTAAATCGTCTTGTTGAGGAAAAAGCAAAAGGTAAAGACGTCGATTTTACACAAGCACAGCTGGCGATGGAAAATATGGAAAAACAGATTGCGTATATGAAATCTGTTTCTCCTGGGCCAATGGATGCAAAAGTATCAAAAGAGTTAATGGATGTATGGCAAGCGCTTTTTGAGCAAGGCGTAAAAAAGCAGATGGAATTAGCACTCAATGGCACCATAGAGCAATATGAACATCATGCAAAAAATGTAACACCAGCATTGAGTCGCGAATTAGGTAACGTGAGTGAAAACTTTAATAATGTCGCAAATATAAAAATTGATACTACGATTAAAGAAGTAGATGAGCTTATTGAAGTGACACAAATTGTTATTATTATTAGTGCCATTTTAGGGGGAGGTATCCTGATCCTCACTGATCGTTATTTAGTGGCAATGTTACAAAAACCACTAGAAAGCATTCGTCAACATTTTGTGAAAATTACAAAAGGTGATTTGAGTCAGCCACTAGAGCCTTTTGGTAATAACTGTGCTGGGCGATTAATACCATTATTAAATAACATGCAAAATAGTTTACATGACGCGGTAAGCACGATCAGAATAGGAAGCGATAATATTTATCGTGGTGCATCTGAAATTGCCAGAGGGAATAACGATTTAGCTTCTCGTACAGAAGAGCAAGCAAAGGCATTAGAGCAAACTGCAGCAAGTATGGAAGAGATAACCGCAGCTGTTAACCAGAATATGGAACATGCTTATCAAGCGAGAGAATTGGCTGAAGTTGCATCAGTGACTGTTGAAAAAGGTAATGAATTAGCTGAATCTGTTGTAACCACGATGGATGGGATCTCTAATAGTTCAAGTCAGATTGCAGATATCATCAATGTTATTAATAACATTGCCTTTCAAACGAATATACTCGCTTTAAATGCGTCAGTAGAAGCGGCAAGAGCAGGAGCTCATGGTCGAGGGTTTATGGTTGTCGCCAATGAAGTGCGTAATTTAGCAGGAGATAGTGCCAAAGCTGCGAAAGAGATTGAAGCCCTTATTGCTGATTCTACAACACGCGTAAAAAAAGGTGCAAGATTAGTGAGTGATATGGAAAAAATGATGGACGATATTTTGACGGGAGTTAAACAGGTAACGTCAATATTGAAAGAAATCACGATTGCATCTGAAGAGCAAAGTAAAGGTATTGGTCAAGTGAGTGTAGCTATTACCCAAATGGATGGTGTAACGCAACAGAATGCCTCTTTAGTTGAACAAGTTTCAGCGGCGGCCATTTCGTTAGAAAGGCAAACGGAAGAATTACAGTTATCTGTACAAAAATTCAATTTTGTTCATCGTTGATATAAAAAATGCATAGAGTATGTGTCTAAGGTGGTAAGTTTTACTCGTTAGACGCATGAACATAATAAATATAAAGCTTAATTTAGTCATTTATTGAGTATTGAAACAGCATAGTTCATGACTTCTTCCATGAGAAACAGAAAATTATACCCAAATTAAGTGAGCTATAAGTAATAGTATTATTTCATTTATATTCAATTAATCAAAAAGTACTTTCTATTTCAATTCTTATAGTCAATCAGTGATTATATTATAGCTTGAAGCAATTTGATTTTTTAAATATAAAGATATAAATCCCCTCGCTTATTATAAATAATAAGCGAGGGTGCTAAAGAATACAGAATCAATATTTAGAGTATTTTTTTTATATATTGTTCTGTCTTGCTTATAACATCTTGGTATTGAGGATGATCGAGATAAGCCTCATTGACGGTCTTATTTATATCATGGATTACTCTTTCTTTTTGTTTATCTGTCAAAGTCAATAACAAGGCTTTTAAAATTACTTTCACTGCCGCAATTTCATACGCTATATTGACAACTTTTTTTTCCATAAGATCCTCAAAAGAACGACAGTTTATTGCCTTGTGATAAATTGTTTTTTATATTAATTAATTACTTAATAAAATCCAAGAAAAAATTAACTTGATAAAGAATATACGATTTTATCATGTTGTATATTAGAACAGTAAATATGAGGATATTTGAGATTTGAAAAACAGATATTCAGTAAATTTAACTTAGCATTGTATTAATGGGTAGAAAATCACAGAATACCCTATAAAACTAAGGGGTAAATTTTATAGCAATAGTAAATATCATTTTCATTAAGGTTGAGTAAGCTTCTTCACATATTGTTCAGTTAAGTTAATAATTTCATTGAGTTGAGGGTATTTGTTCGATGTATCCTCAAGTACTACAGATATATTGGCCAACATATCTCTTCGTTGTTTATTGCTTAGCGTGGAAAGTAAGGATTTGATAACAATTTTTAGAGCGGCAATTTCGCATTCAATTTCTTTTAAATTTTTATCCATGGTTTACCTGCCAGTATTTAATAGGTGAGTAATATAGGTAATTTTTTTGTTTATCACAATTATAGAAGCATATTATTTAGAGAAGTATCGCACATTATGCCTAGTGTTTTAACCTAATATAAAACATTAAAAATAATTATCAATTAGTAAATTTTATATGTGGCTGTAGATTAAGGCTTTATTGATATCCTCTGACATTATAATGAATAAGATAAATGATTAAAATTGATGTTAAATTTAGTTCTCTTTTAATGGCTTTATTGCTGGTTGTATAGTAAACAATTCTTAGTTGTAATAATAAGAATGTATCTTTTAAAGATAATCTATTTTTGTCTCATATTGCTTAATATTGAAATCAGCAAGGGATATCGTTATTTTTTGTCTATGAAAGATTAAATTTTTTATTTGTCAGCGGGGATATTATAACCCAATAAATTACATTAGCTCTGGTAATAAAAAAAGAGCTTATATTTTTTATATAAAGCTCTTTGGAGTTTGATTAATGATTATTTTGCTTCACAAAAGCAATGTAGGCATCAACCCAGCTTTGTATAAAAGTTGCTGTTTTCTCTGAAAACTTCCCATTCTCAACCATTCCGTCATACCATTTTAGATAACATTCTGGTTGATTTAGTGTTGGCATATTCAAGAAGGCTAACGAATTACGTAAATGCTGTTGAGCTATTGCGGTACTAATATTGCCGGTTGAAACGCCAATAATACCGGCTGGAATTTCATTCCAAGCATTTGTTCCATAAGGGCGAGAGGCTTGGTCAATCGCATTTTTAAGCACACCGGGTATTGAGCGGTTGTATTCCGGTGTGATGAATATGATGCCTTGGCACGCTTTTATTTGCTGTTTAAAATCGATAACAGAGGCGGGGGTATTGCTGTCATCATCTTGGTTATAGAGAGGAAGAGCACTAATATCAATAAACTGACAGGTAAATTCTTGAGGAAATAACTTAATTAAGGCATGTGCTGTTTGTTTATTAAACGAATCTTTTCTTAAACTACCGACAACGATACCAATTTTAAAATGACTCATCTTAGTTCTCCTATTGGAAGGATAAAATAAATATCAACTCTTATAATAGATATTCATTTTTTGATTTTATCTTTGTATTCAAAAACAGCAACAGAATACAAGGATATTTTTACACGTAAGTTGCGTAACTAAATGATAAAAATCGTATTATTATTTTTATTATTATCTGGTATTATCTTATAAATATAAAAACGATTAGTTTATATGACAACGTCTTTACTAAATAAATCCAATATTCAAAAATTGATGTGTTTAGTGTGATGTAAGTAGTGTTTTAAGTAAAAAAATGAAATGCTATGAGAACTCATCGAAACCAAGGGCGCTCGCTTATTTATTTAGTATGCAGCAGGTAATAGAAAATTATAATAAAATGGCTTAAAATGCGACAACTCATATGCTCTTATTTAAGTCTGATCGGAATTAAGGAAAAATGATGTCCTTATTACAAAATAAAAAGAATGTCCTTGCTGTATTTATGGCAACCAGCGTTCTCACATTATCTGGATGTACGTGGACTGATTATTCTCGTCCAGTTGAAACGCCTGCGCCAGCACAAACTACACAGCCAGTAGTACAAACTCAACCAGTGGCAGTGGCACAACCGCTTTCTATGGCACCTTCATCAGAGTCTGTAGATAGTGGTGTAGATGCAGGAAAATTGGGGCTAGCACCTCAAAGTGCTTGTATCAAACAACTTGATTCTTTGAAAACTTTTTCTCCATCTGACTATAAATCTATGATGAGCGCATTTAAAGAAATTAGCGAAATCAATGCGATGTACCGTAGTGTTCAAAGTACAGCAAGTAAAGATAGCTTAGATTTATTAAAAATGAGCATTGAATCAAAAACAGAAGTTTTATGTGCAAAAGTTCGCTATTTGTCGATTATGTCAGTTAATTCGACATTAAAAAAATTAGGTGAATAATTACTATGAAATTAAAGCAGAGTGTTTGTCTCGCTTTTATGCTGTTTCCAACACTATCGTTTGCCAATAATGAGTTTAATTCTGTTATTGAAGATTTTGACCGTTATATTGAAACGCAAGAGCCAATTAAAATTGAGCCTAAAACATCTGCTACAATTCCATCGTCAACGAGAACCGGTCAGGCTAATCGTAGCGTAAACCACAGCACAACAGCGACTCAACAAACAAAACCAGAGCGACAAATTAAACCTTCTACGCCAGCTAAAACAGATAATCAAGCAGTCGAACCTATTAAGACGCCTGATATCAAATTGGCAGAAAATTGCCCTGTGTTACCCGCTAATTATTCAAAATTAGAGAGTGATTACACTCGTTATTTAACTCCGTTGCTTTCATTTGTTCCTATAAAACCACAATTTATACCAGAGGATCTTAATCGTTATAGCTACAGAAATAATGCAACGGTTTATAACCCGTTAGCTCTTTATTCAAAAGAGAGTTATACAAAGCCTCAACGTAATGACAATTTCTTGTTAGATATTATTCCAGGAACATTTTATTCTGTTACGGCTATCCCTTTTCACTTTGCATATCAGTTCAATCGTTCTGTACTCGATCATAAACAACCTCTTTTTAATAAAGAGCTATTAAATCGTTTAGCAGATACGAGAAATAAATACCAATCGTTGTATCAAAAATACACTGAACAGGCAGCTATAACAAAAGAGCATTTAGAAGAACTTCAAAATGCAAATAACCAAATTAAACAACTTGAATTGACGCTGGCTGAAACAGAAGAAAAGTTAGCTACAGCGAACAACCTACTTACTGATGACACGTTAAAACAGGCGATTGCTAAGCTACAAAGTGATTTAGAAACAATACAAAAAGAGCGTGATTTATTAGTTAAACAATTATCTGAAAAAGAGAGCGTATTACAGGCAACAACAGTAAAAAATACAGAGTTAGCAAAACAGCAACAAAATTTTGAAAACCAAGCGGGAATACTTAAAACCTTAGAGGCAAAATATACTCAGCTTGAGCAAGAAAAAGAACAATTACAATCTCAGTATCAGCAGGCTCAAACTCTGTTAAAAGATGATAGCGCGAAAAAAGAGATTGATAAATTACAACGTTCACTTGAGAGTATAAAACTAGAGCAAGAAAAATTAATTAGCCAATTAAATGAAAAGCAGATATTACTCGCTAAAATTGAACAAGAAAAAGAAACGATACAAGCTCAGTATGTTGAATCTCAGCAATTGCTAGTTGGTAATAATAAGCAAAAAGAACAAGAGTTAGCTAATTTAGAAGCAGTAAAAAATAAAGAGATAGCAACATTAGAAAATTCGTTATCAACAATAACAACGGAGCAAGAAAAATTAACTAAACAACTCACAGATGTACAAAATCAATTAGCAATAATAAAGAAAGAGAAAGAAGATGTGCAGACTCAATTTACACAGGCTCAACTATTGCTAAAAGATGACTCTGCGAAAAAAGAAATAGATAAATTGCAAAGTACATTATTGAAGATCACATCAGAACGTGAAGATTTATCTAAAGAACTTGCATTAAAAGTAGCAGAAGCAGAAAAGCAACAAGATGCTAATAGCAAACTTGTTGAGGAACAACGCAAAGAAATAGCACAACTAAAAATACAAGCTGAAAAAAGTAATCAGGAACAAACTCAACTTAATAAATCGCTTTTAGCTGTTCAACAGCAAAAAGAGCAAGTGGATGAGAAATTAAAAGCGATCCCAGAATTAAAATCACAGTTAGATAATAAAGTCACTGAATTAGCTGATTTGAAGAAGAGTTTATCTGCCGGTGAAAAAGCCGTTGATAATTTAATTGCTGATAAAAATAATCTAATAGCCAAGTTAGAGAAAGCGCAAACTGAGCTATCTGAGAAATATCAAACATTAGATACACAATTTAAAGAGAATAATATCGTCTTAGCTCAAGTTACCACGAGCAAAACAGAGAGTGAGAAAGCTTTAGCATTGCTAGAAAAACAACTCACTGAAAAGCAAAATACGACAGATAAATTGAGTGCTCAATTAGCTGAAGCAAAAGTACAATTAGAAAAACAGAATACAGAAAACACACAAAAAATCAGCACATTAAAGCAACAGCAAACAGAATCTATTGCTAAATTAAATGAGCAAATTAAAGCAAAAGATGCTGAATTAGCGAAAGTTAATACAGACACTAATAATATTTTAAAAGAGAATAAAACGCTAAAAGAGCAGCTTGAGAAAATGGCGGGTGAAGGGCAAATGATTGCTGGGCAACTTGCTTATGCTTATTCGATCATTGGAAAAGATAATGCCCAGCGTAATAAATCCATTTTATCTGAGATCCAAAAACAAAATTACGTACAATATGACGATAATACCTATTTTAAAATCTTAAAACAGGGTAAACCAGTGGCTTCAATTACAGGTAAAACAGTTGTATTTACAATGCATGAATCATTGACTGACGGTACTGTAACTCTTAATTATGATAAATCTAAGCCACTTATCTTACCTTACCGTCAACTGCCATTACCACTGAATACCTTTATTGCAAAAGCGGGTATCAATGGTAAAGCCAAAATTTATATAAAACCAAGTGGCGGTTATGGGAAAAATGGTGTGCCTGGGCAAGTACCTCCAGAATCCATGTCTATTGTAACAATTGAGATTTTAGATATTAAATAGAATAATTAAAAGTTAGCATCAGCTCTTTTCTTTTTATTTAGAGAAGAGCTGAAATTTTATTATCGCCATAAATACTCATCGTTCTTTAAGCAAAGTTCTCTTTCTAGCAACCAATCTTTTAAATTTTGACAATTTTCAGGATGTTCTGGAATACTGTTTAAAATCTTCCATAATGGTTTTATTAATTCAGAATTCGGTGTTATTTTTTGGATGTAATCTAAAGTATTATTAATTTCAACATTAAAGACAGGTTCATTTTTCCAATTATCGAGGAGAAGTTGGATATTACTCTGTAATAAGTCATCAATAACAATTAGTCTGGCTTTATCCGCATTAAGTTTAATATTTATATCATTTAAAGATAAAAAAGAATCACTTTTATTTGATAGTTGTTTTTCTTCAAATAACTTAATATTTTCACACTGCTTAATTTGAAGCTCAAGCTCTCTTTTTGTATCATAAAGCGTGAAAAGCTGAGGTGTAATGTGTTGAACCCACCACATAAAAAGTGGTTTTATTACAGCTTGAATTAAGCGCATATGCTCATTGATATTGACCGTTGCTCTTAACGATTTATCCCAATCCACCGGTGTTATTGTTGAATGTGGTTGCTCTGCATGAAAATGATTTGCGAAATCAATAACATCACGTATATCTTCTTTAGATATAACAACAAAGCAGTATTTCTTTCGTAAAAACCAAGTGGACTGTAATAAACTGTCTAAGCTTTCACGGCATAAAACCCGAGCTAGTATTTTTATTTGTTGTTTATTAATATCACATGTAGTAATAGTGTTTTTATTCGAGCGGAAAGAAAACTGTAGATCAAACAAGTTATCTACAGTTTCTTCATTACTTGATGCCATTATCTTTTTTAATAGGGCTAAATAGCCATAATAATGGGCTTTGGTACTATATATATTTTCTTTTATCACGATATACAATTCACGTATAAGAATAGATTTCAAGTATTCTAACTATAAATTGCTTTTAGATATTATGATATTCGGTCGGATTTTTTATAATTTTGATCTGATATTTCTCGCTTTACTTGGCGTCATATTAAAACGACGATGATAGCTTTGTGTAAAGTATGATTGGCTTGAAAAACCTGATTCCATTGAGATATCAACAATACTCATTTCTGTGGTCAGCAGCAGTTGGTGTGCGTAAATAATTCGTCTTTCACAGATCCATGTTCTTGGTGAAGTACCATAAACATGACTAAAAAGCTCTTTAAACGTTGTTAATCCCATTCCAAACTCTCGAGCAAATTGTTTGAGCTTCCAATTTTTTAAATGATTTTTTTCCATAAAAATCTTTAAGCGATCAACTTGACGATGGCTAAGTTGACGAAATAACGCCATTAAGTCAGAACCTTGTTCAGTTGAAAGCAATAGAACTAAAAGCTCTTCAATGCGTAATTGAGTGAAAGTTTCAGGACAAGATTGAGCAGTAAGATATTCAAAGCCATTACTACAAAACTGAATGAGAGGTGAGTTTTGAAAACAAATAAAGGCTCGAGAAAACTCTTCATCTCTTTCTATTTGGCACAAGATATCGTTATGCTTAGACATGAAGTTTCTTAAGAAGTCATCAGAAATAGGGATATAAATAATATCGCTAGGCTCTGCGCCTTGAGTTTTTATTGTATAACTACCTTGTTGTAGAAAAAGAACTTGGTTTTCATTAATTGTCACTGTGTCAGTACAATTTTGTAATATAAGTGCATTCTTTCTTATAAGAAAGATCGCTTTTTGTTCATTTTCTAATATTTGGTATTGTGGATAAAAATAAGATTTTTTTTGAATAGTACAATCATATTGCTCGGTTTTGTCACACTGTATTGTATTCATTTTTCGCCCAAAAAATATTATATAAGTATCACTGCATTTTTATAAAGATAAATATCAGAATATTTATAAAAACACTTCTTTATTATTGAATGTTATTAAAAATAAAAAAGAGACTATTTTCTTTAATTTGATGTGGTTTTTTTTTAGATATTAGGCATTGCATTTTGTTTTTCTAATTTAAGATAAGTCATTTTGTTAATTTAATGACATTCCTTATAAATTGCAAAAAGAAATTAAATACGGATAAATTTTTTCTTTGAGACGCTCAGTAATAGTATGAGTATTAATGTAATTAATAATTTACGCTTTTTATAAATTTAAATAAAACCCATATATAACAATTAGTTGATTTTAATTATTTCTTTACAGTGTAAAAAAATAATAAATGCATTTAAAATGCAAAATTTATTATAAATGCTAATTCGTAGTAATTATGAAAAATAGTTGTTAAATAAATTTTAAAAAAACGAGCAAGAAACATAACTATAAAGAAGAACAAAATTGAAAAAATAAATAATAACATTAAGTTATATTAACTACTGTTACTATGACGTTGTTTCTATATAATATAAAACAAGTCATAAATCATAAAATAGTACACAAAAAATTTATTATTTGTTTATTTTCCTTGTTTTTATCGTTTGTTTTTATTGTTTATGTGATCAATGTCTCGTATTTTTTTGATAAATTTTAGATAGAGTTAATTTGAGATGTTGAATTTTTTTGAATGAATTTTTGTGAAAATATGGATTTAGGTGTTAAATGTTAATTTTTAATGAAAAATATTTATCCAAATAAGCTGATAATTATTACGATTTATTTACATTACACGTAGATTATTAAAATAGTGTGTTTTATCTCTTAATTTAATTAAGCTAAATTTTATTTCGTTCAAAGAACAAATCAAAAAACTAAAAGGTAATAATAGGCTTATTGCCGGCATTATGCTTGCCGTTTGTTTATTAGAATGGTGAATGCATAAGTGTATTTATTGTCAGGGAGGTAAAAGGATATAGCTAATTATGGATAATAAGCGAACACTGCGAAATATTATATTCAGTGGGATATGGATAATTTGGACTCTTGCCTTAATTGCCTTTTGGCGTTATCAGATGGCGGGTGAATTTTTGATTATTTTAATCCTAATTTTTAGCATTATTATTTATTCTATAACGTTGAGGTTAAAAAAGGCCGCTATGTTTAGTCGTAAAACTGAAACACCAAAAGCAGCAGAGCCTGTTGCACCAGTAGTAACAGAAGAGAAAAAACCGATGCCAGAGCAAAAACTATACACGATTATTGCGAAAGGAACAGTATTCCAAGGCGATATTAATGTTGACGGCGATATTCAAATTTGGGGTAAAGTTGCCGGTAATATTAATGTTAAAGATGGCGTTATTCGTGTTATGCATGCGGGGCAAGTTGAAGGTGAATTAACTGCACCTGATATTATTATTGATGGTTTTGTAAAAGGTATCTGCGCTGCAAATAATTTAGATATCTTAGAACATGGCGAGTTACGTGGTACTAGTCGTTGTGGCAGTATGTCTATTAAGCGTGGTGGTATTTTTACTGGGCAATCAGAGCAAGTTGAACATCAAGCAAAATCAGTAGCTCAACAACGCGTTGTTTCAATAAAAGAAAGCTCTAATGCAAATAAAGATAAAATTGTTGCTCCAGTAGAAAATCAACTAAAAGAAAACAAAAAATAAAGTACCATTTTTCTTTTCATTGTTCGTTACTTATCCTATTTTATCGCTATTGTCTTAATTTTATATAAACAGAGAATAACGATGAAGTTAGATACTCCCAGGCTACACCTAAGAGAATGGCGTGAAAGCGATAAAGCGCCATTTTTTTCTGAAATCAACTCTTCACCTGAAGTGATGCGCTATTTTCCTTGCACTTTATCTCGATTAGAAAGTGATAATATGGTTGAGATTATCCGTGAAAAATTTATTCAACAAAATGGATGGGGAATGTGGGCTGTTGAATTAAAAGAGACTCAAGAATTTATTGGTTTTGTTGGGTTAAATATTCCGGTAGCGCCTTTACCATTTAATCCCTGCGTAGAAATTGGTTGGCGAATTGCGAAAAAGTTTTGGCGAAAAGGTTATACCTATGAAGCGGCTTTAGCTGTATTTAAATTTGCTTTTGAGACATTGGGGTTAGAAGAGGTTGTTGCTTTTACTGCAGCTTCAAACCTTCCATCTCAAGGTGTAATGCAGAAACTTGGTATGCATCAATCTGATCATTTCTTTCATCCATCATTAGATAAAACACATCCTCTAGCTGAGCATGTTTTATACCGTTTGAAGAAATCTGATTTTACTTTTCAGTTGAACGAATAGTACGCTTTTTTTCAGGAAGTGGTGGAACAGGTTTTTTATCATCAATAAGGTGACGTATTGCTAAAATTGGATGATAAATTAACATTCGTGGACCAGCCCAACGCATGATTTGTTTCATTGTTTCTCGCTTAGCGGGTTGATAACAATGAATAGGGCATTGTTTACAGGCCGGTTTATCTTCACCATAACGACATTTATCTAACCGATTGTAGGCGTAATCGATTAATTGTTGATAATAATCTGAGTCAGTTTCAGGGTGAGAATGAGCATAAAGGTGAACCATTTTTTGAATAGTTTTTTTCTCACGATTTATTCTTTTTCCTGACATGCCTTTCTCTCTTAGTAATATGTTGTATTTATTATGCATGTTATCATTGAGTCGATAGAGACGCTAAAATATTATGTAATGCATAATGATAAAAATTTTTATCAAAAAGACTTTTCTTTTTTCTTAGAATATACTACTGTATTTATATACAGTTTATTTGCCTTTAAATGGTGAAACCAATGCGTGTGGAAATTTTATTTAATAAACAATCTAAGATAACTGACTCCTTATTTCCGCTCTTAGAACACGAACTGAGAAAAAAGATCATTCCAGAATATCCAGATATGCAGTTTCGTATCGCTTTTAGTAGCATGAACTCGATTCAAGTTACGGGCATAAAAGATGAAACTAAGCATGAACACATAATGGAACTTATTCAAAGTGTTTGGGAAGATGATGGTTGGTTACAAATAGACGATGAATAAAATGTAGTAAATAAAGCAATAACGATTGCCAGAACGAATTGGCTTTTTACTTGTTTATATAAAAAGCCAATGACACAAAAAAGGAAATCACACAAAAAAGGAAATCACTGGCAATCTAACTTTTACACTGTATGTCTATCAATGATGACAAATCTTATTTTCACTTGTTGTAAATCCCCCCTCTGCAGGAATAAATTTACCTTTCCTTTCTAAGAAATCAACTAATTCAGTCGCTGTCATATTTTCAGCTGAGCAAGTATGAAAACGTGAGTCATCGCCGAATTGTTTATGGATAGCATCAATTAGTGATAATTTAGTGAATGTCATTTCTGAAGAAAGGATCATTTGCAAAACTTCATGACCATGTATTGATGACATAGTGAGTGAGCCCTTAAAAAACAAAAGATACATTAATTATGCATCTTTATGATGTGGTATCTTTGTTTTTAATCATAAAAAGCGATGATAATAAATCATCGCTTAAAAAGAGCCTTATTTTTCACTTCGTTGAAGTATTTTTTGCATTTCATCTTTGAGATGAAGTTTTTCTTTTTTTAGTTTGGCAACTTCATCATTATAGCCAGCTCCGTTAGGGCCTTCTAATTTAGCAATTTCTTGGTCGAGTCGATGATGTTTATCGTAGAGAGCTTCAAAGCGGGGATCACTATTTCTTAATTGAGAAACAAGGGATTGTTGATCTGAGAACATATAACCTCCTATGAAAAGAAATTGGGTCTCTATTTCAGTATAATCATAGATAGCTTATCTGCACGGCGATGTATCACAAATTTACATTTCATGAAAAAACGTGATTTTTCTTTTTAAAACATTCAGAATTATCCACTCATAGTACTATTTACTAAGATGTTAGCATTCAAGCACTAAAAATATTAGTATTCAGATAACGAGCAATAAAAACATCTGACTAATTTTATTAACGGCGAAGTGTTCGCTGTAAAAATGGAGAGAGTGATGAACAAAGTAATATTATCTTTAGTAGCAGCAATGTCTTTATCTGCGTGTGCACAAGCTACTGACAGTTTAGATAAAGTTGCGCCTTATCCTAAGGCTCAAGAAAATCAAGTTCGTCATGTTATTGAGTTAGAGAAAAAAGATAATGAAAGCAATTATCAGGTTGAATTAATTATCGGTAAAGAACTTAAAGTAGATTGCAATCATCAGTGGTTTGGTGCGGATTTAGATGAAAAGAATTTAGAAGGCTGGGGTTATAGCTATTATGTTGTTGGTGATTTAAATGGCCCAATGTCTACAATGATGGGATGCGCTGACAATACGAAAAAAGATGCCTTTGTACAGGCTAATATAGGATCAGATGCTTTCATCCGTTATAACAGCAAATTACCTATTGTTGTTTATGCGCCAAAAGATGTTGATGTGAAATATCGTATTTGGTCAGCGGCTGAGACTACTCAAGATTCTGTGAAAAAATAACAGCCAGCCCTATTTAGGATAGATCTTCATTTACTAAAAAGCCCTTTGTTGTTGAGACAAAGGGCTTTGTTGCGATTTAAAAGCTAAATATTAACGTATAACTAAAACTGACATTTTGGCATGGCGTACAATTGATGATGCTGTTGAACCTAATAAATAAGAGGAAACATTAGGTCTATGTGAGGCAATCGCAATTAAATCAGCATCAATGTGGCGGGCATATTCTAAAATTTCATCTTTTGCATTACCAACACCCACATTACATATAATTTGCTCATCAGGAATTTTTGCATCTTTGATCATTTCTTGTAGTGCAACAAAAGCAAGACGAGTACGCTCTGACGAATCTTTGAATTTTTCAGGAATAGCGGCAAATTCGATACCAAAGAAAAGTTCAGCATTAGGTATAACGGTGAGGAAGTGGATCTCAGGTTTACCCACCTTTGCTATTTGTTCAATGTGAGTGATTAGTTCCTGAGAAAGTTCATCTTCTAAAATATCAATGGGAACTAGGATTTTCTTATACATTACAAACCTCACTTAGCGTTAGTTTAAAATAATTACTATTATCTCCTAATAGTAAAAAATAGCTGTGATCTGTGTTTTAAATAAGAGTGAGAATGATTATTTACTACTTTATAGTATTAAGCATTAAAAATTAAAAACAGTCTGAAATAATATTAGAAATATAATCAAAATAAGTTATACACCTTAACTTGTTGACAGGGAAGCAATTAATAATGTCGTATTAAAAACTAAATTTTCTTTTTCTCATTAAAAATAGAAAATGCATAAAAGAATGATTATCAATTATATTATTGTTTTGTATCTATAAGATTTTATTAGTAAAAATAAGAGACAGAAAGATTTAAATATGGCATATTAATAGGTAATGACATCTCAATATGATGTTTGGACAGCAATCTTAGTCCCTAAACTGGATTGTTATTCAGAGTCGTCCTTTATTCTCACCAATGAGTTATGGAACCTGAAATAACCTGTGGAACTCTATTTATCTATGGCAATAGAGTAGGCTATTTAAAACCAAATAAGATTATTATTATGACACATAATCACATTGATGATATTGAGTTGGCTCGGGCTGATAATAAGCAGTCTGAAAAATTTAAGGCAGCTAAAAAAAGTACGTTAGTGAGTGTTTTTGTCAATATCATTTTATCCATTTGGCAAATTACAGTGGGCTTTTTCTCACATTCTCAAGGTTTAATTGCTGATGGTATTCACTCACTTTCTGATCTTATTGCTGACTTTGTTGTTTTAATTGCCAATAAAGGTAGTCAGAAAAAACCTGATGCAGACCACCCTTATGGGCATTTTCGTTATGAAAACGTGGCATCACTTATTCTTGGGGTTATTTTATTAATTGTGGGTTTAGGGATGGTGTTTTCAGCCATTCATAAAATTTTAGATCCATCTACTATTCCAGAAGTTCATAGTGTTGCTTTATATGTGGCTTTACTTGCATTAGCGGCTAAAGAAGGATTATTTCGCTATATGCTTGCTGTTGCAAAGAAAGTCGACTCAAATATGTTAGTCGCAAATGCTTGGCATGCACGTTCTGATGCTGCTTCTTCGTTAGTTGTTGCGATTGGTATTATCGGAAGTTTGGCTGGATTTAAATTTTTTGACCCATTAGCTGCATTAATTGTCGGATTATTTGTTGGTCGTATGGGATGGCGTTTTACTTATCAAGCTCTACAAGATTTAATGGACAGAGGCGCTGATGAAGAAACGCTGGAAGAGATCAAACAGGTACTGGTTTCAACACCGGGTGTACAAGGTGTTCATGATTTAAAGACACGTCGTTCCGGTGATTATTTACTTGTAGATGTACATCTTGAAATCAAAGGTGATCTCACAGTCAATGAAAGTCACGAAATTGTTGTTAATGCACGTAATAATGTTTTGCAAAATAAACAGATCTTAAGTGTAATGGCTCATGTTGATCCAGCTTAAATTAAATTGAACAACTAATAAAAAAGGTAATGAAAATCTATCATTACCTTTTTTATACTTTAAATTACTACTTTAAAAATTGACGCAGTTTTCTTTTACTTGATTACTTAGCGCTGCAATCAGATTATCTACGGCACATTCCGCCATCGCATAGCGAGTCTCTTTTGTTGCAGAGCCGATATGTGGAACAGCCACCACATTCTTCATTGTTAATAAAGGTGAAGATGAAGATAGAGGCTCTTTTTCAAAAACATCCAGTCCAGCACCTGCGATCTCTTTTTGTTCTAATGCACTGATTAGTGCCAATTCGTCCACTACAGCTCCGCGCCCTGCATTAATTAAATAAGCATCAGATTTCATCATCAAAAATTGTTTTTTCCCCATTAAATGATGCGTTTCTGGTGTTAATGGCAACGTGATACAAACGAAATCAGATTGTTGTAATAAGGCCTCTAAAGAGCAATGCTTTGCTGCAAATTTATTGTTTGCTTCTGTATGTTCTGTTCGTGAGTAATAAAGAATATTCATATTAAAACCAAAGTGCGCACGCTGTGCTAAGGCTTTGCCTATTCGCCCCATGCCAATAATACCCATGGTTTTATGATGAACATCAGTGCCGTACCAATCAGGTGTGATACTTTTAACCCATAAACCTTGTTTAACATTATCAGCAAGTTCAGGAATACGTCTTGCTACAGCAAGGACTAACCCCATCATGGTATCTGCAACAGTGTCTGTTAATACAGTTGGAGTATGCATTAGTTTAATATTACGTTTGGTGAGTGCATTAACGTCAACATTATCATAGCCTACAGAAACCGTTGAAACGGCTTTTAAATGAGGTGCTTGGTTAATAAAATTTTCATCGATATTGCCACCTGCACCGAGTAATCCAGAGGCATTAGCAAGTGCTAAACGGAAGTCGTTAGAGTCTAAAGAGAGTGTTTTAAATTGTCTGATATCAGCAAAATCAGATAGTTTGTTGTACAGTTTTTCGGGCAGATCTTGGTAGAGCAAGACAGTCGGTTTCATTATGTTCTCCATACTCGATACTCGTCATACTTCAGCGTTCATTCGCACTAGTCTCACATACTACTGTATGCTCCTAGCGACTCATTTACTTGTCGCCTAGCTACACCTTGAATTATTTAGAGTATATATTCAATGTGTTTATTAACGGTGCTTATTAATGGTGACTATTGCATGTAGTCGTTGACCCGTTTTTCTCCGAATTATTTAAAGGGGAGTGTTCTTACTCCGCTTAAACATATTAGCGGAGAAGTTAATAAGGTATGATAAAACCCATTGAATGTCAGTCTTATCATGTAATTTACTGATTAATTGAAATGTAACCGTTTACTTTAAGTAGGTGTTTATTTTAGAGATAAATAGGTGGGATGTATTATGTATTTTATTAACTTACTGTAATGCAATCCTAAATTAAGATGTTGTATTAAAATTTAAAGCGTATCAAAAGGGTGTAAACGTTTACACTAAATGTCGGTTTGATCACGAAATAATTTTGTTGATCTTGCTAAACTCTGTGTCAGTGAACAGAAACCGTCTTGCGCTTTTCCTTTGAATTGAATCAAAAGAGGTGAATGTGGAAATATTAGTAACGGGTGGTATGGGATATATCGGTAGTCATACTTGCGTACAAATGATCGAAGCGGGAATGACACCGATTGTTTTAGATAACCTTAGCAATGCGAATGAAGAAGTACTTAATCGTGTTGAAGCCTTAACAGGTAAACGCCCTCTGTTTTATAACGGTGATATTCGTGATGGCCAGCTACTAGCATCAATTTTTGCGAAGCATTCTATTCAGTCTGTTATTCATTTCGCGGGATTGAAAGCGGTCGGTGAATCTGTTCAGAAGCCAATTGAGTATTACGATAACAATGTGAATGGCACATTGGTGCTAGTGCGTTGTATGCGTGATGCGGGCGTAAAAAGCATTATTTTTAGCTCATCTGCAACCGTTTATGGTGATCCTCAAACGGTTCCTATTACTGAAGATTCGCCAGTAGGAGGGACGACTAACCCTTATGGCACCAGTAAATATATGGTTGAGCGTATTTTATCTGACTTATTTGTTGCTGATGAAAGTTGGTCTATTAGTTTACTGCGTTATTTTAACCCAGTAGGGGCGCATCCATCAGGTACGATGGGCGAAGATCCTAAAGGTATTCCAAATAACTTAACCCCTTATATTTCTCAAGTGGCAATTGGTCGTCGTGAACAAGTCGCTGTTTTTGGTAATGATTACCCAACAAAAGACGGTACAGGCGTTCGCGATTATATCCACGTTATGGATCTGGCTGATGGTCATATCGCAGCATTAAATGAATTAGGTAAAAAAGCGGGCTTACATATTTATAATTTGGGAACAGGTAATGGTACTAGTGTGATTGAAATGATTGAAGCATTTCGTAAAGCTAGCGGTAAACCTATTCCTTATCAATTACAAGCTCGTCGTCCTGGTGATATTGCAGAATGTTGGTCAAGCCCAGCCAAAGCAGAGAAAGATTTACATTGGAAAGCTATTCGTTCAATTGATGATATGGCTGCGGATGCTTGGCGTTGGCAGTTACAAAACCCAAATGGTTATCTGAAATAAGATTTAAAGTAAGTATTCAGATAATCTTGAATAAATAAGAGAGAAGGTTATGTCGAAACTGATTTTTGATCCTGTTGAACATCCTCATCGTCGTTATAATCCGCTAACGGGTCAGTGGATTTTAGTTTCACCACATAGAGCGAAACGACCTTGGAATGGTAAAGATGAAAAGCCTCAGATTGCGACACTTCCCTCTTATGATCCGCATTGTTATTTGTGTCCAAATAACATCCGTGTTTCCGGTGATAAGAATCCCGATTACACAGGAACGTATGTCTTTAATAATGACCATTCTGCGTTGTTGCAAGATGAATATGATGTTGAGCCTTCATCAAACCCTTTATTTCAAACTCAAGCAGTAAGAGGAATTAGTCGAGTTGTCTGTTTTTCGCCTGATCATGGAAAAACGATCCCTGAATTGCCCGTCAGTAGCTTACGTAAAATTGTTGATACTTGGGATAACCAAATAAAAGAGCTCAGTAAAGAATACCTTTGGGTTCAAGTCTTCGAGAATAAAGGCGAAACGATGGGATGCTCTCAACCTCATCCTCATGGACAGATTTGGGCGAGTGATTTCTTACCTAATGAATTAGCGCGAAAAGATACGCAATTAAAATCTTATTTTGAAAAATATGGACGCAATCTATTAATCGATTATGTTGATGCTGAATGTAAAGATGCAAGTCGTACCGTAGTTGAAACAGAACATTGGCTGGCAGTAGTGCCTTATTGGGCTTCTTGGCCTTATGAAACGATGTTGTTACCTAAAGTGCATATTCGAAGAATGAGTGAATTAAATAGTGCTCAACGAGATGATCTTGCTATTGCAATGAAAAAATTAACCAGCCGTTATGATAATTTATTCCATTGTTCTTTTCCTTATTCAATGGGATGGCATTTTGCGCCTTCTTTTAAAGATGAGAGAAATATCGATCACTGGCAATTACATGCGCTTTACTATCCGCCACTATTACGTTCAGCCACTGTACGTAAATTTATGGTGGGATATGAAATGCTGGCAGAATCACAAAGAGATCTAACGCCAGAACAAGCCGCGAATAATTTACGTCAAGTAAGTGATATTCATTATAAAGAGCAACATTAATGATCTGCGATATGGTAAGGTATTTTAATTAATCTGCTTTTTATTGAGCACGAAATAAATTAAATCAAACATCTCATTATTTACATAATGATGTGATGGGGTTTCTATTACTTAATTTTAAGCTAAGGATTTATTATGCAGGCACTTATTAATAATGTGACTCGTTCATTTTCAACTATTTTTGGTTACGCGCCTACACATTTTATTCAAGCGCCAGGTAGGGTAAATCTTATTGGCGAACATACTGATTATAATGATGGTTTTGTTTTACCTTGTGCAATTAATTATCAAATGGTCGTTGCAGCGGCAAAACGAGAAGATAATACTATCCGTGTCATAGCGGTTGATTACCAAAATGATGTTGATGAATTTAGCCTCGATAATACCATTGAGTTTTTACCTAATAAAATGTGGGCTAATTACGTTCGTGGTGTTATTCATTTTCTACAAAAAGATAACTACTCTTTTCATGGTATGGATATTGCGATATCCGGAAATGTCCCTCAAGGTGCTGGGTTAAGTTCTTCTGCTGCATTAGAAGTTGCCATTGGCCAAACGCTTAAAACACTTTATCAATTACCTATTAGCCAAAAAGAGATTGCATTAAATGGCCAAAAAGCAGAAAACCAATTTGTTGGTTGTAATTGTGGCATTATGGATCAGCTTATTTCGGCTTGTGGTGAAGAAAATCATGCACTATTAATCGATTGTCGCTCATTAGAAACGTCAGCGGTAACAATGCCCGAAAATATGGTTGTGATGATTATCAATACCAATAAAAAGCGTGGTTTAGTGGATAGTGAGTACAATACCCGTCGTCAACAGTGTGAAGAAGCTGCTCGTATTCTAAATGTGGCTGCATTAAGAGATGCCACATTAGATGATTTAGTTGCAAAAAAATCATTAATGAGCGAAGTGGTTTATCGTCGGGCACGTCATGTTATCACTGAAAATGATCGTACATTAGATGCTGCAGAAGCCTTACGCCATGGTGATTTAAGTACATTGAGTAAGTTAATGATGCAATCACATCTCTCAATGCGCGATGATTTTGAAATCACAGTTAAAGAGGTTGATTCATTGGTTGAAATCGTGAAATCGGTGATTGGTGATTGTGGTGGCGTAAGAATGACGGGTGGTGGATTTGGTGGTTGTGTCGTAGCATTAGTGACACCAGATTTAGTTGATAAAGTCGTTGACTCTGTTAAGGCGCAATACGAAGCTAAAACGGGATTAAAAGAAACTATCTATGTCTGCTCTGCAAGCCAAGGAGCGGGCTATTCGGAGGCAAAATAATGGCGACTAATGAGCTTCGCTTTCTTGAACCTGAACAAATGACAGCACAACCTGCATCAGATGGAAAACCTGCACAAGTGGTCGTGCTTAAAAATCGTTTTGGTATGTCTATCTCTTTAATGGATATTGGAGCAACTTGGTTAACCTGTATTGTAGCGGTTAATGGATATCGTCGGGATGTGTTATTAGGCTCTGCGGATATGAATGCCCATAAACAACAAACCGCGTATTTTGGCGCAACGGTTGGACGTTTTGCTAATCGTATTGCAGGGGCCAAGTTTGTATTAGAGGGGCAAGAATATAAAATTAGTGCTAATGAGGGCAAAAATACCTTACATGGCGGTAAGCAAAACTTTAGCCATCTTCGCTGGGGGATCACGGCGCAATCTTCGCAATCTGTCACTTTTTCACTAATTTCTAGTGATGGTGACCAAGGTTTTCCCGGTACGGTAAAAGTAAGTGTGACCTATACACTGACAGATAATAATGAAGTATGTATTGATTATCAGGCGATGAGTGATAAAACTACGCCATTAAGTTTAACTAATCATGCATATTTCAACCTTGCGGGCGAACATACTGAGCGCACCGCGCTTGAGCATGATTTAAAAATTTGTGCGACTCATTATTTAAAAAATGGTAAAGGCAATATTCCTACGGGTGAGTTTGCAAGCGTAGCTGGAACTGGGTTTGATTTTTGTAAATTAAAACGTGTTGGCCTTGATTTTATGGCAGATGAATGTCAAAAAGCCGCAAATGGTTACGATCATGCATTTATTTTAGATAAAAAAGCGATTGAGGATAAAAAGCCCGTTGCGACCGTTATTGCCCCTGAAGGCGAACTTAAAATGGATGTTTTTACAACCATGCCTTCTGTCCAATTCTATACAGGTAACTTTCTGGCAGGAACAAGAGGAAAGAGTCGCCATTACGGTAATTACTCAGGATTGGCATTAGAAACACAATATTTTCCAGATGGCCCTAATCATCCTGAATGGCATGAAAACCAAGGTGTTTTACCTGCCAATACAGCATGGAATAGCCAAACAATCTATAAGTTTTACTCGTAATAACAAAAGGAAAGTGTAAACGCTTTCCTTTTCACTATTTATTTGATCTTTTTACTTTTTAAATTTCACTTCTTCGCTGATAATCAAGCCTCTTAAATTCTATTATTCTCTTTTTTCTTTGTTTGTAGATTAACGGCTCGTTATTTCTTAACCATGAATAAAGGTGATCCATAAGGAGTGGATATGGCGACTATCAAAGATGTAGCGAAAGAAGCGGGTGTTTCTGTCGCGACGGTATCTAGAGTCATAAATAACTCGCCGAAAGCTAGTCAAACATCTATCGAAACCGTTAATGCAGCGATGCAAAAACTGGGCTATCGACCTAATGCGGCAGCAAGGGCGTTGGTTAGTCAAAGTACGCAAACTTTGGGGGTTTTAGTGCATGACGTTTCTGATCCCTTTTTTGGTACACTCGTTAAAGCGGTTGATAACGTTGCAAGACAATCAGGGAAACATATCTTAGTCTGTAATGGTTATCATGATGCTCAAGATGAGCGACAAGCTATTGAGTTATTGATTAATAGCCGCTGCGATGGCCTTGTTATTCATTCAAAAGCCCTCTCTGATAAAGAGTTACTGGCTTATGCGCATGAAGTTAAAAGCATGGTATTGATTAACCGTTTTATTCCTGAAATTGCCGAACGTTGTGTCGCTTTAGATAATTATAAAGGGGCATGGATGGCAACAGAGCATCTTATTCGTCAAGGGCATACTAAAATCGCGTATATTTCATCTACTCATCATATTGAAGATACAACTCAGCGCCTTGCTGGTTATAAAGCTGCATTAGAAGCTAATAATATCTCATTGCCTGAAAGCTATATTGAGTATGGCGAGCCGGAAGGTGAAGGGGGGGAAAAAGCCATGATGCATTTGCTAACAAAATCAATTGATTTTACAGCAGTAGTGACTTACAACGATTTTATGGCCGCTGGGGCTTTATCTGTTCTTGATGAAAATGAAATCCCTGTACCTGAAAAAATCTCAGTTATTGGCTTTGATGATGTCTTAATTGCACGCTATATTCACCCTCGTTTAACCACGGTGCGTTATCCTGTACAAATGATGGCAGAGCAAGCCGCAACACTTGCTATCAGGCTTTCTAAAGGTGAAATCCTCGAACAAAAACAACGTATTTTTTCACCCACATTAGTTCAACGTAATTCTGTTTTTAATCTTAGTCACCTCTCTAAATAACCTTATTTACTTTTTAATCTAGTCTATCCTCTTAATGGTTTTCACATTAAGAGGTCAAACTTAATTAACCTGTGTAATCGTTATCATTTTAAGGCCTTTTTCAACGATTATTTGAGAGTCTGAAATTTATTAAATAAAGCTATCATTGTATTTTAAGCTTAAATTTTGCTTTACTCGCCATGGTAATCGTTTGTTTTCTTATTTTGTGATCCATTTACGTAACATAAGCGATAAATTTGTGAACGGAGTAACGGAAAAAGATTGTGAAAACGTTTACATTTAAAATCTACTCTCTCTATGGGTCTGAAAGGAAAATATTATGCATACAGAAGGTGTTGGATTAAGCACAATAGACTATGCAATTTTTGCCCTCTATGTCGTCATCATTATTAGTCTAGGATTGTGGGTTTCTCGTTCAAAGGATGGTGAGAAAAAAGGAACAAAGGATTATTTCTTAGCAGGTAAAACCCTTCCTTGGTGGGCAATTGGTTCTTCGCTTATTGCCGCGAATATTTCAGCAGAACAATTTATTGGTATGTCAGGTTCTGGTTTCTCCATTGGTCTTGCTATCGCCTCTTATGAATGGATGGCAGCGCTGACATTAATTATTGTTGCTAAATACTTTTTACCTGTCTTTATCGAAAAAGGTATTTATACCATTCCAGAATTTGTCGAGAATCGCTTTAAAAGCCGTAATTTAAAAACCATTCTTGCCGTGTTCTGGTTGGCATTGTTTATCTTTGTTAACTTAACATCGGTACTTTATTTAGGTTCATTGGCATTAGAAACCATCTTAGGTGTACCAATGATGTATGCCATTATTGGTTTAGCATTATTTGCGGTTATCTATTCACTTTATGGTGGACTTTCTGCTGTTGCATGGACAGACGTAGTACAAGTGTTCTTCCTTATCCTTGGTGGTTTATTTACCTCGGTATTAGCGGTCAGCTATATCGGTGGTGATGGTGGGATCATGGAAGGCTTAAGCAAAATGACACAAGCCGCGCCAGATCACTTTAAAATGATCTTAGAAAAAGATAACCCGCAGTTTATGAACTTACCGGGTATCGCTGTGCTAATTGGTGGTTTATGGGTTGCTAACCTTTATTATTGGGGCTTTAACCAATATATTATTCAGCGTGCCTTAGCTGCTAAATCTATCAATGAAGCACAAAAAGGACTCGTGTTTGCTGCATTCTTAAAATTAATTGTTCCTGTTCTTGTGGTTGTTCCGGGAATTGCTGCATTTGTTATTACAACTAACCCTGAATTAATGGCGGGCTTAGGGACAATGGCACAAGCGCATATTCCAACGTTGTCGCAAGCAGATAAAGCCTATCCTTGGTTAACTCAGTTCTTACCAGTAGGTGCAAAAGGTGTTGTTTTTGCTGCACTTGCTGCTGCAATAGTTTCATCTTTGGCCTCTATGCTTAACTCTATCGCGACTATCTTCACGATGGATATTTATAAAGAATATGTCGGGCCTAAAGCTTCTGAAACGCGCTTAGTGAATGTGGGGCGTATCAGTGCGGTTATTGCTCTGATTATTGCTTGTTTTATCGCACCATTATTGGGTGGTATCGATCAGGCATTCCAATATATTCAAGAATATACTGGCTTAGTAAGTCCAGGTATTTTAGCTGTATTCCTATTAGGCTTATTCTGGAAAAAAACAAACGCAAAAGGTGCGATTATTGGTGTGGTCTTATCTATACCGTTTGCTCTATTCCTAAAATTAATGCCTTTAGGTATGCCATTCCTTGATCAAATGATGTACACCTTTATGTTTACAACCGTCGTGATTGGTTTAGTGAGCTTAACCTCAACGAAAACAGATGACAGCGTAGGGGCGATTACATTAACAGATAAAACCTTTAAAACACAAAGCGGATTTAACATCGCTTCCTATGCCATCATGGTCATATTATGTGTGCTTTATGCTGTGTTCTGGTAATAACAGTGTGATGATTTGTTGATCCGTTAAATCTATAAATATCCTACAAAAGAAGAAAGCAGAGGGTTAATACCTTCTGCTTTTTTTATGTTTGAATTGTTTACAAAGAGGTCTAGCGAAAATGGTGATGATTTACTTTGATACAGATTAAAAAAAAACACCAAATATGAAAAGAAAATCATTCTCATGAATATTTGATTAAGTTAATATTAATCATTCTCATTACTATAACTGTTATTAATTCAGGGAACCACTATGAACTTTAAAATGGGTGTTTTAACCGCCTGTATTTTATCTGCCTCTTACCCGCTGTATGCACAAGAAAATAAAGAAGAGAAACTTGTTGTATCAGCATCAGGGTTTGCTCAACAAATTACAGATGCACCAGCAAGTATCACCGTGATTAGCAAAGAACAACTCGCAAAAAAACCGGTTCATGATTTAGCCGATGCCGTAAAAGGTGTTGAAGGTGTTAGCATTAACGGTAATGCCAACAAACAAGAAATCACGATGCGTGGTTTACCGGGTGAATACACACTTATTCTTGTTGATGGTCGCCGTCAAAATAGCCGCGAGTCGCGCCCAAATGGGAGTGGTGGTTATGAAGGTGGCTTTATTCCACCCGCAGATGCGATTGAACGAATAGAAGTGATTCGTGGGCCCATGTCATCTCTGTATGGTTCAGATGCAATGGGTGGTGTTATCAATATCATCACTAAACCAGTAACAAAAGAGTGGCATGGCTCTGTTGCACTTGGCGGTACATTACAACATAACCGTGATGCAGGTGATTCTATTAATGGTGATTTTTATCTTTCGGGGCCTTTAATTGAAGATAAATTAGGCTTACAGCTTTATGGCAGTAGCTACTTACGTGCAGAAGATAAAATCACTTATGGGCAAGGTCGTAATGACAATAAAAATATTACGGCAAAATTGGCATTTACACCGACTGATAATCAAACCATTTTATTAGAAGCAGGTCGTAATACGTTACAACGCACAACGACACCGGGTAAATCCATGAGTGAATTTACCAATCGCGGTGGGCGTCTTGATAAAAACAAGATGTTAGAAACCAATAATGATCGTAACCATTGGGCATTAACTTATAAAAATCAGTTTGATATTCTTCACTCTGAATTAAGTGTTTATCAAGAACAAACTAAACGTATTCAAAAAACCGAAGCCGTTGATAAGGCGACGGGAAATAGCTATAAATATTACGAAGATCGTCGCCCTGAGATCACTAATACCGTTTTTGATGCAAAATTTACCGCGTTTTTACCTTCAAATGTGATGACCTTTGGTGGTCAATATCAATATTCACGTTTAAAAGATGAATCGTCTCTTGGTGGCAAAGATATAAAACAATCGACCATTACGGCTGATCAAAAAGCGTTATTTATTGAAGATGAATATAGCGTTACGGATGATTTAGCATTGACGGGAGGTGTGCGTCTTGATGATCACGAGTATTACGGTAATCACTGGAGCCCAAGAGCCTATGCCGTTTATCATTTAACAGATGAATTGACTTTAAAAGGTGGTGTAGCGAAAGCCTTTAAAGCGCCAAGCCTGCGTGAAATCAGCCCAGAATATGGCACCTCAACCGATAAAGGCCATGCAATTATGTATGGTAATCGTGATTTAAAACCTGAAACTTCAGTTAGCCAAGAAATTGGTATTGGTTATGATAACGGGGATGGCGTTACTGCAAGTGTGACTTTCTTTAATACGGATTTTAAAGATAAGTTAACGAATTACAAAACTGCTGAGAAAGATCCAATCACTGGATTAGATTTATATCAGTATGACAATGTAGGAAAGGCGAATATTAAAGGAATTGAAACCGCGATTGGTTTCCCTATTGCTGAAAGCTGGCATATTAATGCGAACTACACCTATATTGATTCAGAACGTAAAAGTGATGACGAAAAGCTAGCTTCTGGTGAGTCATTAAAAGGATATCCACTAGATATGACGCCTAAACACAGTGCCAACGCACGCGTGGATTGGCAGTTTGATGAAGCGACTAGTTTTTATGCCAATACCGCTTATACGGGCAAACAAATTTGGGCAGCACAACGAAATAGCCATTCAGGTGCACGTTATCGTAGTGGGTACACAACCTTTGATTTAGGGATGACCTACAACTTTAATAAAAATACCATGTTTAACTTCGCAGTATTAAATATTACAGATGAAACAGGGCCTGCTGTAAATGATAAAGGCGGTAACTGGGTAGTTGATGAAGGACGTCGTTATTGGGCGAATATTAAATATAGTTTCTAATTGAGCCTAAATTGAAATAAACCCCGTATTTTATATGGGGTTTATTTTTTATCACTTTCTATTATTTTCAGTTTAACTGTTCACCTTTTTATATTACTGACAGAGTATCTGATTTATGCGAATACTAATGTTATGTGGAATGATTATGTTATCTGCGGTTGCTCAAGCTAGACCTAACCAAGAAGTGCCTAAAATTGAAGAACAAGCACAATCTTATTATCAAATCACACAAAAAGAAGTGGCATATGAAGGAAAGCAATATCGTCTCTTTCTTGCTATTCCTAAAAATACCACTAAGGCAGCGCTCATTTATAGTGTTGATGGAAATGCGCAGTTTCCATTGATGATAAACGAAGCTATAAAGCAGAAAAATAAACCGCTACCTGCAATTATTAGTGTGGGGTATGTGGGTGATAAAGCTTATTTTATTACAGAGAGAACGCATGACTATACGCCGAGTGTAAAAGGAGAGGCATTTAATCAAGGCGGAAATGCAGAGAGTTTTTATCATTTTATCCTAATGCAAGTCAGGCCTTATGCGTTTGAACAACTCGCGAAAGAGAATATTTCAGTTACCCAGCAATCTCTTTTTGGTCACTCTTTTGGCGGTGTATTTACGCTATATGTTTTATTTAATCATCCAGAAACGTTTCAACGTTATATAGCAGCAAGCCCTTCTTTATGGTGGGGAAACGGTGAGTGGGTAAAAAAAGAACAATGGCAAGCTATTCCTGATGATATTTCTATTACAATAACGCTAGGTGAAAAAGAAGAAAAACCAGATTTAAGTAAATTAAGTGAAGAACAACAAAAGAATTATCAAGAGCGCAGTAGTTGGTTAACGCAACGCCAGTTATGCCAATATTTATTGGATGAAGGAAAACAGTGTAAATTTTATCTATTTGAAGGTAAAGGCCATGGTGGTTCAATCCCTGATGCCATAAATATTGCTTTAGAAAAAAGCGCAGAATAAACAAAAGTATCTCTTTATTTTTAGCTATCCTATAGGGCAATAATAGGATAGCTATAAGTATTTCTTATTTTACTGAATACGTATTTATCCGTAATGATTTTAATAAAAAAGGTTTATCTTTTTATTAAAATAAATATTTTAATCAAGCTATTTATTTTTTGTAGGAAAAGACGATAATTGTGAGTGATATAAATAAAATTGTTTGTTGGCATTAGATTTTATAATTTTATTTATGGCAGTTTAAGCGTTATATTCGCGTCTCCTAAATTTAGGGACGCCATCCACTGTTTTCACCTTTGTTTCTTTTATCTTTCCTAGATAAAAGAACCGCCTCTATCTGGCATCGAGAAAACAGCGCATCATCAACCGTTTTGATTGTGGAGACGAGGGTAGTGAAACAGCACACTACTTTGGTACGCAAAGGCGACAGTACATTAGTACCTGTGGCTGGGTTAACGGTATTTGCTATCGCGTCAGGCTATTTAATGAGTTTAATTCCGCTGTCTATGAGCAGTTTTGGAATGGATACACTCTATGCCAGTTGGTTAGCAAGTATTTATTTTATCGGATTATTAATAGGTTCAGTCATGATAGAACCTATTATTGCAAGAATAGGGCATCGTCTTTCTTTCGTTGTATTTTTATTATTACTGGCAGTGACTGTCGGTGTGTTGCCTTTCATGCCTTATTTATCAGCATGGATAATTTTCCGTTTTATTGGTGGTATGGCGGTCGCAGGGATATTTGTTGTTGTCGAGTCATGGCTATTAATTGGCGATAATCCTAAAGAGCGAGCTAAACGCTTAGGTTTTTATATGACCTCGCTTTATGGTGGCACAACATTAGGACAATTGGCAATTGGTGCAATTGGTACGCAAGGTGCTATCCCGTTTATGGCGATATTAGTTTTGTTATTAATCGCCGTATTACCGCCTCTGCTTTTTAAACAAGGGCAACCACAAGGACATGATCATAAAAGTTTGTCACTCAAGCAGATGAGCCGATTAAATAAAGCGGCTTTAGTGGGCTGTATGGTCTCTGGGGTGGTGATGGGCAGTATTTATGGCATGATGCCATTGGCTTTAAATCAAGGGCAATTTACAACAGACCAAATAGGTGTGCTGATGGCAGCGATTATTCTAGGTGGAATGGTGGTTCAGCCTATTATTAGCAAATTGTCTGTGATGATAAGTAAGACACTGTTATTAGCGATGATGTGTTTAGTGGGCGTTTTTGCCATGGGACTGACTTATCTTTCTAGCGATTATATGGTGCTTATTATTGCACTAGCGTTATTGGGAATGTCTTCTTTTGCACTTTATCCTATCGCTATTACATTGGCGTGTGATCATGTTAATGCAAGTTATATTGTCGCAATCACACAAGTAATGTTATTAAGTTATAGCATTGGTTCTGCCATTGGGCCTTTAGGCGCAGGAATGTTTATGGCTCAAGCTGCCAATAATGGCATTATGAACTTCTTCTTTGTGGTGTTATTAGTGACGGCGATTTATATGCTTTTTGCCAGTTTACGACGCAAAAGCCATATTGTGTTGAACTAATTATTTCTCTTAATTAGATCTCTTTCTCTTTCATTTTATTATCAGCCGAGCTAACTGTAAAAAGTCGCTCGGTTTTTTTATGTTATATTTAAAAATTAATTAAGATTCCACTTATATTTTTATACTGTGTTTTATCAGTATAAACAGATCATCCAATCCCTTCTTTAAAGATAATGGATTTAACTTTTCATGGAGATTATATAATGAGAATAATGGTACTCAGCTTTTTGCTTTTATTGATTATTCCTTTTTCAAGTGCCAAAGCAATAACGGCAGAGCAAAATAAAAAGCTGGTGGAATATGCCACTGATTTACCAAGAGCCGTAATTTATGACTCAGATTATCGCAAAATAGATTACCCAAATGGTGATGTTCCTGCTTATAAAGGAGTTTGTAGCGACGTTATTATTCGTAGTTATCGTGGAATTGATATCGATCTACAAAAATTACTGCATGAAGACATTAAAGCACATTTTTCTGCTTACCCAAGTAAAAGAATGTGGGGATTGAATAAGCCTGATACGAACATTGATCACCGTAGAGTTCCCAATTTAGAAGTCTTTTTTACACGAAAAGGAAAAGTAAAGCCGATTACAAAAAATGCAAAAGATTATGTTCCAGGCGATATTGTGAGCTGGCGTTTAGATAATGGACGGCCTCATATTGGCATTGTAGTAAATAAAAAAAGTTGGGATAACCAACGCTATCTCGTTATGCATAATATTGGATTTGGGCAAGTTGCTGAGGATGTCTTATTTTCATGGAAAATAACCGGGCATTTTACTTACTAAATAGGTAAGTGAGGAAAAATTGATATGTTTAGTTTTTTATAAAAAATAGAATAAAAATAACAACAGCAAAAATAAATATAAAAAATAATGCCCATACTGATTTTATGTAAAGTATGGGCATTATTTCTGGGAAAGAATATTTTCATCAGAAATATTCATAATTATTCCTCTAAGCCACCGAGTAACATACTAACGACAGCAGTAGAACAGATAAAAGAAAGGAAAAGGATAAAAAAAGAGCTACTGATCATAATGCCCCCCAAGTTTGTTGCTTTTTTTAAATAAAAAACCTCACTAAATAAGAGTTATTAATTAATTCCTTTATATACTAGGTTATTTAAAAATAAAGTCAAACTAACGTGTTATTTAATAATGCTTTTTTGTTCTATTATTTTATTTTTTATAAAAAATGCATATTGGGTAGTATTAAATGATCAGGAGGGGATTAACCCCTCTGATGTCTTACGCGCTGTGAGGCAATGTGATGTGAGTTAATGGCGGTAAACCATAAGCCGCTCTCGCACGATCGCAAGCTTCATTATGGATGCCATTTACCCAAGATTGTTGGAACTCACGGCAAGGAGAAGGGCGTTGCTCGTAGATAGAGCAGCTTACACACTCTCCCACCTCACCAATCAGTTTGTCACAGCGTGGTTTTTTAGAATTTGTTCCTTTCATGCAAGAGAGAAAAGGCGTTAATGGCTCTGTTAGTTCATCAGGAACCACGCCTCCACCACTTACCATTTCAGCCCAATAGAACGAAACTCTAAAATAGGCGCAACAAGCACCACAATGCATACAGGGGTTATCCTGCATATAAATAAAATCGTTAGAATGTTTGCTCATACCAGATACCATTTTATCTGACGTTAAAGTGACAAAACGCACGTTCTAAGTGTGCGGTAGTTTAAGAGAAGCAAAAAAGACAGAGAAACGATGCTTCTCTTAGAGCAATCATTATGCGCTGAATGAAAAATATTTTTCAAGAGAAATATTTCTATATGTAGAGCTTATTTATTAAAAAACAGACTATTATTTTGGAAAAATTATCTAAATAGACTATATAACTTAATGGTAAGTGATGGTGTTATTTAACCCTCCGTAAAAACCACACTATAAATAGTATTAAAAGTAATCAAAAAGTTAAGTTTTGAATAAAAAAGCCTTATCAGTTTTGATAAGGCGATAATAAAATAAGCGTAGATAATATGCTGAAAAGATGAGCTAACAATATCTATTAATTGGTTTTTCTAAAAAGGACCTTTAAAGATAAATAAAGCACCTGCACCAATTAAAAGAAAACCAATAAAGTGATTTAATGTAAAATTTTCTCCTAAATAAGTGACAGAAAAAATAGCGAAAATAGTTAATGTGATCACTTCTTGTATGGTTTTTAATTCTGCCGCACTGTAATAATTATGACCAATGCGATTTGCGGGTACAGCAAAACAGTATTCAACAAAGGCAATCAACCAGCTTAAAATAATGACAACAATAAGGGGTTTATTGCCATATTTTAGGTGTCCATACCAAGCAAATGTCATAAAAACGTTGGAAATGATGAGAAGAATAATGGGAGTGAATTTGTAGAGCATATTGGTGATACCACTGGTCGTTTTTAGTTAAAAATTGCCAATAAGAATAGTATGAGATTACTGCAAAAAAAGTGGATTTTCTATTGCTATACTAAGAAAAAAAACAGGTTTTAATTTAAAAGGTATTAATAATGTTTTTTTATAATTACTTGATTGAAATTTAAAGTTATCGAGTAATATGCGATATATCATTAAAATGATACTGTTCGCACTAATAGATGTAATATTGGCTATTTTATACATTATGTTGAGCATAAATTTTATTATAAATATCTATAAGGAGTTCGTGTGAAGATAAGTTTATTTATGATCTTCTGTAGCTTACTGACAGTTAGTTTTTTTTCTTTGGCACAAAACAAATACGATCCTTTAGCAAAATGTTATGAAGTGACTGCAAACGAGCCAAGAACAGCAGTGCAAGCTTGTTTATTGGATGAGTTAAAACTGGCAGAACAGCAAATGAATGTCATTTATGACAAAAGTAAGAGTGATCTTGAAGATACTGATTCTGTTGCAGCGAAAAGTGCCATTGATGCATTAACCAGTTCTCAACAGCATTTTATTCAATTTAGAAGCGCTGAATGCCAACGACAATCTGCATTACTAATGGGGGGAACGGGGGCAGGAGATGTTTTACTCGCATGTGAAATAAAATTGAATCAATGGAGAGCAAAAGTTTTATTAAATAATTAATTGGTAAACAATAGAGAAAACCCAAAAGCCATTAACTTATCTTTTGGGTTTGATTTGGGAGTCGATGATTGACTCAGACTGTTAGTTATTTTGTTATCGTTTTAACGTTATTTTATCTTGAATTAGCAATCTTCAATAATTAAATAAGCCGCATGAACAGGGCCATGAACCCCCCACACTTTAATCAACTCAATATCAGCAGTAGAACTTGCACCACCAATTAAATTGATACAAGACGGCATTCTCACACCTTCTTGAGCCATCTTATGTAAACGCTCAGCAATTTGAGCCACACGAGGCAAAATATCACTTTTACGTAGAATAACAATAGATGTTTCAGGTAGTAAGCTAACGGCACGTCCTTTTTCTGGTGAAGAAAATAAGACAATCCCTCCTGATTCAGTTAGGCCCGCTTCAGCAAAGACAATTCCAATTTGAGAGCGTTCAGCATGAATAATATTTTCATGACCAAGTTCTGGGTTCCAAATATAGGTTTCGTATTTTTCACTAATCGCTTTTGTCACACCTAGTGCATCTAGGCGATCATCACCACTTATTACCACTGAGCCTTTACAATCATAACTTTCACAGAGATCAATTAAGCTATTGATAAGCTCTTCTGGTTTACTAACAACACATTTCACCATTTGAGTTTGTGCAAAATCGGTAAATTCTTTGCACAATTCATCTTGAGTTAAATTAGTTAACCGTGTTTTTGCTAAATTATTTACCGGTGTAGGTTGTGGCTGTGGTTTATGAGCGATAGGACGCCCTAATTTTTCAGCAATAGTTTGCAGAAATTCATTACGGTTTTGTTCGTTTAACATATTATTTTTTTCCTTCTGCTTTATGGCGTTTAAACCAACTACGGAAGCTATAACCATCCGGTTCAGGGAGATCGCGTGATTCCATCCAATCGTTAAGAACACTGATTTTGATTGGTGTAGAACCATTTTTGATCATTAATCCCGCCATTTTCGCACCAACATTCATACCCACTTTCCAAAGAGCAGGGTGTGAATTGAGGTAGTTAAACATACCGGTGACTCGACGTTCAGCTTTGGGTGTAAGACCTGTTTCTGCCATCACTCGGCGATGTTTTAAAATGAGTTGTGCTAAAGGAATTTTGACTGGGCAAACCACATTACATGCATTACATAATGAACAAGCGTAAGGGAGATCATGGAAATCTTTATAGCCCCCTAGCAGTGGTGAAATGACCGCACCAATTGGACCTGGATAAATTGAACCATAAGCATGTCCACCAATATTACGATAAGCAGGGCATGTATTAAGACAAGCACCACAACGGATACAGCGTAAAATATCTTTAAATTGTGAGCCTAAAATTTCAGAACGACCATTGTCGACAATCACTAAATGGAATTCTTCAGGACCATCAACATTGCCAGCTTCACGTGGGCCAGTTACCCAAGTGTTATAACTGGTTAAACGAGAACCAACCGCGCTACGGCATAACATAGTAATTAATGGATCAACTTCTTCAAATGTCGGTGCCACACGTTCCATGCCCATGACTGCAATATGGGTTTTAGGTAATGTGGTGGTCATTCTGGCATTACCTTCGTTAGTGACTAAACAGACGGTGCCTGTTTCAGCTACTGCAAAGTTACAACCAGTAACGCCAATATCTGCAGAAAGGAAATCTTGTCTTATACGTTGTCTAATGAAAAGCGTCATATCTTCAGGCGTTTCACTGCCTTCATAATTGAGTTTTTCATTTAAGACTTTGCGAATTTGATAACGATCTTTGTGGATCGCAGGAACCACGATATGAGACGGTGGATCGTTATCTAATTGAAGAATATATTCACCAAGGTCAGTTTCGATGATCTCAATGCCTTCATTCTGTAAGGCTTTATTCATCCCAATTTCTTCGGTGACCATTGATTTAGATTTTACGATCTTCTTCGCGTTTTTCTTTTTGGCAACGTCACAAATGTAACGAGAGGCATCTTCTGCTGTTTTAGCAAAATAAACATGACCTCCGTTTTCTGTTACTTTTTCAGATAATTGATAGAGATAAGCATCTAAGTTTTCAAGAACATGGTTACGGATTTGTTCAGCGCGATCACGCCACTCTTCCCAATCTCCCAGCTCTTTGACCATGATTTGACGGTTAGCCCCAATACGTTCTTGCGCCATAACAACCGCATTACGCATGATTGTGTCTTTCATTTCATGTTCTAGACGAGGTCTGAAATCTATATCACTGGTTTTGATAGACATAAGCAAGCTCCCTTTATTGGCTCATTAAAACTTGTGCAATATGCAACACTTTTACAGGACGCTTTTCACGACTTAAGCGACCTTGAATGTTGATTAAGCAACTTGTATCGGCACCAATGACATAATCAGGGCTCACATCCATGATATGTTTTACTTTTTCGGTCACCATCTCACCTGAAATTTCAGACATCTTCACGGAGAATGTCCCCCCAAAGCCACAGCAGGTTTCTGAGTTTGCAAATGGCAACATTTCAAGACCTTCAACATGTTTTAATAATGTTAAAGGCTCACTTACGACACCTAATTTTCTGGTTAAACTGCAAGATGGGTGATAAACCGCTTTACCAGGAAGGCGAGCGCCAACATCAACAACACCAAGTTTGTTAACAATAAAGCTGGTTAAATCAATCAGGCGATCGGCAACACCTTGTGCCCGTAATGCCCATTGAGGTTCATCAGCAAGGTAAGTTGGATAGCCTTTAATGGCATAAGTACAGGAGCCTGCGGGTGAAATAATGGGATAGTCGTTTACTTCCAATGTTTCAATTAACGATTTCATGGCTGGTTTTGCGTTATTTACATAACCGCTATTAAGCGCTGGCTGACCACAGCAACCTTGGCGTTCTTGAAACAAGACTTCGCAGCCTAATTTTTCAAGTAACAGGACGGTGTCTCGAGCTGAATCTGCTTTCAGCACATCACCAAGACAGGTCGCATAAAAATTAACTTTCATTAATCGAACTCCAAAACATCGCTCAGATGTTGTCATTTTTACTAAAGATAAAATTCTTTTATTGATTTGTTATAAAAGGAGAAGAGGGGGAGTGAACACACTCCCTTCTCCTTATTAATTAGTTCATTAGATGATAAATAATACCGATCTTCGCCCCGAGAATAATGATATAGGCGATACAGTATTTTAAGGTTTCACGCATGATGGCGCTGCTTTGACCATCCATTTTGGTCGCTGAAACAGCAATGGCGATACTTTGTGGTGAAATCATTTTACCGCCCGTAGCACCAGAGGTATTGGCAGCAGCCAGAATAAATGGATCGATATTGAGTTTAGCGGCCGCACTGGTTTGTAACTTACCAAACAGTACGTTAGAGTTGGTGTCACTACCGGTTACGAAGGTTCCCAACGCACCGATTACTGGCGCAATAAAGATAAATCCTGCACCTGTGAAATCAACTAAGGTTTCGGCGATACTGCCAATCATGCCACTGAAATCCATGACAGTTGCCATCGCTACAATTGCTGTGATGGCAATAATAGAGTTTTTCAGTTGGATCGTCGTTTTAACCAGAACAGAGATAAGTGTTGAAACGCTTGCACCTTGAATGGTGCCGCCTACAAAGCTGGCGAGAATAATTAATACACCTGGTGTACTTAACCAAGCAATGGTTTGATATTCCGTTTGTGTCTCACTTAATACAAATGGGATCTTTGTGGATATTGAACCCGCCATGCTTTGAAGTGTAGGGAATAAAGGTGAGCACGCTAAAATAAAAATAAAGGTAAACAAGTAAATAGAACTTGCTACTAACAACTCTTTGCCCGTGTGCTTTTTGATATTTTGTTGTTTATCACCACTGTTTTTCATGCGTTTAGCAAGGAAAATAACCACAATTAAGCTGACTAAGCTACCAGCAAACGCCGGTAATTCAGCACCTAAATTAGCAGCAACGATATATTGAGGGATCAGTGTACTGATACCACACATTAAAGTAATAAATCCGACACCTTTAATTGCTTTAATTCCACCACCAGCAATGGCAACGATGACAAAAGGCAAGACGATATTAAATAATCCCAACTGAATGATAATCGTTTTACTTAGCACTAATACATCAAGCCCAGTGTTTTGTGCCAAAATTGAAACAGGAATGCCGACCGCACCAAAAGCAGTAGGAACCGTATTGGCAACTAAAGAGGCAACAGCTGCTTTAAAAGGATCAAATCCAAGTGCGATTAAAATGCCGATAGGAATAGCAACTGCAGTACCATAACCCGCAACTGCTTCAAGGAAGCCACCAAAACACCATGAGATAAGCAGAACTTGCACGCGCTTATCATCACTTATACCCGCGAGTACATCTTTCAGTACATCCATGCCACCTGTCTTTAGCATTAAGTTATAACTATAAATAGCGGCAAGAATGACGATGATGATTGGCCACAATCCTTTAACTGCACCATAAAGGACCGAGACTGAAGCAAATTGAATGGTGTTGTTCCAATGGAAAATGGCCAGCGCAACCGTTATCACTAAAGACACAAGCACGGCATGGTGAACGGCTGATTTCATTTTTAAGATCATAAAAATCAAAACCGCTAAAGGCACAATACCTAATAAGAATGATAGATAGTCGGACATGATTATTTTTATCCTTAAGTTTGCAATTTTTATCGTTTATAACTGCGTTGGCAAACCTATAAATTGGTCATCATATAATTGTGTAGGGTACTAGGTTTTATTAATGCTCTACTTTGCTGAAACGATAAATCATAAATAAAAAAAGATAGTTACCAGCCTAAACAATGAAAAACATTATCACTCATGAAATTGTTAGGCTAGATTGGTTGGCTATTGTAGGGAATATTTATTGAGATGTAATAGAATAAAATCAATTGTGTGACAAATATAAAAAAATTCCTTTTTTCTCATTATTTGCTTGTTAATTGTCGTGTTTTTTGATGTTCATCAATGTAATTGGATTGCTAATGTTGTTATCAAATTGGTTTTTGATGAAAAAAAGAACGATATTGATGGTTTTAGCTATGTAATAAAAAGATGAATTTAAGTCTAAAATGCTATTTTTTAGGATAGAAATGATTATCTATGCCTTGATTAATCATAAATTAAATTAATGTATTTGTGGGAGGGGTATTTTATTAACAAATAGGCTGAAAATTATTTATTTCAATTTTTAATTATTATAATTTTTTATTTTTTATTATTTAAATTATCGTTGGTTTTATTTTCCTAATAATATGTTTTATTGTTAAATTTATTTTTCTTTTGATTTTTTATGTTTATTTTTATTTTTTGTTTTTATATTAATTTTTTCTTTATGTTGTTTTTTTATTGTTTTTTTATTTATAATGAACGGTATTTTTTTATTATGATTATAGATGTTTTTATTTTAGTCTAAGAATATAATTTATTATTATTGATTTCTTTTTATTTTTTTTAATATAACAATGTTAATTATACAAAATTAATATTTTTATATTAATTTTTTAAGTGGATGTTAATATAATTTTCTCATCAATGATTGACTTCTTTTTGTCTCTTAATGGGCACAATGACTCGCTTTGGCACTAGATTTAATTGTAATACAAATCAGGGAGATAATGGATGTGTAATATGTAAAATAAATATAAAATGAGAATGGTTATTCTTAATGATTTTCAGTTAAAGACATAATTTAAGTGATCTTGATCGTATTTTTAAAAGTAAAAAAATTTATTTTTTCTTATTTTCATAAATGAAAAAGCATAGAATAAACCCTATGTAATAAGAGGAAAATATTTATTTAATGGTTTTTATATACCTTATTTAAAGTGTTTAAGTTAACTGTTATAGAGCAAAAATAAGATATGAAATGTTCTTGAAGTAATAGTTTCATTTTTAGATAAGATATTTGTTTTACCTAAAAATTGTCATACAAATATTGAAAGTAAAAAAATGATTGAAAAATGAGTTTGTAGATAATTATTTTTGTTTTAACTATGTAATAATTTCTCGCGAACTATTTTCTTTAGCGCGAGAGAGGGGGAAGGATATTTTTTAGCGCGATAAGCTTCAGTTACAATAAGTGATATTACGTTGAGATTATTATGGAAGTATTAATAGTGAAAAGATTATTTTCATCATTAAATAGCCCTGTTTTGATAACAGAAATCAGCGATTATGTTAGCGATGTTTTAGGATTTAACATTTGACACTATCCATTACCGTTGAAATTATTTTGCAAATACAAACAGTTTGTCTGATATTGGTAAATTTGTTTACATTTCATTGGCGATGTTGTTACACATAAAAAAAGAACAAAAGTGTGAACTAGGTTGCTTTTTTTCATTGGGATAAATGCGCGTTAATGTATAAATAGAATGCCATTGTAAAAGCTATTGTAATGACACTCGTGACAAAGTAGGGATTATTTGTTCACTACTTTGATTGAGAAGTTTTACTTAGAGACAAGGGTTAATCACCATTTCTTTGAGGTAGATCCAGTTGCTTAAATGGAAAATACTTTTGCTTAAATGGAAATAATTGGAATGAAGAATGAGATAAGAATTGTGTTAGAGTAATTTGAGTTTATTAATCAATGTACTTAACAATCTCATAGCCGAGCGATAGGATTTTATATGAACAATATCAGATTAATAGCCACTATTGTGGCAAAAGAAAATTATGAGAGTGATGTTTTGTCTGCTTGTCTGGCGATGATAAAGCCAAGTCATCAAGACGAAGGTTGTATCCAGTATGAACTTCATAAGGATACCACTCAACCAAGAACTTTTATTTTCTTTGAAATATGGGAGAACCAAAGTGCCATTGATAAACATAATGAAACGGCACATATGAAAGCATTTATTGAAAATTTAAAAGATAAAACTGATTCACTAGAGATTAAATTTATTGAGAAATTAGCTTAATGTTATTTTTTCCACAGTGAGTTAAGCAGGTATCTCATTAAGGATTACCTGCTTATTTTTTTTATATATACATTACTTATAGTGGATTATGACTAGTAACTCACTATATCTCTCTATTATTAACTTAATTGCAATAATGAAAAGATACTCGTATTCTTAAATTTCAGTGCGTTACTTAATGCTACCGAGGTTTATGATATGAAAGCAACATCAGAAGAAGCGAGAGTATTTGTTGAAGTCGTTGAACATAAAAGTTTTACAAAAGCTGCAGATAAACTGAATCTCGCTAATTCAGCGGTAAGTCGTACTGTAAAAAAATTAGAAGATAAATTAGGTGTTAATTTACTGAATAGAACAACCCGCCAAATAGCTCTTACTTCAGAAGGTGAACTTTATTTTCAGCGGATGAAAGTGATATTGCAAGAGATGCAAGCCGCTGAAAATGAGTTACATGGTACACAACGTTCCCCTAAAGGCTTATTGCGTATTGACGCTGCTACACCTGTGGTATTGCATCTTTTGATCCCTTTTATTTCTGTTTTTCGTCAACAATATCCTGATATTATTTTGTCATTAGTCTCTTCTGAAACCTTTGTTAATTTAATTGAACGTAAAGTGGATGTGGCTATACGAGTTGGTCATTTAACCGATTCAAGTTTACGTGCTCGTCCTTTATTTAATAGCCATCGCAAAATTATTGCTTCGCCAAAATATATTGAGCGAAAAGGATTTCCGACAACAGCGCAAATGTTGAGCGAACATACTTGTTTAACATTTACTGAGCCTGTTTCATTAAATACATGGCCTTTAGAAATCGAAAAAAATGTATTCATTACGGTAACGGAAGGGATATCTGCAAACAATGGCGAAACATTAAGGCAACTATGTATGAGTGGTGAAGGAATAGCTTGTTTATCTGATTTTGTGGTGAATAAAGATATTCAAGAAGGCAAACTAGTTGAACTATTTAGCGATAAAATACAATCTATGCCATTACCTTTTCATGCTGTTTATTATAGTGATCGTGTGGTGAGCCAGCGCATTCGCGTTTTTATTGATAGTTTAACTCAATATCTATCAGATACATTAAAGCTGTAACTTTTAGCACATTGATGTGCTTTATTTCTTACAATTTATCTCAATGTGATAGTAATACAATCCTATCTGGCTAGAAGGTGCTCCTATTAATGTTATAACAGCCAGTCATTAAAAAAATAGTCTAAGAAACAATAGACTTTTACCTAAAAAGCAATAATCGCTATTATTAATATACGTAATCGTAAAAGTGATTATTTCTGGTTTTTTGTTTTTAAAACTGATTTTTTTAGTCAAAATAAAGATTATAATTCTGTTTTTTGTTTGTTTTGTGATTTTATTGTCGTGTGCGAACTTATTTATTTCCTGTTAAATTAACTCCATTAGACACATCGCAAGAAAAAATTTAGGAGTTAGCATGAATATTTTACTGATTAATGGTGGTCAAAAATTTGGTCATTCTGCTGGTCGATTAAACCGCACATTGCATGATGTTGCGACTGAACATTTAGTCACATTAGGTCATGGTGTTAAAGAGACTCAAATAGAAGAAGGCTATGATATTGATGATGAAATAGAAAAATTTCTATGGGCAGACACCATTATTTATCAAATGCCTGGCTGGTGGATGATGATGCCATGGAAAGTAAAAAAATATATGGATGATGTGTATACATTTGGTCATGGAAAGTTATATGAGAATGATGGACGTACTCGTCGTGATCCTAAAAAGCAATACGGTACAGGGGGACTATTACAAGGTAAAAAATACATGCTCTCTGTAACGTGGAATGCTCCCGTTGAAGCCTTTAATGAATTTGGCAATTTTTTTGATGGCAGAGGTGTTGATGGTGTTTATTTTGCTTTTCACAAATCACAACAATTTTTAGGATTATCTCAATTACCAACTTTTATGGTCAATGACGTTATTAAAGAGCCAAAAATTGATAATGATATTGCTGAATATAAAGCACATTTAACTCACGTTTTTGGTTGATATAAAAGGTTATTCTTTCATCTAAATATGATTTCAAGGTCACGACAGTTTCCACTGAGTGACCTTGAACAACACTATCTAATACAATAACGAATTAGATGCACTTAATCTGAAAGTAATTAACGAGTTTGGTTAGATTTAAGGCTTGGTCGTTGAGAGAATTTGCGGCTGCGACAGATTCTTCAACTAATCCTGCATTTTGTTGAGTTGTCGAATCAAGCTGACTTATAGCATTGTTTATTTGTGATATACCAGCGCTTTGCTCATTACTTGCTTGCCCAATTTCTCGTAATAATGCGCTGATCTCTTCAACATCGGTGATCATTTTTTTGATTTGAGAGCCTGCTTGCTCAACTAATTCCATCCCTTCCTGTGTTTGAGTTGATGAGTTATCGATAAGAGTGCGTATATTATTAGCGGAATCTGCACTTTTTTGTGCCAGTAGTCTGACTTCACCAGCAACAACTGCAAAACCTTTACCATGTTCACCTGCTCTAGCGGCTTCAACAGCAGCATTTAGTGCAAGAATATTAGTTTGGAATGCAATGGCATCAATTAAGTTAATAATATCTGTCATTTGAGATGATGAGCTATTAATTGCTCTCATTTTTTCAGTTAGCTGAAGCATCATTTTGCCATTGTGATGTACGGCGACTTCAGTTTTTTCAGCAACATTAATTGCATTATGAGTATGATCCGTTGTGTTTTTAACGGTTGACGTCATTTGCTCCATTGAGCTTGCCGTTTCTTCTACTGATGTTGCTTGTTCTTCTGTTCTTGCTGCTAAATTTTGGCTACCAGCAGTAATTTGCTCTGCTGCCGATGAAATATTTTCAGCGCCATTTTGTACATTTTGCACAACCTCTAATAGGCGCTTTTTCATTTCAGCGAGGGCCCGTAATAATATCCCTACTTCATCATGATAATCAGTATTCACTTCTTGTGTTAAATCACCATTTGCAATGGCTTTTGCAAAGTTTATTGCCTTCTCTAATGGGAGAGTAATGCCTTTAGTTATAAACCATCCTAAAATACTGCCCACAATAATACTGACAAGAGTTAATAAAATTAAAAATGTTCTTTTCTCAATGAAATTACGTTCAACAGCGTCACCTACCTCCTCCATTTTTTGATTTTGTAATTCGATAAACTCTAATATTTTATCGCGATATTTTAATTGGATAGCGGAGGTTTTTGTGATCAGTTCATTGACTGCGGCGTGTCTGTTATTTTCATTAAATGCCTTTATTACAAAGTTTTGAGAGGTTATATATTGCTGACGAATGTCATAAACTTCTGCTAAGATTTTTTTTGACTCAGCATCGTGTGTAGTTTCATCTAACTCTTTCAGCAATTGTGCAACTTTAGCTGTGATCTCTGCTTTTTTGTTCTCTTGTTCAATTGCTAAACTTTCTTGCTCATCAAGCATCGTGATTTGCTGAAATATAATAAACTCATTGAAATTATTAATCAGTAAATTGGCTTTGACCGTGGTTGGATAGATATCATCAACGACATCATGAATATCTTGATTCGCACTATTTAAACCCATTAATGCGAAACTAGAACCCAACATAATTAACATCACAAAAGTTGTAAATGCGATGGTTAACTTTGTACGAATTTTAAAGTTTTTAAAGAACATGCTTAACCCTGGATAAATAAAAATTAATAAGTATTGGTAACTTATTTAAGAACAAACAGTATCGGTAAGTAGTGGCAGAACTTTAGTCATTAAACTAAGTAAAGGGAGATAAAAAGGCTTGCATTGATTTTTAACACATTGTTTTTATTTTAAAAAAGAGATTTCCTCCCTTTTTTATCTAAGAGTGCTGAGTATTTAAGTTTAATCCAATTTTATAAACTTGGACGTAAAGTAATAAAAAATTAAAGATATTCTTTATTTTTCATTAACAATTGTTTGTTCGATTTTAATATTTGTTAATTAATTTTGGGGTGTTTAGAAGATAGAATAAAGGTCAATAAATTATAAGAGTGGCTAAATGTACGTTATCTAAGACTCGCTCACCGCTAAAATACTTTGGTCTATGATAGACTGAATGACATCAAATAGGTGAGTTTATGGTTAATATTAGGTATGTTTTAATTTTCTATATTTCTTATACTTAATTGACTTAAAGGCAACGCTGTATGCGCAGTGTATTTATATTTTTGAGCATATTTATTTTAGGATTTAGTCATATGGCGTACTCCGATCAAACACTTGTCTTTATAAGGCATGGTGAAAAACCTGATAATGATAGTGGGCAATTGACCTGTAAGGGATTAAATAGAGCATTAGCCCTACCTGATGTACTTATAAATCAATTTGGCAAACCTGATGCATTATTTGCCGCTGCACCTAAACAGAGTAAATTAGGCAATTCATTGCGTTCACTCCAAACAATTTCTCCTATTGCTATTAAAACCTCGTTGCCTATTCATCTTCAATTTCATGCTAAAGAAGTAAAAGAATTGCGTGAAGCCCTGTTAAGTAAGAAATATGAAAATGCAGTTATTTTTATTGCATGGGAGCATGACAATTTAGTTAAAGTGGCACGAGATATTATGAAGCGAGTGGGGGGCGATCCTAAATTAATCCCTAAATGGAAAAGTAATGATTTTGATAGTATTTATATCTTAAAAATTATCCGAGAAGGTGATAATAAAAGTGTCACATTTGAACAAAGACAGCAAGGCTTAGATAACGTGTCAGAAGTTTGTCCTAATTAGTGAGAATTTTATCTACTACTTAAAAAAATATATTTAAAGTGGAGTAATACAAGATAGATCTAGACAATTCTATTTTTTTACACACAAGTTTAATGCGATTTGAAGTAATACGGAAAATATATGCAGAATGAAGCTATACGCTCAGTAGAGCACGAGATCAAAGTATACCTTGTAAACTCATTTACTCGGAATAATACAGGGGGGAATCCTGCTGGCGTAGTACTAAATCCCCCTCAATTAAGTGATGAACAGAAAATAGCTATCGCTAAAGAAGTCGGCTTTTCTGAAACAGCTTTTGTCTATCGAGGTGACGAGACTGATTTTGAAGTTAATTTTTTCACTCCTGAAGGAGAAGTCGATTTTTGTGGTCATGCTACATTAGCGGTATTTTTCACTTTATCTTCACTCAATTTATTGGCTTCTGGCCATTACACACAAAAAACGAAGGCAGGTATTTTAAGCGTAGTAATTGATACTGAAAATGTTGTTATGGAGCAAACACTGCCTGTTTCACGACAAGCTCCAAAGATCGATGCAGTGGCTGCTGCATTGGGAGTAAATTGCGAAGTTATTTCAGAAACAGGCTTACCTATTGAGATATTTTCAACAGGATTATCTGATATTTTGATCCCCGTACAATTTGGGCAATTAGATACGCTAAAACCGAATTTTGATGCGATTGCAGACTTAAGTCGTGAATTTAATACTATTGGCTTTCATGTTTTTGAGCTTAGCCAAGATAAAGAAATTACAGCTCATTGCCGTAACTTTGCACCTTTATATGGCATCAATGAAGAGTCTGCTACAGGGAGTTCTAGTGGCGCTTTAGGCTGCTATCTTGTTAAGCATGTTTTCCCTCATAAAACGCATTTTCTATTAGAGCAGGGGCGTGCAATGCAATGTTCTTCTCTTATTCACGTTATTATTGATTCAACAGAAAATACAATTAGTCGAGTGAGAGTGGGAGGAAAAGCAACAATGATAGGCTCGAAGATTATTACTTTTTAAATAACTGCAGTATTTTATATAAAGTTATTCTTAATAGGCTCCAGCATGAAAGCTAGAGGCTTTTTAGTCTTCTTTGGACGTCATTAGAAGGTAATTTGGTGGGCTGGCGGAGTGTGAATTAAGATTGTAACCTATTGATCTTAAACTAATGAAATCCAATTCAACTTTTAATTTTGGCCTAAAGTTTATTTTGCTGTTTTTGTGATGTGGACTAAAAAGTAATTTGCTATTCTAACATGGTTGATTGGTGAAACGAGCATCCATTCCAGTATCCCCTAATACTTTTCCTTGCTCATCTTTCATCCGCAGCGTTAGTTCAAGAGCGCCAAAGTCCGTGTGGTCTAATAAATACCATATGGTTACCGCCATTATCTAGGGTAAATGAGTAACCACAGTAACCTTGGTTAATAAAATTTGAACTTGTATGCGTGATGCTTGCATAACGCTGTTGCTCTTCAGCAAAGCTAAATGCACTGACGGCTAATAAACTCATCGCAAATATACTTTTTATCTTATTCATTACGTTACCTTTAGTTATCTTTTATCGTCCTCGCTACCGTAAATCACAGTAGCGAGAATATAGATTTATTGTTGATTGGTTTGCAATCCACCTTTAGTGTGGTCTTTTTCTTTCCAGCAAGGTCGGTTCTTGCCTGAGAACTCTTTTTGTATACTCCAATATCCAATGGGGTAACGGGCTACAAGTGCCCGTATCGCGTTGTTGTCAGTTTCTGTCAGTTCTTGCCACGATATAAAAATCACCAAATGCACAACCTGACGCGGATTTATGATTCAGTACAGCAATATAATGTTTGGTTGAGTCCATAATTCGACAACTATTGTTTTGGCTTCCACACACTTGCCATAAGGTTTTACCGCCATCGCCTTTATATTCCCAAATGGTATTTTTAGGGGGCTGGCTGGTGGCAAAGACAGTGATAACTAACTGGCTTAAACGCGTTCGCTACAGCTATTTGCTTTTGTCGCAGATTCGCAGCTTGTTGAGGCGATGGGTGGCAACACTCAACATGCCATTTACGACAAGGTTCTATCTTGTCCGCCTGATTCAGAACAAATAGGAAGTGAGAATGCTGATGCATATTATTCCTTGAAATAAAACAAATTTAAGGTTATTCACGGAGATAATATATATCTGAGATTTTTTGAAATAATGTGGAGCTTTTAACAAGGAGGAACTATAACGGTCAATTCTGGCTAACAGCTAGCACTAAATGGCTGAATGAGCTTAGGTTAACTCTCGTAGCTCAATGATTCATAGATATTATCCAAAGTAACATTCGAAGTAGTTCGGTCATTACTTTTTGGCTCCTGAATGTGATATTAACCAGTTGCATTCTTTGAAATGCTTGGAAGGTAATTCCATGATTTTGTAGAAGCTAACACTACACCCATTCAGGGCTAATATTATGCTTTTGTAATTCGGTATTATTTATTATTGTTTATATGAAGGGCTCATGAGCTCTAGCGCTTGTTCAATGAACAGTGGTGATCTATGTGTATTTTCAGTGAGGTGACGCACTTTGCAGGACTGAAACTCTGTATCTAAAGTAGATTTGAAATCTCTATAAAAATCAAAGCGTCACTTTTTGTTTTTCGCGCCTGGCATTCTGAAATACAAAATACTACTCCCGTTGTTTTCATACCAACAAAAAATATCGGTATATTTCGCGTTGCGTTCAAGCAATGCCTGATATCAGTTATTACACTGGTCATTATCGAGAGTTTTCATCTACAAAAAAACAACAAATAACTGTTGTGATTGGATAATTAGTATCAAGTCTTTTAGCTTTACTTGAAGAACGGAAGAAATAAGATCCCCCATTGAAATACGTTTAACTCCCAGTATATCTAATCTTTCAAATATCGGCAGAGTAATTCTATGGATTAGGTTTAGTAGTAGCTTATTTGGTTGAGGAATAGTCACAATATCATGTTATGTGCTACCATCACACTTCTCGCTTCCCAAACATTCTCAATCAGTAGCGGTTTATGATGATGAAGCTCAACGAAATTCATTATTATCATTCGGTTAGAATGAATATAAATCTATAATATTCGACATTTCCTCAAAAACAAAAATTGGACAACCATTTTTGTATGCTATCTATACCTTCCGATCTTCCGCCTTCATATTATATCTAACTTTATTTGTTCAATACGTTAATGTTTTTATAGGATGCTTTTTATCGTTTTCTGAGCGCAAATTATTATTTGCATTAGCTAGCAATAATTTTAGCTGTTTTTACTCCACCGTGATTTTCATCCACATTTTGCTTGTCTGCTCAGGTTCCAGTAATTGCAGAAGGCCATAATTGGTATTGTTGTGGTCATTCACTGCATGAGATTGCGGTTCTAAACAAATAAAACGTTCTTGGTGAGGGCTTTCGTCTTGATCAGCAAATTTAAATATTTGTAAAATAGGACAATCACTATTCAATAACACTTTTATCCCATTATGATGTTGTAATTCTACGTTACCATCCCACTCCGTATAACCATTATTTATCCATATTTCAGGAATTTTTCTTAATTGGTGACAGGCGAAATTATCTGGAACCGGAGAAACATGTTGTGTTGGTAAATGGTGACTGTCTTCTAACCAAAGTCCTTTTGCGTTAAATCGAATTTCTGAATTAGGTAATGTTGTAAAAAATGGGTGTAAACCTAGGCCAAATGGAAAAATGCGATTCATTTTATTAGTAATAGATAACTCGACTAACAAGGCATTATCAATTAATTGGTAATTAATTGTCGCTAAGTAAGTACAAATATTCTTAATGGATGAATTAAGTTCGAATTCGAGTTGTAGAGGTGTCTGACGCGTATTACACCATTCTTCTATCCACCCATTACCATGCAGAAAAAAGTGGTCATCCAAGGGGTGATTGGGCCAAACAATCAGTTCATTTTCCCATATAAACTGGTTGTTTTTTATACGATTGGCAAATGGCAGCAGTGGGAACATCGCACTTTTTCCCGCGTTAAAATTGGGCTGTAAGTCGACACGGCGTAATACCGGAAATTGTTCATTGATCGTGAATAATTCAATAATGGATGCTCCTAAATCGCTAACAGTTAAGGTAAGATAATTATTCGCTATTGAGTAATTTTTCATTTTTGTTATACCTGTATTTCAATCTATCCGTATTATTTCACTCTTTTCTTCGTGCAAACTAAGACGTGTATATGTTAAAAATAATTAATTCTGTTGGGTTAAATGTAAAACAGGTGCGCTTGCATAATCGCAAGGTCATCATGACTCTGTTATATAAAAATAAAGCTATGAGCAAATCACAACTTGCGAGTGCTACGAAACTAACTATTACGGCTATCAGTAAAATTATTCGTGAGTTACTCAGTGAAGGCCTTATTGCACAACACCCAAATGAGCAACCTACGCGGGGTAATTCTGATGGGTTTTATACTATTGCTGATAAGCCTTATGACATTCTCTGTTTAAGCGTTACTCCAACCCGACTTGCGGGGGTTGTTGTCGATAGCCATATAAACCAAAAGCATCCCCCATCTTATAGAATCATCACTCCCTCAATCGGCACAGAGTTGATCGAGGAGATTATTTTTTTTTACCAACAACAGCATAAGATAAATCAACATCGTCAACTCAAGCTTGTTATGGGCATCCATGGACAAGTCGATACGCATACCGGAACTTCTCTTCATATGCCTCAAGCGCCTTGGCGCGAACCCATTGAACTTAAATATTTACTGGAAAGTCGCCTAAATACAGAAGTTAGTTTAGATAATGATTGTGTTATGTTAGCGTTAGCTGAAAAATGGCTTTCTTTACAGGCTACTAATGACTTTTGTGTGATTAACATAGACTATGGTATTGGTTCATCATTTATCATTAATGATGAGATATACCGCGGAAAGCAATTTGGTAGCGGTCAAATAGGTCACACAATCGTCACCTCCGATGGTAAAAAATGTGGTTGTGGTCGCTACGGCTGCTTAGAAACTATCGCCTCTTCTGAAGCTATACTGTCCGATATTCGTTCGCTCTTAAAACATTCTGTTAACCAATACCAAGAGATTAACCTTGATTCACTCTCCTTTAATGATTGCGTTCAGCTTTATCAACAACAAGATAGCCGAGCAGTCAATGTTGCAGAGCGTGCGGCTCGTGTGCTTGGGATTAGTCTATATAATTTCTTACTTACCTTAAATATTAACCAAATTATTATTTATGGTAATACCACTCAGCTCGGCCCTATGTGGCTCAATAAAATAACGGAGCAAATGTGCCTCAACCCTTTTGAAAACCCAAATAATCTTCATAATCAACGTATGTTAGTTAAATTCGGTCAGTTAACTGAATTAGAAAGGTTGATGGGCATTGGTTTTTTACATGTCGAGCAAGAGCTGGAAATGGGTTAATCCATTAACCCAAAAATTACATTATTTCTGTGCCAGCAATCGTCTTTCGAGTTCTTCTAATGAGACTCCTTTGGTTTCTGGAATGCGTTTGAACACAAATACAAACCCAAATAAACAAATCACACCGTACAGTAAGAAACTACCTGATGCACCTAAGTTTGCATTTAACAATGGGAAAGAATAGGTTAATGCAAAGGAAGCGACCCACAAAGCGAAAGTCGCTACTGACATCGCCATACCACGGATACGGTTAGGAAAAATTTCGGATAATAAAACCCAAGTGACAGGGGCTAATGTCACTGCATAAACAGAAATTGCAGCCAATACGAGAACTAATACGGGTAAACCTAAAGTACCTGTTGTATAAGCAATTGCAATTAAGACATATATAACACATAAACCAGCCGAACCAATTAGCATCAGTTTTCTTCGGCCTAATTTATCCACTAAAGGCAGTGCTAACACGGTGAAAATCAAGTTAATCAGGCCTGTGGCCACAATCGATTTTAATGTGTCGTTAATATTAAAGCCTGCGGACGCAAAAATTTCTTGAGCGTAGTTAAAAATAACGTTGATCCCACTCCATTGTTGGAAAATTGCTAGTACAATACCAATGATCATCACAGGCCTAACATCTGCCGAAAAAAGTGATGAAAAAGGTGCTTTAACCGACTCTTCTCCCATAGATTTTTTAATTGCGGTGACTGTTTTTTCTGCATATTGGTTATCACCTATTTTTAATAATGTTTCACGTGCTTTTTCTTCTTTGCCTGCCTTAATTAACCAGCGCGGGGATTCTGGCATAAAAAGCATTAATAAGAAAAAAGCTACAGAAGGAATTATTTGCGCTGCAAACATATAGCGCCATCCTAACTGGCCATTCCACGTTGTGGCGATTTCAGCTAAAGTGCTTCCAGTGACGACGGGTTCTGCAATTAATAAGTTCACCACTTGTGCCGCGAGCACCCCAATAACAATTGTTAATTGGTTTACGGCAACAAAACGTCCACGTTGCTCCGTTGGGCTAATCTCAGCAATATAAATAGGAGATAATCCTGAAGCGATACCGATTGCTATTCCCCCTAGAACACGAAACCAAATAAAATACTCAAATGTTGCCGTCAATGCAGTTCCTAATGCAGACACGCCAAAAAAAATAGCGGCAATAATAAGTGGTAACTTTCGACCATAACGGTCAGATAATGTTCCAGAAATGACCGCGCCAAAAATACATCCCACTAAAGCAGAGCTCATAGCCCAACCAATTAAAGCAGGATCAGTAATATTAAAATACGCTTCATAAAAAGGTTTTGCGCCGCCAATAACGACCCAGTCGTAGCCAAATAATAGCCCACCACAGGCAGCAACTAGACACATCACCCATATATTTCTCATTTTAAGCAATTGGGCCGAAGAATTTGTCATGATAAATCCTCACTGTTTTTGTTATTGCCATCGTTTGTAACAGGCTTAATGGCATTTAAAGGGATATCAGTCTAGCTAAAAAACTATCCATCTTTTGACAAACATATCACGCACAAAACTAAACAGTGATTACTTTTTAGTCCTTTAATAATTTAATGTAATAAATAAAATAGTTATTTATCAGAATATTATTGGTATGGTGCTTTTTAAAATAACGTGAGAAATAAAATTAATTAAACATTGTTTACTTTGTGGGGTGAATAGGCTCACAGTTCCATCATTCGGTTTATCGCTATACTTTTATCAAATTATTGCTTTCTACCCGAAAGTTAGCAGCACTTTATTTATCTAGAAGGTATATCTGATTATGAGTCATCGCGTTCTCAATAAAAAAATTATTGTCACTGGCGCTGCGCAAGGTATTGGGGCTGCAATCGCAAAGTTATATGCCGAGCAAGGTGCCGATGTCCTGCTAGCGGATATCCAGTTCAGTAAAGCACAGATGCTTGCAAATACGTTAACACAAAACACCAGACGTCAATGTATTGCCGTTAAAGTAGATGTCAGCGAACAACAAGATATTGACCGAATGGTCGAAACAGCCTTAATGACGTTCGGTCGCATCGATGTATTAATCAATAATGCGGGGATCAATGTCTTTAACGATCCAGTAAAACTTTCAGCGCAAGAGTGGAAACGCTGTTTTTCTGTTGATTTAGACGGAGTATGGAACTGCTGCCAAGCCGTTTTACCCCATATGCTAAAACATCAATATGGCAATATTGTGAATATTGCCTCTGTACATGGTCACAAAATTATCGCCAATTCTTTTCCCTATCCTGTCGTCAAGCATGGGCTGATTGGTTTAACAAAAGCATTGGGGATCCAATATGCTTCTCAAGGCATTCGTGTCAATTCCATTTCCCCTGGCTTAATCAAAACACCGATTGCAGAAGCGTATTTTAATAGCTGCGAAGACCCCGCAGCCGAAGAGCGCCGCCAAGTTGAAATATTACCCTGCAAACGCATTGGTCGTCCTGAGGAAGTTGCCTATACAGCTCTATTTTTAGGCTCAGATGAAGCGGCATTTATTAATGCCACCGATATTTTAGTCGACGGTGGTCGTTCACAAGTGTATTGCGACTAAGCAAAAGGAGGCATAATGGCTGCAACTGTTGATGTTGTCGATACTCACAGCTATACCTTAGGTGAAAGCCCTGTTTGGTGCGAACAAAATCAGCGGCTCTATTTTCTCGATATTTTGGCGAAATTACTGCTGATTTATCACCCTGAAAGTGGCCAAACCGATCGCCAACAATTGCCACATTTAACCAGCGCCATCACCCTAACAACCGATAATACCAAGCTCATTTTAGTGACGATTGATGGCATCTATTTATATAACATTATAAAAAAAAATATTGACGCTAAATTAGCTAACTACCCTGATGTACCTGATGCAACACGCCCAAATGAAGCTGCCGTTTCCCCGCTAGGAGAGCTATATTTTGGCACGATGTGTTATTTAGATCCCAAAGCAGTTGGCCATTGGTATCACTTAGGTCATGGACAACAAAACGCGACACGCTGTGGGCAGCCTGTGAATATATCCAATACCCTTTGTTGGTCTGGTGACACGCTTTACTTTGCAGATTCCAAGACCGGCACTATCTATCAAAGCCGCGATGGAATGAAAACTCAACAACCATTTTCACAGGCAGAACGAGGCTCCCCCGACGGCTCGACATTATGCCGTAATAAAAGGTTATGGAATGCCCGTTGGGGGGCTTCTGAGTTGGCGGTTTATGACCTTGAAAAACCTGACCAGCCGCCGGAATATATCCCTCTTCCAGCGATTAATCCAACCAGTTGCTGCTTTGGGGGGCGTGATTTAACCACACTTTTTATCACCACAGCAGCTTTAGATTTAACAGCCAATGACCCATGGCAAGGGCGTTTACTCGCCATACCAAATGCAGGTAAAGGCAATCTCACTCATCGATTTAAATTGCCTTAAAACGCAGAAGATAAAGGAATGGAAAAATGACTGCTAAATTTATCGCCATTGATTGGGGCTCAACAAATTTTCGCGCCTACCGCGTTGAAAATACTCATACAACTGATGTCATCTCACTGCCCATAGGTATCACACAACTAGAGAGCCCTAATTTTGATCAATTACTCTACGATGCAATTTCACCGTGGTATTCATGGATTGCAAGCGAACGAATTCCTGTTTTACTGGCAGGAATGATTGGCAGTGATAGAGGCTGGGTAGATAGCGGCTATCAGATGTTACCTCTTCCCCTCACCGATATTAAGCGTGGTTATATCAAAATCGACAGTTCATTACCTACAGAGGTGTTTATTCACTCAGGCTTAGCAATGGATAGTCCAAACTTTCCCAATGTTATGCGTGGCGAAGAGGTCCAATTGCTGGGGGCTATTTCACTAAAAAAAACAGATTGTTACTTATTTCCGGGGACTCACTCTAAATGGGTCGCTCCTATCAATAATCAGATAACGTCTTTCAATACTATTATGACAGGTGAGCTATATCACATCTTGATGCAATACAGTTTACTAGGCCTTTCTGTACCTAAAGATGTTTCCCCTGAAGGTTTCTCCTTAGGCTTGCAAGAAGGTACACAAGCGGGTAGCGACATTATTACTAAGCTATTTGTTGCCCGTGCAGGGCGAGTTTTACAACAGATACCAACACAGCAGGTTGCGGGGTGGCTCTCTGGTTTATTAATTGGTCATGAAGTCGCAACACAATTAACCCATTTTAAAACAGCCCAATCATTTTCAATTATTGCTGCGCCAACACTCGCGAAATTGTACCAACAGGCATTTCAATTACATCAACTTAACGCCACTGTTATCGCCCCTGAACAAGGGTTATTGCAGGGCTTTCGGAGCATTTATAATGAACTTTATCCCTAAAATTCCCTTGATTGCTATTTTACGCGGTATCACCCCAGAAGAAGTTCTTGCGCATGCCAAAGTGTTGGTAGAGGCTGGATTTGAGATGATTGAAGTGCCGACTAATTCGCCAAACTGGCTCGATAGCATTCAATTATTACAAAAAACATGGGGAGATAAAATACTGATTGGCGCAGGTACGGTGACACAGCAAGCGTACCTTGATGCACTAATTAATTGCAAAGGCAAATTAATGGTAACACCAAATACTAATCCTGATTTAATTCGCCAAGCAAAAAAGGCGGGCTTGCAAACGTATATTGGCGCTTTTACCCCATCTGAAATTTATCAGGCTATTGATGCTGGAGCTGATGTAATTAAAATTTTCCCTTGTGTAGGGATTGATTTGGCTTATATCAAAGCTATTCGAGCGATTGTTCCTCATGCACAACAAATTTATGCCGTCGGTGGCGTGACAAGCCAAAACTTACATCAATTTATCGCATTAGGGTGTCAAGGTGCAGGCTTAGGCTCGGAGCTCTACCGTGCAGGGCAATCAGTTGAAGCGACAAAGCAATCTGCTGAAGGTTTTGTTAGAGCTTGGAATGAGATCAATTAAATGAAAATTACTGCACTAACGCTTTATCACGTTGCTCCGAGATGGCAATTTTTAGCCATCGATACCGACGAAGGAATAACAGGCTGGGGTGAGCCCGTACTTGAAGGGCAGGCTGAGACTGTCGCAGCTGCAGTTAAATCAGCTGCCTCTTGGCTCATCGGACAAAATCCTCTCAATATTAATGCGATTTGGCAAATATTATATGCAGGCGGTTTTTATCGTGGGGGACCGATATTAATGTCTGCATTATCCGGTATTGATCAAGCCCTTTGGGATATTAAAGGTAAATATTTATCTCAGCCAGTCTATGAACTTCTTGGTGGTAAAGTTCGCGAAAAAATGAAAACCTATACTTGGGTAGGGGGAGATGACCCTGCCGATGAAATAAGCCAAATGGAAATCTTAGTGGATGCTGGCTGGGATACGTTTAAATTAAATGGCTGTGGCAAGCTTAAATTTTTGGATTCCCACCGTAATATAGATCGCGTTCTCCAGAGAATTAGCGATATACGTCAACATTTTGGTAACTGTGTGGACTTTGGTCTTGATTTCCATGGGCGAGTTTCCATGCCAATGGCGAAAGTTCTGCTTCATGAATTGGAGCATCTGCGCCCATTGTTTGTTGAAGAACCCGTATTGCCTGAATTCTCAGCTCACTACGCCACACTCGCTCAGGGTACTTCGATTCCATTGGCAGCAGGGGAAAGAAGCTTTCGACGACATGATATAAGGCCTATATTAGAAGCCGGTGGCCTTTCTATTTTACAACCTGATATTTCTCATGCAGGGGGAATAACTGAAAGTATTAAGATAGCTAGTATGGCAGATTGTTATAACGTAGGGCTTGCTCCCCATTGCCCATTAGGGCCTATTGCTTTATCTGCTTGTTTAACTGTGGATTTTATTTCTCCTAATGCGGTTTTACAAGAGCAATCAATGGGTATCCATTACAACAAAGGCGCTGATCTGTTAGATTATGTTGTTAATAAAGACGACTTTACTATTACAGATGGTTATATCCAGCCATTAGATAAGCCAGGCCTTGGTGTTATCATTGATAAAGAGCGTGTGATGGATGCCGCTCGCACTCCCCCTAATTGGAAAAACCCAATTTGGTACCATGATGATGGTAGCTTCGCAGAGTGGTAGACAGCATTCTATCGCCGTATTGAGTGAAAAAGCACAAGGCCCTCCTCTAAGTGATTGGGGGGTATTTTAGCAATTGATGATTAAAACGCTAAATGGGAATTGGCTCTAACAACCATAATTCCCATTCGGCCCGCAAAGGTAAATCTGCCAAAAATAAATTTGGGGTGATAAGAGCAATAGCCTATCGAAGATGTTATTCTAAAAGTCAAGGTGTTATTTGGATACTATTGAACTGTCGGTTCTGATTACGTAGCGGCGTGTAAACCTCACAAGAGAGATAACGCTTAAGGCAACGTAGTATTTCTATTTTCGAATGACTTTCTGCCACTTATTTTGCGACATATGTCTGTGTTCTTTTGCCTGTGTGTGATCGACCAAAAGCAATAATGTGTAAAGCGGTATTGGCTGCACGATCACCTCCAAGGTTGAGCATGCGATGATTTTTTACCCGAAAAAGCATGAACTGGACTGATACCACACAGCGCGCTAAACCAGATTCAGGGTTCAAGCGCTGAGGACTATCGCTTATTTGCCACAATGATATTTTCAGTACCTACCATTTCACCTCTATTCAGGTGGCCAAATTTATTAAACCACTACAAGCAGTGTTCTTGCTTCAAGGCGATAGCTACGTGCATCAGCAAGGCTGACGGCAGGGTAAGAGCCTAGGCTCTTTTTAGCTCGTTTTTTAGTGAGAGGTCGAATGTAGCGAAATGACCACAGCTTGCTGCCATTGGATTTAACCAATAGCTCTAATCCATCGCCATCATAGAGGACATAATCACTCTGTTTTGGTTTTGCTGCGTCGATCTCTTTTGCGGATAAGGGTTTGGTTTGTCTTGCCATTTTTGATGTTCCATTGTTTTTAGGCACCTCAAAAACTATAAAGGTTAACGAGGTGCCTATCAAGGTGCCTAAGATGATTGGATTTAATTAGGTGACATCAGACTGCGCAGGACATAAAAAAGCCCGCAACTCATTGAGTTAGCGGGCTTTTCAGTCTTCTTTGGACGTCCTTAGAAGATAATTTGGTGGAGCTGGCGGGAGTTGAACCCGCGTCCGAAATTTCTACATCCGCGGCACTACATGCTTAGTCTAGTCTTTGATTTCACTTACCCACTGCGGACAGACACGCCATGAATAAGCTAGCTTGATTAAATTTAACGCTTCAACCCCAAGCTAGGCATCCACGCGATCTCTTTTGGGTTTGACCTCTCTTGATCCCCGTCTTAAGAGCGGAAGCTAGGGAGAGAGGGCTCTGAGCAGGTTATTAAGCTGCTAGTGCTAGTTTGTTTTCGTCGTTTGCGACTATTTTTTTGCGGCTTTTTACGAGGCCAACCGCCCCTCGGCATGCACCTTGGGTTTCGCAAATCCCGTCGAATCCAGAATCAGCCCCAAGTTGTTAAAAGCGAGTATATCAGAAAAATACTTGTAATAGCTAGTACTTAACGCAATTTAGCGGTTAGCATTTTTCATAATACGTGCTTTGTCTAATTTCCATTCACGATCTTTAATCGTTTCACGTTTATCGTGATCTTTCTTACCCTTTGCAACGCCAATTTTGATTTTGCACCAAGCGTTTTTCCAATAAAGGGAGAGAGCAACAACGGTGTAACCATCACGGTTAATTTGACCATAAAGGTTATCAAGTTCACGCTGTTTTAATAATAATTTACGAGTACGTGTCGGATCACAAACCACATGAGTTGATGCAACATTTAAAGGCGTAATGGTTGCACCAAAAAGATAAGCTTCACCGTCACGCATGACAACGTAGCTATCACTGATGTTGGCTTTTCCTGCACGCAGTGATTTAACTTCCCAGCCTTGGAGCTCCAAGCCCGCTTCTATCTCATCTTCAATGAAATATTCATGGCGAGCGCGTTTGTTTAACGCAATGGTCGCAGAACCAGGTTTGTGTGATTTTTTCTTTGTCATAATTTCCACATTATACTGTATGAGCAATAGAAAGAAATCATTTAACCGACTGTTTTCTTTTCAATTGCATAAAACTTAAGCTATATTCCATTAGATTTTTAATTAGTCACTGTTCAATGATATGATCCACACAGTGTTGTCGTACAGGAATAACTATGCCTCAGATTAGTCGATCTGCTCTCGTCCCTTTTAGTACAGAGCAAATGTTTAAACTGGTTAATGATGTTCTTACTTATCCTGATTTTCTACCAGGATGCGTTGGAAGTAAACTGATCAAAAGCACACCAGAAGAAATGATTGCATCAATAAATGTTTCAAAAGCGGGAATTAGTAAAACATTTACTACCCATAACTTTTTAAAGACTAATGAACGTGTTGATATGCGTCTTGTTGATGGTCCCTTTCGTAAATTGACTGGGGGATGGGTGTTTACCGCACTTGATGATAATGCGTGTAAGATAGAATTTCAGCTAGACTTTGAGTTCACTAATAAATTAATTGAGTTGGCTTTTGGGCGTATTTTTAAGGATTTAACGAACAATATGGTTCAAGCATTTACTCACCGAGCGAAAGAGATTTATCGTGACTAAAATATGGGTAGAAGTAACCTATGCGTTGCCCGACAAACAGTATCTTATCCCTGTTGAACTAACATTAGGGGATACTGTTGAACAAGCTATTATTGCTTCAAATATCTTAACGATTTGTAATGATATTGATTTAACTAAGAATAAAGTAGGTATTTATAGTCGACCAGCAAAATTAAGCGATAATGTGCGAGATGGTGATAGAGTTGAAATTTATCGACCTTTAATTGCTGATCCTAAAGAAATGCGCCGTAAGCGTGCTGAAAAAGCGCGACAAAAAGCGGACTAATATTATGTTTGCCCAATAATAAAAGGGGCGTCACATACTGCGTTGATAGGCCATTTGGTTACAGTCAGATACAATAAAAAGACAACACTGTTATAAAGCAATTCCTCTTTATAAAAACACACCCCAACGTCAAATTTAACGTATGGGGTGCAATTCGTTTTTGCCAATCTTATACAAAACTAAGCCTTCTTAGCACAGTAATCGTATTACGATTTTGTTTCAGGTGCTGCGAAGTTAGGCATATTGCCTTGCTTATCAATCTTAGTCAGTATGCCATTGCTATCAAAAGTCAAGGTGAGCGTCTCTTGACGTACTTTCTGATGACCAGGTTCTTCACGGAAAACATAATACCAAGTCTGGCTTCCGAAAGGATCTTTAAGCATTGGCGTACCAAGGGCAAATTGAACTTGCTGCTGTGTCATTCCTTGCTGAACTTTTGCGACTTCGGCTGGTGTTAAATAATTTCCCTGATTGATATCTGGGTGATAAACCAGTCTCTCGAACATAGAGCAACCTGAAGTCATTACGACTAAAGATAAGGCGGCAACTTTTAACAGTTTAAAACGCATGGTTATTACATTCCTTTTAGGGTCATAGTGACGATGATAATCGACAACGCAGCAATTGAAAACCTTTCACGCTCTGCCTATGACCTTAAATATCAATAAAAGTTTGTTAATCGTTATGCAGCCAACAAATCTTTCGCATTTGCTAAGGTATTTTTGGTGACTTCACTTCCTGCTAATAAACGGGCAAGCTCTTGTAATCGTTCTTTTTTCGATAATAGTTTCATTGTGGTTTCTGTCTCTTCACCATTGGTTTCTTTATTAACGAAATAGTGTTGATGACCACAACCTGCAACTTGAGGTAAGTGAGTGACACACATCACTTGAGTTGACTCACCTAATTCACGGAGCAATTTGCCCACAATCGCTGCTGTTGGACCACTGATACCCACATCAACTTCATCAAAAATAAGTGCTGGTGTATCCATTTTTTTTGCTGTGATCACTTGGATTGCGAGCGCAATGCGAGATAACTCACCACCAGAAGCTACTTTAGAAAGCGCTTGATGAGGTTGTCCTGGATTGGTGGTGACATTAAATTCAACCTTTGTGGCACCATCAATTTGCAATGAACTGTCATCAAAATAGGTATCAACAGTAAAATAACCATGTGGCATTGATAACTGATGCATACTATTAGTAATAAGTTGACTTAACTCATTTGCATATTGTTGGCGAACTTGATGCAGTTTTTTGGCGACATCTAATGCAATTAAATGGTCAGCTTTGACTTGTTCTATTAAGGCATCACAGTCGTCATTTTGACGAAGTAAGGCATTTTTTTCTTCAATTAATTGCTGATGAAGATCATAAAGTTCTTCAGGTGCAACGCGATGTTTGCGTGACAAACTAATGTACTTAGACATACGTTTTTCGACTTCAAATAAGCGATTAGGATCCATCTCTAAGCGATCGCTATAATGACGAAGTTCATCACTCACTTCACTAATCTGAATGGTAGCTTCTTCTAGCATCTCTAATAGTGAATTGAACTGACCTTCCATAGAGGTTAGTTCAGTAATTTCATGTTTAGCCACGTTGAGCATACTTAAAATGTTTTGCTCTTCGTTGTCGCTTAAAATTTGTAAACTATTTTGACTTAGCGTCAAAAACTGACCGCAGTTAGAAAGACGTTTATATTCTTGATCTAATTCAGGGTATTCGCCTTGTACTGGCTGAAATTCATTGAGCTCTTTTAAGTGGTAATCAACCAGCTGCTGCCTTGCTTCTCGTTCTAAAGAGAGTTGTTGAAATGCGGCTAAATTTTGGCAGCTTTGATGCCATGTTTGATAAGCCGACTTCATGTTTTTTAATAAAGTAGGTTCATGGGCATAGATATCTAGCAGTTGTTTTTGATAACGAGGTTCTAGAAGTTGCTGGTGAGCATGTTGCCCATGAATTTGGATAAGTAAGGAACCAAGCTCTCTTAATTGTGAAAGAGGTACGGAAGTACCGTTGATAAAACCACGAGAACGCCCATCAGCAGAGATAGTCCTTCTTAATAGACATTCGTTATGATTATCAAGATGATGTTCTTCAAGCCAATGTTGTGCTGATGGCGTATCAGAGAGTGAGAATCGTGCACATAAATCGGCTCTAGTTGCACCTGGGCGCACCATATTAGCATCACCACGGTTACCTAAGCATAAACCTAGAGCATCAATTGCAATAGACTTACCTGCGCCAGTTTCGCCTGTAATGGTGGTCATGCCACCTGAAAAATCGATTTCAAGTTCACGGACTATGGCAAAATGACTAATGGTTAATTGAGTCAGCATAGTGCCTCTCCTGTGTATAAAAACATATCTGTAATTACATACAGTATAAACTGGTTTTTTATACAGTAAAGTAGGGAGGCACAAAAATTAGAACATTTTTTTTGACCAACCCAATTTTGAGCTGAGTGTATTAAAATAATTATAATCAGTCGGATGAACTAAGTTGAGCTTTTGACGGCTTCTTTTAATAATAACTTCATCACCCTCTTTAATTGGTAACACTAATTGGCTATCGCAACTGACTTCATAATCGATATTTGTTTGTGAGAATTTTAAGCGAATTTGGCTATCACTGCTGATAACCAAAGGCCGTGCTGATAAGGTATGTGGAAACATGGGGACAAGTGCAATAGCATCAAGATTTGGAGTTAAGATAGGTCCTCCCGCAGAAAGTGAATAGGCTGTTGATCCTGTTGGTGTTGCAATAATTAAGCCATCAGAACGTTGAGAGAAAGCAAAACGATCATCAATATAAACCTCAAACTCAATCATATGAGCCACTTTACCAGGATGAAGCACGACTTCATTGATTGCTGCACCAATGCGATTTCTTTGACCTTCTGCATAGACGCGTGCTTCAAGTAAAAAACGCTTTTCTTCACGATAGTGCCCAGCCAATACATTGGTTAATTGCTGTAAGGCATTATCAGGATCAAGGTCAGTAAGAAAGCCTAAATTACCCCGGTTAACACCAATCACTTTGATGTTATAACGAGATAAAACACGTGCAGCCCCAAGCATATTGCCATCGCCACCAACAACAATGACCAGATCGGCTGCTTTACCAACTTGAGTTAGATCACCTGTTTGTGCATTTTCTAGCTTTAGTTCTTGAGCAACTTGTGTATCAATAATAACGTCATAGCCTTGAGCCAATAGCCAATGATAGAGCATTTCATGAGTTGAAATTGCTTCGGGGTGGCGTGGATGACCAACAATGCCAATACATTTAAAGTGTTTTTCTTCCGTTACGGTATTATCTGGCATTTTTTTACCCTCGTTTTGCGCCAATTCCTTGAAACCCGTTTATTGATCCCCATAATAAACTAAATATGAAGATGAATACTAAAACTACGCGGAGATGTTCATGAGTAGTAAAGAACAAAATGTACATGAAGAGCAAGTCTCAAAAGAAAAAGAAGGAATGGGATCTGTAATGGATGAGTCTCAAGAGCAAGTAACAACTGAAGAAGCACAAGCGGACTTTAATGCTCAAGCGGAGTTAGTGGAAGCATTAGCGCGTATTGATTCTCTTGAAAAACAACTAGAGCAATCTCAAAAAACAGAGCGTGAAGCCATGGCTCGTGCTTTAGCAGAAGTTGAAAATGTGCGTCGCCGTACTCAACAGGATATTGAGAAAGCACATAAATTTGCACTTGAAAAATTTTCTAATGAGTTATTGCCGGTACTTGATAATTTAGAGCGTGCGTTATCTGCGGCTGATCATGAAAATGAATCATTAAAGCCAATGATTGAAGGGTTAGAGTTAACACTGAAGTCATTCTTAGATGCCGTTCGTAAATTTGGCATTGAAGTCGTTGAAGAAAAAAATGTGGCATTTAACCCAGAAGTTCACCAAGCGATGACTTTAATCGATAGCCCTGAGCATGAATCTAATCATGTTGTCGATGTTATGCAAAAAGGATATACCTTAAACGGTCGTTTATTGCGCCCAGCGATGGTTATCGTTTCTAAATAATATCAATAAAACATTAGTTATCACATGTGCTATTACATGTAGATAAAGTAAACCGCACAACACGAAGATTATTTAATATTCTTGTTATTGTGCGGTTTTATATTTTATAGAGTGATTTTATTCAATAGGATCAAGATGCCAATTGATTGGTGTTCGGCCTTGTTGCTGTAAAATATCATTAGCCTGTTTAAAATGACCACAGCCTAAAAAGCCTCTATGAGCAGAAAGTGGTGATGGATGAGGTGCTTTTAAAATAACGTGTTTATTTGTATCAATAAAACGGCCTTTTTTCTGAGCATGTGCGCCCCAAAGTAGGAAAATAACACCTTCTCTACGTTGATTAATCTGCTCAATAACAGCATCTGTAAATATTTCCCAACCATAATTAGCGTGAGAATGTGCTTGGCCTTTCTCTACGGTCAATACGGTATTAAGCAATAAAACGCCTTGTTTTGCCCAACTTTCTAAATAGCCATGGTTGGGGCGTTTAAAATCAGGGTATTCTTTTTCAAGCTCTTTATACATATTGACTAATGAAGGAGGGGCTGGTACGCCTGGTCGTACTGAGAAAGAGAGCCCATGAGCTTGATTAGGACCGTGATAAGGGTCTTGTCCTAAAATAACGACATTTACATTATCAAAAGGCGTAAAACGAAAAGCATTAAAAATATCTTCTTGAGGAGGATAAATAATTTTACCTGCGGCTCTTTGTTGTGCGACTTGAGACATAATTTGATGAAAGTAAGGCTTTTCTTTTTCAGCGCCTATCACATCATGCCAAGTTAATGGTGCAGTCATAACCTAAAATCCTTGTTGATATCTTATCGTGTCTAAGCTTACCGATTTCATCAGGGGAATGAAAATATTACGGACTAAAAATAAAAAATTAATTGATTCCTCAACTTTTCTTTGAAAATTTACAAAAAAAATTGCAAGTTAGCTTTTAATAATAATTGATTTAAAACAACACTTTGCGCCTTGGTGGGTAAAGTGCTTATGAATTTTATTGATATTTATCAAAGAATGGCACCATTTATACTGGTATATAAGTAGACAGAAACATTGGTTAGACCAAATACCCAAGTTCTGATATGAGATTAGAATTTGATTTTGCGCCCAAATTGGAGGTCGAAATGATTACTGGTATCCAAATTACTAAAGCTGATAACGACGATTTATTACACTCTTTCTGGTTGTTAGATGATGAAAACGGCGAAGCTCGTTGCATCTGTGCTAAAAAAGGCTTTGAAGAAGGCCAAGTGATTAACCGTAAAGAGTTAGGTAATATCGAATACCGTGAAGTACCTGTAGAATCTAAACCGGTTGTTCGTGTAGAAGGTGGTCAACACCTTAACGTTAACGTATTAAGCCGCGAAACACTGGAAGATGCTGTTAACAATCCTGAGAAATATCCGCAATTAACTATTCGTGTTTCTGGTTATGCAGTGCGTTTTAACTCACTGACCCCAGAACAACAACGTGATGTTATTACTCGTACTTTCACAGAAAGCCTGTAATTTTCACTAAAGTAATAAGTTAATAATAAGCTCGATATGAAAATATCGGGCTTTTTTTATATAAAATAAGAAAAAAGATAAAATAACAAAAAACCGTAACTATTATATAGCTACGGTTTTTTATAACATCATAAAGAATACAGATTATTCGTTATCAGTATTCGTTTCTTTTGCTGGTGCAGTAGGAGCAACATTTTTTTCTGTATGCTTAGCAACTGCTTTGCGACGTTTACCAATATTTTTACGATCGCGAGTCCGTACTTTTTCTTTAACTGCTTTTTTCTCTTCTTCTTTTTTCGCTTTGCGTTTAGCAAGCACTTTTTTAGAAGGTTTGAATGTTGCTTTCAGGCTTGGTGCTTTGGTTTCTGGACGTAGTTCAGCAATAACACGATATTTAATGGGTTCTTGAACATAACGGCCAATTTTACCTAATAATGGGTGATCGTGAGCTTCAACTAATGAAATTGCGATACCTTTACGACCCGCACGTCCTGTACGACCAATACGATGCAAGTAAACATCGGCAGTACGAGGTAAGTCAAAGTTGAAAACGTGTGTGATGTCATCTAGATCAAGGCCACGAGAAGCAACGTCGGTGGCAACAAGCACATTCATTTTGCCTGATTCTAAACGTTTGATCGCATCGTTACGCTGTGTTTGCGCCATTTCACCTTCAAGGTAGCTACATTTAATACCTTGTTTTTCTAATGCAGTGACAAGCTCTCTTACTCGCTCTCTTTTACGAACAAAGACAATCGATTTTTTAACATCGTTTTGCTTCAATAATGCAGCAAGTAATGCGGTTTTATGTTCAAGATTATCAGCATGATAATAGAACTGCTGAATTTTTTTACGTTCGCGGCGAGATGGATCGGCGTTTAGTTCAACCGGTTCGTTGAGGATACGCTGTGCAAAATCAATAACCGCATTACCTTCTAGTGTTGCTGAGAATAGTAATGTCTGTTTGCGCCAGCGAGTTTCGCCTGCAATAGTTTCGATATCATTAGCAAAACCCATATCTAACATGCGGTCTGCTTCATCTAAAATCAGCATTTCTACCGCACGGCAGTCAAAGTTTTCTTCTTTGATGTACTGTAATAAACGACCTGTAGTTGCAACAACGATATCTTGGTTCTCGCTAAAAACCTCAGCGTGATTCATATAAGCAACACCGCCGGTGATTGTGGCGATATCTAAATGTGTGTGCGCACATAATTCTTTTGCCTGCTCGGCAACTTGCATAGCAAGTTCGCGTGTTGGCGTTAGGATAAGAATACGCGGCGGGCCTGATTTTTTACGTGGATAATCAAGCAAGTGTTGAATTGCCGGAAGTAAAAATGCCGCAGTTTTCCCTGTGCCTGTTGGCGCAGAGCCTAAAATATCACGTCCATCCATTGCTGCTGGAATAGCATCTGCTTGAATTGCAGTAGGACGTTGATATCCTTTTTCTTCTAATGCGGTCAATAAACTTTCATCAAGTTCAAGACTGGAAAATGTCGTGGCTGTCATTGTATACCTCTGTTTAGGGCGCGGATTTTGACATTATCCCCCGCTAAAAGCCAGAGGATTTACCGCTATCACATTATATATTACCGATAGACGAAGGTATTCGTTGTTTTTAGACTTAATCTAAATAAGCGTGCATCGTATACAAATAGTTTAATGTTAAGATAGGGGTTGCAGAAGCGTTATCATACCATATATCTCTTTTTCAATGACATGAATGATAAGTAATAAAAAGAGATAGTAAGGCGAATCAATAGAGTCTATAGATGAATCAAAAGAAAGTGAAAAAAGCGGGATTACGCAAAGGTGGTTTTACATTTAAACAATTTTTTGTTGCTCATGATAAGTGTGAAATGAAAGTAGGTACAGATGGTGTTTTATTAGGGGCTTGGGCGCCTATTAATAATATAAAAAGAGCACTTGATATTGGTACTGGGAGTGGCTTAATTGCATTAATGCTAGCTCAACGAGCGAATAAAGTTGAGTGTATTGATGGCATTGAACTTGATGAAAAGGCGGCATTACAAGCTACGGAAAATGCCCAAGAGTCACAATGGCATTCACTTATTCATATCTATCATAGTGATATTCATCATTATGCAGAGCAAGCACAAAATAAGTATGATCTGATTGTTAGTAATCCTCCTTATTTTGAGCCAGCAATTGCTTGTCGTAATGATGTTCGTGAGCAAGCGCGTTATACCAAAACCTTAACGCATGAGGGATTATTGGATAGTGCGCAATTACTTATCACCGAAGATGGTTTATTCTGTGTTGTATTGCCTTATTCTATTGGCGAGCAATTTATTGAAATTGCAGAAAAAAAAGAGTGGAATGTTGTAAAACGCGTTAATATTAAAGACAGTGCAGATAAACCTTATCATCGAATTTTGTTAGCATTTCAAAGACAAAACCAAGGCTGTGTTGAATGCAGTATAGATGAACTTATTATTCGTCATAATGACGGGCACTATACCGATAAGTTCCAATCTTGGGTGACTGACTTTTATTTATATTATTAAATCTATATTTAATAATATATTATTTAGGATAATATATATTGTTGTAAGTAATTGTATATATTTAAATAATATCATTGTGTTATCGTTTTTTTATTGGCAAATTGCATTTTGGTTGGTGATCACCATGATAATTTTTTTGTGATTCATCTCTTAAAATAATGATTGAATTGAACTTCATACTATTTTTTCGCTCTAAGTCTTGTAGCTCATAAAAACGAGAAGGAATAACGAGAGTAAATATGACGGAGTCATTTAAAAATAGTGCGAAGCTTGACTTCGGGAGAGTCCATCTCTAATGAGCGAGCAGTTAACGGACCAAATGTTGGTTGAAAAGGTACAAAATGGTGACCAGAAAGCGTTTAATTTGCTGGTTATCCGCTATCAACACAAGGTAGCAAGCCTGATTTCCCGTTATGTACCACAGGGTGATGTGCCAGATGTTTCGCAAGAAGCCTTTATTAAAGCTTATCGAGCCATCGGTTCTTTCCGTGGAGATAGTGCTTTTTATACATGGCTTTATCGTATTGCAGTGAATACAGCAAAAAATTATTTGGTTGCACAGGGGCGACGTCCGCCTTCGAATGATTTAGATGCAAGTGATGTGGAAAATTTCGAATCACCAAACGCACTAAAAGAAATTTCGAACCCTGAGAATTTAATGTTGTCTGAAGAGTTACGGAGAGTGGTTTTTCACACCATAGAGTCATTACCTGAAGATTTAAGGGTTGCTATTACACTTCGGGAACTTGACGGACTAAGCTATGAAGAGATAGCAGTCATTATGGATTGCCCTGTCGGAACAGTTCGTTCACGTATTTTTAGGGCGCGAGAAGCTATTGATAATAAGGTTCAACCATTAATACAAGAGTTTTAATTGTGGGTGAACCATCATTGACTGAAGGGTACTTTTACATGCAAAAAGAAAAACTTTCTGCATTTATGGATGGCGAAGTTCTTGATAAAGAATTAATGGGTGCAATTGCTCGTGATGACTCCATGAAGGAGACATGGCAACGCTACCATTTAATTCGTGACACAATGCGTGGTGATGTAGGTGAAGTAGTCCACTTTGATATCGCAAGTCGCGTTGCGCTCGCTTTAGAGAATGAACCTGTTCGCATAAGTCCTGAACAACAACAAGAGCAGCAACCTGCGCCATCACAATGGCGTCAGCACTCTTTCTTACAAACGTTACGTCCTTGGGCAAGTCAGTTAACTCAAATCGGTGTTGCGGCTTGTGTTTCATTAGCTGTTATTGTTGGTGTTCAGCAATATAATGGAAAAAGTGGTTCTGAAGATTTCCAAGTAGATACGCCAGTATTTAATACTCAACCTATTATGGGGGCGGGTTCACCAGTAAGCCTAAATCTTCAAAACGATACTTTAGGTAAAGACCAACAAACACGTTTACAAGAGCGTAATCAACGCCTTGGATTAATGTTGCAACAGTATGAGTTAGATCGTCGTATCTATAATGCACCACAAAATGAAGCACCAGTTAGTGCTCAAGGTGAAACTCAATCCGTAGTAACACAGTAATAATAGATGTGAATGTATAAATAACGTGTGGGAATGAAACAGTCGTAATGAAAAAATCATGGTTATCCACCTTATTATTGGTGGGCAGCCTGTCAATGCCGATACAAGCCTTGGCACAACCGCAAATAGGTAGTGTCAAGGCTTTGTTGCAAAAGATGGGTCATACAAGTCAAACTTCTACCTATGAATTATCTTTTATCAATATCAATTCTCAAGGTATTGTTCCTATTCGCTATCGTCATACTCTTATTGATGGCAAACCCCTTGCACAACTAATGCAAATGGATAGTACTCGCCGTGAAATAGTTCAACGTGGTGATGAAATCAGTTACTTTGAACCAGGCTTAGATGCTTTTAGCTTAAGAAATGATCATATCGTTGATTATATCCCTTCTATCATTTACCAAGATTTCAATGAATTATCAGATTATTATAATTTTATTGATGCAGGTAGAACGCATATTGGTGATATTCCAAGCCGAGTTGTTCGAGTACTATCGAAAGATAATGACCGTTATGATTATGTCTTGTTTATTGATGAAGAGAGATATCTGCCGTTAAGAGTCGATTTATTAGATAAGAATAATGACATCATTGAACAATTTCGAGTGATCACAGTTAATGAAGGGAGTGAAGTCGAAACTGAACTTAATTCGTTACGTACCGTCAATATGCCACCTTTATTACTTGTACCAAAAGCTAAACCTCTGGTTTATAACTGGTCGGTTAGTCAATTGCCTGAGGGTTTTAAAGAGGTAAAACGTAGTCACCATCAGATTTCTGAAACCGAGTTTAGTCAGTCTATTTTATTTAGCGACGGTTTATTTGACTTCTCCATTTATGTTAATAAAAGTGGTCAACAGGTTAATTCGCCCGAACGCGATAAAATGTTGAGGTATGGTCGTAATACAATTTATACCTATGACAAAGAAGGAAATGAAATTACCTTTATTGGTCAATTACCATTTTCTACAGCACAGAAGATAGTCAACAGTGTTGTATTTACGAAAAAGTAAAAGGTATAAGTTATGGTTAAAGAGTGGGCAACAGTTATACATTGGCATGAAGGAAGAGCGTTATTACGCTATGGATCGTCTTCTGGCTGTGGTAGTTGCCAAGCTCGGGCTGCATGTGGCTCTTATTTATTAAATAAAATAGGGCCTGAGACAGTTCATCAACTCGAACTCCCCGTCGCACAACCTTTAGTCGAAGGGCAAAAAGTGGAAGTGGGTATTCCTGAAAATAATCTACTTCTTTCCGCAATGCTAGTGTATTTAACGCCACTTATTGGCTTATTTATTGTTGCAGGCATTGCGGGTCTTTGGTTTTCCAGTGAATTTGCTATTTTTTGCAGTGGACTTATGGGCGGTGTCCTTGGTTTCTTATTTGCTAAAAAAGTGGCGACCTGGTGGAGTAAAGATGAAGGTTTTGAACCTATTGTATTGCAAATAGGGCTTCCACCGAATGAACTTAGCGTTCAATTTCAAAAATAATGGGTTGATTAAACAGATGGGGCATTTGCCCCATTATTTTTGCCATGTTGCTTTTGTAATAATATCTATCTTAAATTAACGCGTTTCTATATCTGGAAATTACCCGCAAAAAATTACAAATAAATGCAAGTCTTAGCATAAATGTTTGTGTTTGATGAACGTTTCTTTGAGTATAATGTCTCTAGTGTGTAGAATGCGTCATCAATAATAACTCCTGCAATATAGAGTTTTCGCTTTGTGTCCATGAATGACTCCAAAGCCAGATTTATAGAGCAAAGCAATAGAGAAAAATAATTTCAGAATGAAAAACATACGTAACTTTTCCATTATCGCACATATTGACCACGGTAAATCGACGTTATCAGATCGAATTATTCAAATTTGTGGTGGCTTATCAGATCGTGAAATGGCTGCGCAGGTTCTTGATTCTATGGATCTTGAGCGTGAACGTGGTATTACAATCAAAGCGCAAAGCGTAACCTTGAATTACACCGCAGATGACGGTGAAGTTTATCAGCTTAACTTTATCGATACCCCAGGACACGTTGACTTCTCTTATGAAGTATCTCGTTCACTTGCTGCGTGTGAAGGCGCCTTATTGGTCGTTGATGCAGGACAAGGGGTTGAAGCGCAAACATTAGCAAACTGTTATACCGCGATGGATATGGATCTCACCGTCGTTCCAGTTTTAAATAAAATAGATTTACCAGCAGCAGAGCCTGAGCGTGTTGCTGAAGAAATTGAAGATATTGTGGGGATTGATGCCACAGATGCGGTGCGTTGTTCCGCAAAAACAGGTATAGGTGTTAAAGAAGTTATCGAACGCCTTGTGAAAGAAATTCCCGCACCTGAGGGTGATCCTGAAGCTCCATTGCAAGCACTGATTATTGACTCTTGGTTTGATAACTACCTAGGGGTTGTTTCACTGATCCGCGTTAAAAACGGTAAAGTCAGCAAAGGCGATAAAATTAAGGTAATGAGTACGGGACAGGTTTATAACATTGACCGTATTGGTATTTTTACGCCAAAACAAATAGATACTACATCATTAAATTGTGGTGAAGTCGGCTGGGTTGTTTGCGGTATTAAAGATATTTTAGGTGCGCCGGTTGGGGATACCTTAACTGCGGCACAAAAACCAGCAGATAAACCCTTACCAGGTTTTAAGAAAGTTAAGCCACAGGTTTATGCGGGGTTATTCCCAATTAGCTCTGATGACTATGAATCATTCCGTGATGCATTAGGTAAATTAAGCTTAAACGATGCGTCATTATTTTATGAGCCAGAAAGCTCATCCGCGTTAGGTTTCGGTTTCCGTTGTGGTTTCTTGGGTCTCCTTCATATGGAGATTATTCAAGAACGTTTAGAACGTGAATATGACCTTGATCTGATTACAACTGCCCCAACCGTAGTTTATGAAGTTGAAATGACTAACGGCGATATTATATCAGTGGATAGCCCATCTAAATTGCCTCCACTAAATAATATTGAAGAAATCAGAGAACCTATTGCTGAATGTCATATGTTATTACCGCAAGAATACTTAGGTAACGTAATTACTTTATGTATCGAGAAACGCGGTGTTCAAACCAATATGGTCTATCATGGTAATCAGGTTTCATTGACTTATGAAATTCCGATGGCTGAAGTGGTATTAGATTTCTTTGACCGCTTAAAATCAACATCACGCGGTTATGCTTCTTTAGACTATAACTTTATTCGTTTCCAAGGCTCTAACATGGTACGTGTAGATGTCTTGATTAATGGTGATCGCGTTGATGCTTTGGCATTGATTACACATAACGATAATGCACCTTATCGTGGGCGTGAGCTGGTGGAAAAGATGAAAGAATTTATTCCACGCCAACAGTTTGATATCGCCATCCAAGCGGCAATTGGCAACCATATTATTGCTCGTTCAACTGTTAAACAGTTACGTAAAAACGTATTAGCCAAATGTTATGGTGGTGACGTTAGCCGTAAGAAGAAACTGTTACAGAAACAGAAAGATGGTAAAAAACGTATGAAGCAGATTGGTAACGTAGAGCTACCACAAGAAGCGTTTTTAGCCATTCTTCATGTTGGTAAAGATAAATAATTTAAGGAGAAAACATGGCTAACACGTTTGCCTTGATCCTAACGCTGGCAACGCTAATAACAGGCGTTTTTTGGGGAATTGAACGCTTTAAGCTCAAGCCAGCCCGAAAAGCAAAACTAAAGCGTCTTCAAAAGATGACGCAAGGGTCCGAGGATCAGCAAGAGTTAGCAAAATCAATTAATAAACCAAGCTGGGCAGAGACATTAGGCTCCTTATTCCCAGTTTTGATTATTGTTTTGGTTCTGCGTTCATTTGTGTATGAGCCGTTTCAAATACCTTCTCGCTCCATGATGCCAACCTTGTTAGTTGGCGATTTTATCTTGGTTGAAAAGTTTGCTTATGGATTAAAAGATCCAATTACGCAAACCACATTAATTAATACAGGGAAGCCGAAACGAGGTGATATCGCAGTATTTAAGTATCCTCGTGATCCTTCTACTGACTTTATTAAACGTGTTATAGGATTACCAGGTGATAAAATTGTTTATGATATGATGTCGAAAAAACTTCATATCTATCCAAATTGTGATAAAGCCATTTGTAATGACGAAATATCAGTAACTTATGGTACTGCATACCCAAGTGAATGGACGCTATTATTACAAAATGTACCAGGTGGCCAGCGTATTAATGGTATGAAATCCATTCCAATTGAGGAGCCTATTTCAACAGCAACTCAATTACGTGAAGAGGAAAGGGTAGAAACTATTGATAAAGTCTCTCACCGTATTATGACAATACCGGGTGATATGACAATGCCCGAGTTTATCCAACCAGGATTACCAGTCGGTACGTGGATTGTTCCTGAAGGTCATTACTTTATGATGGGGGATAATCGAGACGGTAGTTCAGATAGTCGCTTCTGGGGCTTTGTTCCAGAGAAAAACTTAGTCGGTAAAGCGACAACAATCTGGATGAGCTTCGAAAAAGTAGAGAATGAATGGCCTACTGGTGTTCGTCTCAGTCGTATCGGTGGCATTAAGTAACTATTGACAAAATAGCTACAGCATTCCTTTCTATCTCAGTGTAGAATATGCCACTTCTTTAATATGATTGGCTCCTGTTATTCACAGGAGCCAGTGCAAACGCAACAGTTCTGTTATCCAACTCGGTAATATCTCGTTGTCTTAAACAGATTTGTTGCGTGTGCTTCAAATTAAGTTATGGAAATTGATCGCACATGAATACTTTATTAGTAAACCAGTTACAAAAAAAACTGGGCTATACTTTTACGCAAAATGAATTATTACTACAGGCTTTAACGCATCGTAGTGCCAGCAGTAAACATAATGAACGTTTAGAATTTTTAGGTGATTCAATTCTAAGCTATGTGATTGCTAACGCGCTCTATCATCGATTCCCTCGTGTTGATGAAGGGGATATGAGTCGAATGAGAGCAACGCTTGTTCGTGGAAACACGCTCGCTGAATTAGCGCGTGAATTTGAACTGGGCGAATGTCTACGTTTAGGCCCTGGGGAATTAAAAAGCGGCGGTTTTCGTCGTGAATCAATTTTAGCGGATACGGTGGAAGCTTTAATTGGTGCAATTTTCCTTGATAGTGATATTCAAAATATCGAAAAAATCATTTTAAACTGGTATGAAAATCGTTTGGCTGAAATCAGTCCGGGCGATAAGCAAAAAGATCCTAAAACTCGTTTGCAAGAATATCTACAAGGCCGTCATTTACCATTACCTTCTTATAATGTGGTACAGGTTCGTGGTGAAGCCCATGATCAAGAGTTTACGATCCATTGTCAGATAAGCGGTATCGAACAACCTGTCAAAGGGATGGGTACGAGTCGTCGTAAAGCTGAACAGGCCGCTGCTGAACAGGCATTAATACAACTGGAGCTTGAATGAGCGAAGAACAAACCTATTGCGGATTTATTGCGATAGTCGGTCGCCCAAATGTGGGAAAATCAACACTACTGAACCAATTACTGGGGCAGAAAGTTTCTATTACATCACGTAAACCGCAAACTACGCGCCATCGTATTATGGGTATTGATACAGATGGTGCTTACCAAGCAATTTATGTGGATACACCAGGTTTGCATATTGAAGAAAAGCGAGCCATCAACAGACTAATGAACCGCGCAGCAAGCAGCTCGATTGGTGATGTTGAATTAGTTATTTTCGTTGTTGAGGGCACCAACTGGACGCCTGACGACGAAATGGTATTGAACAAATTAAAATCATTACGTTGCCCTGTTTTATTAGCAATTAATAAAGTGGATAACGTGATTGATAAAACCAAGTTACTTCCACACATTGGTTTTTTAAGCCAACAAATGGATTTTCTTGATGTCGTACCAATCAGTGCTGAAAAAGACATGAATGTCGATACGATAGCCAAAATCGTGCGTAATTGTTTACCAGAAGCTACGCATCATTTTCCTGAAGATTATATTACTGATCGCTCTCAGCGCTTTATGGCTTCAGAAATTATTCGTGAGAAATTGATGCGCTTTTTGGGTGAAGAATTACCTTATTCTGTTACTGTTGAAATTGAGCAATTTGTTACCAATGAGCGTGGTGGTTATGATATCCACGGATTAATTCTGGTTGAGCGTGAAGGCCAGAAGAAAATGGTTATTGGTAATAAAGGTGCGAAAATCAAGAAAATTGGCACTGAAGCCCGTATGGATATGGAAGACTTATTTGAAAACAAAGTTCACTTAGAACTTTGGGTGAAAGTCAAAGCTGGCTGGGCTGATGATGAGCGTGCTTTACGCAGTCTCGGCTATGTGGACGATTTAAAGTAGGTAACTAAAGTGGATGGCTGGCAACGTGCATTCGTTATCCATGCTCGACCTTACAGTGAAACAAGTTTATTACTCGATTTTTTCACTGAAAATGAAGGGCGAGTACGCATCTTGTCAAAAGGTGCGCGAGGCCGTCGTTCACCCTTAAAAGGGGCACTACAACCTTTTACTCCTCTGCTCATTCGTTGGAGTGGGCGAGGAGAAATAAAAACACTTCGTGATGCTGAACCTATCTCTTTAGCATTACCACTGACAGGCTCTGTACTATACAGTGGCTTGTATCTTAATGAGTTATTGTCTCGGGTTTTAGAAAATGGTACGTCTTACAGTGTACTTTTTTTTGAATACCTCTCCTGCTTGCAAATTCTTGCCGCTAGCGATACCACACCCGAAGCCGCACTAAGACGCTTTGAACTTGCGTTATTAACACAGCTTGGCTATGGCTTAGATTTTCTACATTGTGCTGGAAGTGGAGAGCCTGTTTCCGATTCAATGACCTATCGTTATCGGGAAGAAAAAGGTTTTATTGCGAGTTTAGTGGTTGATCATAATAGTTTTACTGGATTTGAATTAAAATCCTTAGCTAGTCGAGAATTTCCTACTGCTGAAACATTAAAAGCGGCAAAAAGGTTTACTCGAATGGCATTGAAGCCTTACTTAGGCGGAAAACCATTAAAAAGTAGAGAACTTTTTAGACAATTTGCCATTAAAAAATCCCCAAAGGAAAAAGCATTGAAGGCAGAATAGTAATATTGTCTTTTTCTTCTCAATGGAATGTGTAAACTAAGGTAATGCAACGTTATTTTTCAGGAGAAGAGCATGTCTGATATTCTACTTGGTGTTAATATTGACCACATCGCCACCCTTCGTAATGCCCGAGGCACAACGTATCCCGATCCTGTTCAAGCGGCTTTTATTGCAGAACAAGCTGGTGCTGATGGTATTACTATTCATTTACGTGAAGATAGACGTCATATCACTGATCGCGATTTAATGCTGATAAGCCAAACAGTGCAGACAAGATTAAATCTGGAAATGGCAGTCACTGAAGAGATGATCGAGATAGCTTGTCAAACTCAGCCCGATTTTTGCTGTTTAGTACCTGAAAAACGCCAAGAAGTGACAACAGAAGGTGGTTTAGATGTTGTTGGCAATGAAGCAAAAGTTGCAGATGCCATTAAACGCTTATCTTTAGCAGGTATCAAAGTTTCTCTGTTTATTGACCCTGACCATGAACAAATTAATGCAGCCGACCGTGTTGGCGCGCCTTTTATTGAGATCCACACTGGTGCTTATGCTGACGCTGAAGATGAAATGGCTCAAGAAAAAGAGTTTATGCGTATACGTGATGCAGTGACTTATGCCGCATCTAAAGGCTTAAAAGTGAATGCAGGACATGGCTTGCATTACCACAATGTACAACGTATTGCTGCATTACCTGAACTTTATGAACTGAATATTGGCCATGCAATTATTGGTAGAGCCGTATTTAGTGGATTAGCACCAGCGGTTGAAGAAATGAAACGCTTAATGCGAGAAGCGCGTCGTTAATGGCTATTGTTGGCTTAGGTATGGATATCGTCGAGATATCACGCATTGAAGATATTATAGGGCGTTCTGGTGAACGCCTTGCTCGTCGCATCCTTACTGAAACGGAATGGGAAATCTATCAAACCCATAAACAGCCAATTCGCTTTTTAGCTAAGCGGTTTGCAGTAAAAGAGGCTGCGGCAAAAGCATTAGGAACAGGTATCCGTTTAGGATTGGCTTTTAATCATTTTGAAGTGCGTAATGATGAGTTAGGTAAACCCACATTGCATTTTTTAGCAGTTGCAAAAGAGATGGCGGAGAAAGCGGGGATAAACTCTGTTCACGTAACACTTGCTGATGAACAGCGTTATGCTTGTGCGACAGTTATTTTAGAAAAATAGCTCTCTTAGATTTATCACCCACAAAATCATCGATTAAAATTTAGATCTTATCTGCGTGGTGGATCAACACAAATTTTTCCCATAATTCATCTTGAGATTCAATATGAGTAGGATCAGTGATGATCGTATTGGTAATCGGACAAACCGATTGGCAAGTTGGTTTATCGTAATGTCCTACACATTCAGTGCAAAGATCAGGATTAATTTCATAAATATCATCCCCCATTGAAATAGCATCATTCGGGCACTCTGGTTCACACATATCACAGTTGATGCATTTCTTTGTAATTAGTAAAGCCATATCAGTCACTTAATATATAAATTATTAAATTTCAGTAACTTATATCTTGCACTTATATGTTACCATCTATCAGTTTTGTGTTGCTATATCCAATAAAGTAGTGCTTTATCATTCAAATAGGGATATCGCCTAGATTCTCTTGCTTAGTGAGAGATAAGCAAAGGAAGGTAAGATTACCATTTCTAGGGCATTTCCTAAAGTAACATCATTCAAATGACCTATCAGATTATGTGAAGAAGAAACTAAAAGTTAATCTTCACGATATTTGTCATAAACAATACAAGACAATCTCTTTAGTTATCAATAGAAAACAGGGTACAATATCCCGCTATATGATAATGAAGAGATATCCTTGTGAATAAAGTTAAAGATGATATTTATTGGATGCATAAAGCGATTGAACAAGCGCACAAAGCACAAGAGATAGGCGAAATTCCGGTGGGCGCGGTATTAGTCGTCGATAATAAAATCATTGCTAAAGGGTGGAATCATTCAATTATCGGTAACGATCCTACAGCACATGCAGAGATTATGGCATTACGCAAAGGTGGGAAGCATTTGCAAAATTATCGTCTCCTCGATGCTACTCTCTATATTACTCTCGAACCTTGTGTGATGTGTGCTGGCGCGATTGTACATAGCCGTGTAAAACGCGTGGTTTATGGCGCCTCAGATTTAAAAACAGGTGCAGCGGGCTCATTTATTGATATCTTACAGCATCCCGGCATGAACCATAAAGTTGAGATAACTTCAGGTGTATTAGGTGAAGAGTGTTCACAGCTTTTAAGCCAATTTTTTAAGATGAGAAGGGCTGAAAAGAAACAACTTAAAAAGCAAAATAATAGTCCAGTTTTAGCAAATACAGAGCAAGCAACAAAAGAATAGCTATTTGTTTACTGATAATTAAGGGTATAGGTTGCTTGTGCTTGGAAAGGGCCTGTTAGCAATGTTTGATTTTTCAGCGCAGAGGGTGATGCTTCAACATATGTCATAAAATTAAACTGAATACGTTTATTATTAAGAAGTTGAGTTGAGCTCGGTTTTTTTAATTGAATTATATTGCGTTGCATATCAGTAAATACAATTCCAATACTTTTAGGATCTTCAGATCCTGTACCAACAACAGCAAGATGATTCGACATAGTCGGATGCTCTTTCCCATCAAGTGTAATTGTGACACTTTTATAAATGTCTTGGCTGCAATTTTCTAAACTAATACTAAAAGCAATGGGTTCACTTTTTTGAAAGGTATAGAGATCTTTGGCGGATATCTGCTTAAAATCGATTACTTTATTTTCATCACCAGCAACTATGGTACAACCATGTGCAACTACAACGCCTTTAAACTCCATATCACCGCCAATAAGCTCTGTAGTAGCAAAGGCAGAAGGTGATAGTAACAATAAAAGAGAAATAGCAGATTTTATTATTGGATTTCCCATTACATAAACTCCGCAACTAATGTGGCATGTGCTGAAAACTCGCCTTCTGTAATTTTGCTACCTGTTTTTGCAATGGGAGCCGCAGTAACTTCCCAATTACCTTTAAAATTATTCAGCTTCCCGACAGAAAAATATTGATTAGGTGGCACAATCGCTCCTGATTTGTCTCTTAAAACAATCCCCAGATTTGTCCTATCTACAGGTCCTGTGGTACCAAGATAATTAGGATTAAAACTAGCGATACCTGAGCTTCCTGTTTGAATTTTAAACATAATTCGACTGTTAGGATTAGTAAAACTACCACCTTCACATTTTATTGGAATATTGCGTGTGATCTTGTAGTTTTGGCCATTCAAATAGTCAGAAGTATTACCAACATTGCCAAAATCAAAGGTAATTGGGGAACCGTTATTAAAGATACATTTATCTTCAGTTGTGATGATCCCTGATGTAATAATCAGTTTAGATATAGGTTCGTTACCATATTCTGTCGGCTTGTTTCTGTAGCTTACCATGGCATACATTTGTGCAAGAGATTGACCATTTAAGCTTACTCCGTTAATAATCGGTTTTCTTAAACGGAAAGTAAGTTCTCCACTGCTACCTGATGCGATATGAGGTTTGGGAGAATTAGGTCTTGTACAACCTTGCAGATTATTTCTTTTATTTTCTTTATTTTCAAAAGGGACAGTAGGGAGAGGATCTGGACCCCAAATTTCAAATTTAATACGAACATCTACGTATTCATTTAATTGATAAAAATTGCCACCAACAGGAATTAAGTCGGTTGTTGCTTTAAAGTAAGTTAATGCTCTTTTATCAATATTTGTGCTAGGGCAATGTACCGTACCATCATAGCGATCTGGCAAGGAAAATCTAACCGTCGTTGTTTCACCTGCTCGATTATTAGGGAACGTTGTGTTATCTAATGCAGCATAAAAAATATTAGGTCCGCCATTGGTTGTTACCTCCCCTTGTAGATAAGCCATAGCTGAAATTGGCATTAATGAGAAAATGCCGGTAAAAAATAGCATTACTGATTTGGAATGAATGTTTTTTTTATTTAATTGCATTTTATTCCTACCGGCGTCAAGTTAATTAATATTTTGGTTGTTGGTCTTTCGGTGCTGCTTTACAGCTATTTTGTTGGCAAACAAATTTTAATTCTGGATGCCCACCGTAATCATTTACATACATCATGTAAAATTGATTGACGTTACTCGTTTTAACTGGAATTTCCAGTGATGATTTAGGCGCAACCATTAAACCAGGAAAAGTGGTTAACTTATCGCTATCTTCACCATTCAATTTATTAGAAAGCCCAATAATTGTGATGTAGTAAGGTGTTGGGTTTTCGGCAATAAATTGATTACCTTGTTTTTTAAATACTAATTGGTCTTGCCAAATCATGCCCGGTTTTTCAGGAATAATAGCAGTTGGGCGGTAGAATAATTTAATGCGAGACTGCATTGCCATTTGCAACACATTCGCTTGTTTTGGTGCCGGAGGAATTTCACGAACATTTAAATAAAACAATGATTCTCTATCTTGTGGCAAAAGCCCAATTTCTGCTGTTTTGGTAATTCTGACAACACCTTTTTGGTCACCATCAAGACGCTGTAAGGGCGGTAACGCCACTAAAGGAGATGCGATTTTTTGTCCGTGTTCATTTTCAACCCATGATTGCGCTAAAAAAGGAATATCAGGGCTAGTATTTTTTAAGTTTACACTCGCTGAGTTTTCGTTGCCCATAAGCACAACGCGAGTTCTATCTAATGACACGCCCGCTTGAGTCGTACTCACTATGCTGAGTGCAATTAATGAGCCACAAAAAAGCGTTTTGAGTGTGTTGAATGAGTTCATACAATTATCTCTAGTAATTCATTTTGTTCATTAAAATCCCTGACATAATAATGATTCACGTTTTAGTGGATCGTTAATTACGGCTGGAATTGTAATCGTACACTGGGTTTTACCACCCCAAATCACGTTTAATGATTCATTAAGGTTAACACCGGCGATATAAACTAAACCATCTTCCATTACCATTCCCATATTTTCACCGTTTTTATTGGTAATTTCGGCACCAAATGGTGGGTATGCTTGATCGACAGTTCGTAAGATAGCCATTAGGCGTTCACCTTGTCGAACAGGAAATTTATAGTAGCCAATCGCACCTTCAGTTAACGTTGCAGAAGTAATGGCTTTATGTGTTTCAATATCTGAATCCATTTTATCAACATCAATACGAGCATCAACATTGTTATAACTGGTTAAGTCAGTTAATACTCCAATACCAAATAGGTTGGTTGTTGTGCTTTGATTATTAAATGGCACACCTGCAACGCCATCTGTATCAACCATCATTCGAGCTGTACTCGATGTCATGCTGCTACTATGTAATGCAGCACCTTGACGAGTAGCTGTAAATCCGCCTTTTACTGTTGCACCTACAGCAACATAGTTATCTTGTTGATAGCTTGCATTGGCATTAATTTCTGCATATTGCGAGCGGTATTGATAATAACCATCAGTATTCGCCTTATTATCTGAGCTTAAACCAGCTCGGATACGCCATAGATTATTATAATTGCTATTATCAGAATAAGAGGCCATTTGGTTCACCTTTCCGTTACTGTCTTGCAAGCTATAACCAAGGCTTTTGCTACTTCCTAATGGAACTGAAATATTGAAAGAAATACTGTCATCAGTATTTCCTTTATGCTGAGTACGGAATGCTGATAAGTTAGTATTAATTTGTTCTATACCCATAATAGAAAAATTGCGACTTACCGTAACACCATATTGTTCTTGTGTATTTTTATCCCAATAGTTTTGGTGTCGATAAGATAGATAAAGTGTTGTCGATTTTTCAATATCATCAGCCCAAAAAGTTTTGTTACCTGTAATGGTATACATCTCTTTTTCATAACCATTGTTATTAATATTGTTATAACGCTCATCTATATATTGAGAGAAAGAGCGGAATGTTTTCTCTGAAAAACGGTAACCAGCAAAAGTAATCGTACTATGGTACTCATCGAATGTTTTAGCGTAGTTCAGTTTGAATGACATCCCGTTGATATTCTCATTATCATAGGTTTTGCTATAAGATTGAGTAATATCACCTGAAAGGGTACCTAAACGCCCCATATCGTGACCTAAGCCTAATGACCACGCATTGTAATCTTTAACCGTTAATAAAACCCCGCCATACAGTGACCATGTGTTGTTCATACCCCATGAAAAATCGCCTTGATAAAAAACAGGCCCCTGCATTTTATGGTTGTTGAGTGATGACTGACCGATTGATGTGTTATAGCGCACTGAACCTGGGCGAGTCATATAAGGTAGATTGGCTGTTTGTACTTGGAATTCGTTTACTTTACCGTTTTGCTCTTCAACTCTGACATTTAATTGACCTTGTACCGTATCTTGTAAATGTTTAATAGCAAAAGGGCCCGCAGGTACGGTGGTTTCATAAATTAAGCGACCATTTTGCGTTACCGTTACTTTAGCATTAGTGTTTGCGATACCATGAATTTCAGGTGCATAACCTTGCAAAGACGGGGGCAACATTCTTTCATCACTTTGTATATTGGCGCCTGTAAAACGAAAACTATCAAAAACTTGGGAGTTTAAATAAGTTTCACCAAGCGTTAATTTTGCTGCTTGGTTAGGTAATGGTTTATATGCGTAAATCTGATTCCAATCAAAACTATTATTTGATGAGTATTCAGATGAATAATTTCCTTGATATTCAGCACGTAATCGCCATTCACCAAGGTTAATCCCTGCTTGCCCATATCCTGTCAATGAATTGTTATTATTACCTTTATTAGGACGTGTCGATGTCCCTGTTAAGGTATAGTCAACTAATAGCCCAGATACACCCGGATCCCACAATTCAGGTGGCGTCCAATCCGTATCTTCATACTTCATTAGTGAGCGAGGTATAACAATATCGAGAACACCACCATCATTTTTGATAGAGATACCCGGTAATTGACTAATATCGAAACAATCTGGTGAGATTTCTTCGATAAATTTTTGATTTTCTTCGTTAACTGTTAATTTTTTTAGAAGAGTAGGGTCAATACAAGCGATAGAGTAATTGGGTTTCACTTCAACATAATTAATGTTTTGGCGAGGGAAATCACGGCCGTTTATACGGATATCTAAGTAGTAGATACCTGGAATGATGTAATTAGAGGTTGCAAAACGAGATAAATCAACATTATCTCTGTCTTCGGCATCTAGCATATGAATGTTAAATTCCACAGAATCATCTTGCTCGGCTTTAGCGACAAACGTTAAGCACAATAGCAAAATGGCACAAATGTTTTTCCATATTGTGCTGTGAAAAAAAGAAATTAACATGAATAAACGCCTAATTATTAATAAAATAAAAACCAATTAAATAATGAATATTTATTTAATTAATTTTTATTTTATTCTTATTAAATTGAAGTGTTTTATCAAATTTAACGCAGAGGAAATCCCCTGCGTTAATGCAGTAATTTATTATTTAATTAATTAAAATAAATAAAACGATTACTGATAATCAACTTGGAAGTTGATAACGGCTTGGAATTCACCAGGAGTTACAGTAGCGTCAGCTGATTCAGCTTGAACGTAAGCAACGAATGGGATTTTAGAAACGCCATTAACTAATTGTACAGGTGTTGTTGCTGTGTTCCATTTTACTGATTTGCTGCCAGCATCCATTAAACCGATACCTGCGCCAGAAGCTGAGCCAGATACGAAAGAAGCTAAGTCTTTATTTGTTGCATTAACAACGCTTGGTGTATAGCTAACAGTAGCTGTTTTTGCTACGGTAGTATCACAGTCTTGTAATTCGATATCTTTTTTAACGTTACCTGCTTTCTGCATATTTGCTAATGCAGAAGTTGGGATTTCACTAAAGTCAACAATAACAGGGCTTGAAGAAGCGGCTAATCCACAAGCTGAATTAACAATTTCACCTTTTAATTGAATTTCGCCTTTAGTTGCGCCAATTTTTGGTGCAGGAGTTTCAGCAGTTGCAACAGAATTAATACCAAATACTAAAGCAGCAGCTAAAGCAATTTTACTCAGTTTCATTATAAATAATCCCTTGAAGATCGTGCGTATTATTACTTGTAGAAAATAATATTAATGTCGGAATATAAAAATTGATTTGCATTATATTTCGAGTTGTTTCGAATAATGACTGGTTTATATGATATCAATAAAGGTGCTCTGTTTGATATAACGTTTTGTTGATTTCCTCAATTTTCATATTTAATCTCGCCTATTCCATATTAATAGAGTTTTGTATAGGTTTATTATTTTTATTACTCTCTTTATGGGTTAAAAAGTTTATCAGGCAGATAAATTTAATAGACAATATAATTAACATTATTTTAACTTTACAAAAGGTAAGGTTCTTAACATTAGGTTAAGAAAATTAATAAAAACAATTATAGATTATCATAATATATATAATTCAATAAGTTAGATGTTAATAAAGAAGTGGTTGAGTTAATTTTTGACGAAAAAAAAGTTTTTAACAAAACAATAATCATAAAATGAATAATAACTAATGAGATAATTCCTACGTATTTAAGTTAATTTTTTCTTATATTTTACCTATTATGATACTCTTAAAATGACTAGTTAGGTTATTTTAAATACAATTTACTCATTGTCTGAGTGTTTTTACTAATGAGTGTTACATTTTTTAACACATGAGTTTTCCCTATTTTTGGGAAAAAAAACTTGAAAAAATGTAACAATTCTTAGTATTAAGAAAATATTAATTTAGGGATTACTTTATGACAGGAAAGATTTTTCAATAGAGAAATGAAATAAATAAGCCTCTATAAAAGAGGCTATGCTGTTTAATTGGTTGTTTTTAAGTACAAAAAATTATTGATAAGCCATATCTTGAGTCAACGGTGAGCTTCCTTGTTCTTCATCATCCTCTTGATCTTTAGATAATATTTTATTTTTGCTCTCTTTGGCTTGAAGGTAACCAACAAGGCTGAGTTGATATCGTCGAATGTTTTCAACATAGCGATAAGCCTCATGCCCTCTGGCATAGCCATAAGGGAGATTTTCATAATATTTCTTTTGGCTAAGTAGAGGTAATCTTGATTTTACATCTAGCCAACTGTCAGGATCGGCATTTTGTTGCTCAGTAAGTCTTCTGGCATCAAGCATATGGCCAAATCCTATATTATATGCTGCTAATGCAAACCAAATTCTTTCATCTTCAGGGATAGAATCTGGTAAACGCGAAAGGAGATGCTTAAGATATTGCGCTCCACCTCGAACACTCTCTTCAGGATCAAGCCTATCAGTAACGCCCATACTTGATGCCGTGGGACGAGTTAACATCATTAATCCTCTCACTCCAGTTGGTGATGTAGCATGAGGGTCCCAATGTGATTCTTGCCATGCCATAGCTGCCAATAACCGCCAATCGAAAGTATCTGCATATTTTTCAAAAAGGGGCTGATAGTTTGGTAAAACAGAATCTATCGCCGTAATAAAAGAGATAGTATCGAAGTAATCAAACGAACCCACATGGCCAAAATACTTTTCTTCAAGCCTTGCTAACACATCTTCTTGAGATAATTGATTAAAGTAATCAAGCATCGCTGCATATAAGCTGTTATCTTCACTATCCGGCAAATACCATGTTAATGGTCGGCTTTCCGTGACTTCAAACCCTACGGCAACATTCGGATGAATGCGTTGTTGTACTGCAACACTGATTGAGTCTGCTAACACATAGGTTATTTTGCCTTCAGATAATGCTTCTAGCAGTTGTGAGGTCGTCTGATTATCTGATTCTTCCCATTCAAGCTCGGGATATTGCGTCTCTTTTAATGTTCGCAATAAACTTGCATGAGCAGAGCCAGCCGTGACAACAAGGCGCCCATCTAACGTATCAAAGCTACGTGGCCTTAATGTCCCTTTACGGTAAATGAGCTGTTGAGAAACTGAAAAGTAAGCAGGGCCACTGCGTGTCTTATCTAATCTCTCTTGATTATAAAGTAATCCGGCGGCGATAAAATCAGCTTTATTATTCTCCAGATCATCAAACATTTGGTTGATATTTGTCCGCATATTAACGACAAGTTTCACGCCTAAGTAGTCTGCAAAGCGTTTAACTAATTCATAATCGAAACCTACGGGGTCCTTTTTATCGTTCATCGTTATCAATGGTGAAGGTATCGTACTAATTCTTAACTCACCACGAGATAAAATCTTATTTATCTGCGCTTTTTGCCTATCTGGCCATGTAATATTCAATGCGATAATGGCCGCTGAAAAGAGCGCTATGATAACGATAACGAAATAGTTTATCCTTATATTATTCAATAGGTTGGTTCTCGTTAACGTTGTTTATTGTTGTGTGTAAAATCGTCATTTTAACATGGATAAATTTCCAGTAATCGAGCATTTTGCTTAACATATTGGCAAGACGCAACTTGATTACACCAATTAATCATTAAAACACTCTAAGTTAAATGCCGTTATTTTGTTCACGCAAACGGTTTCGTCTGAGCAGTTATTCTATTATACTAGGCGAGTTTCCCCTGAATGATTGATCAGGCTAGCTGCTAAAAGAGAGAACTCAATACTATGGAAATCCTGCGTGGCTCCCCCGCTTTATCCGCGTTTCGTATTAATAAATTACTCACTCTATGTCAGGAAAATGCTCTTCCTGTACAAGGTATATACGCGGAATTTGTCCATTTCGCGAAAGTGGAAGGGCAGTTATCTGAAGATGACCAAATTAAATTACGTCAACTACTGCATTATGGGCCTTCATTAACAGAACATGAGCCTGTTGGGGAAATGCGAGTTGTTACGCCTCGCCCAGGAACAATTTCACCTTGGTCTTCTAAAGCGACAGATATTGCACATAATTGTGGTTTAGCCAAGGTTGTCCGAATTGAACGTGGTATCGCTTACTTTATTGAATGCGGTACGATGACAGACACTCAGTGGCAACAACTTTATGGTTTTATTCATGATCGAATGATGGAAACCATTTTCTTAAATTATCAAGATGTAAATGCACTTTTTGCCGAGCAAACGCCAGCACCACTAAAAACTATTGATGTTCTTGCAAGAGGCAAGGATGCACTGGTAAAAGCTAATATCGAAATGGGATTAGCGCTGGCAGATGATGAAGTTGATTACCTAGTCGATGCATTTAACCGCTTACAACGTAATCCAACTGATGTTGAGCTTTATATGTTTGCACAAGCCAACTCTGAACATTGTCGCCACAAAATATTTAATGCAGATTGGATAATTGATGGTAAAGCTCAAGATAAATCATTATTTAAAATGATTAAAAATACGTTTGAGCAAACGCCTGATTATGTCATGTCTGCTTATAAGGATAATGCTGCTGTAATGGAAGGCTCTGTGGCAGGGCGTTTTTATCCTGATGCTGAGAAAGGGCATTACCATTATCATCAAGAACCCGTACATATCTTGATGAAAGTGGAAACACATAACCACCCAACGGCGATTTCACCTTGGCCAGGGGCTGCAACAGGTTCTGGTGGTGAAATTCGAGATGAAGGTGCAACGGGGCGTGGTGCAAAACCTAAAGCGGGTCTAGTTGGATTTTCGGTTTCTAATTTACGTATTCCTGGATTTGAACAGCCTTGGGAAGAAGATTTTGGCAAACCAGAGCGAATTGTTAATGCATTAGATATTATGACCGAAGGCCCATTAGGTGGTGCAGCATTTAATAATGAGTTTGGTCGTCCGGCATTACTAGGCTATTTCAGAACTTATGAAGAACAAGTTAATAGTCACAATGGCGTTGAAATTCGCGGTTACCATAAACCAATCATGTTAGCAGGGGGAATTGGTAATATTCGTGAAGATCACGTACAAAAAGGTGAAATTACTGTTGGCGCTAAGTTGATTGTACTTGGTGGACCATCTATGAACATTGGCCTTGGTGGTGGTGCAGCTTCTTCTATGACATCAGGTCAATCTGATGCGGACTTAGATTTTGCTTCTGTTCAACGTGATAACCCAGAAATGGAACGTCGTTGTCAAGAAGTTATCGACCGTTGTTGGCAATTAGGTGACGATAACCCAATCTTATTTATTCATGACGTTGGTGCTGGTGGCCTTTCGAATGCAATGCCTGAATTAGTCAATGATGGGGGGCGTGGTGGTCGTTTTGAATTACGCGATGTTCTTAATGATGAACCGGGTATGAGCCCACTTGAGATCTGGTGTAATGAATCTCAAGAGCGTTATGTATTGGCGGTATCACCTGAAAAAATGCCTCTTTTTGATGCGTTATGCCAACGTGAGAGAGCACCTTATGCTGTAATTGGTGAAGCTACGCAAGAGCGTGAATTAGTATTAAACGATACACACTTTGATAATAAACCTATTGATATGCCATTGGACATATTATTAGGTAAAGCGCCTAAAATGTTACGTGATGTGAAATCACAAAAAACAGAAGGTGTGTATCTAGATCGTAAAGATATTGATTTAAAAGATGCCATATATCGTGTTCTTCATTTACCTGCTGTTGCTGAAAAAACCTTCTTAATTACCATTGGTGACCGTTCAGTAACGGGTATGGTTGCACGAGATCAAATGGTTGGTCCTTGGCAAATTCCTGTTGCTAACTGTGCTGTTACCACAGCAACATTAGATAGCTATTATGGTGAGGCAATGTCGATCGGTGAACGCGCGCCAATCGCACTATTAGATTTTGCTGCATCTGCACGTATGGCTGTCGGCGAAGCGTTAACAAATATGGCGGGTTGTGATGTGGAAGCGCTTAATCGTATTAAACTTTCGGCTAACTGGATGTCGGCAGCAGGCCATCCTGGTGAAGATGCGGGTTTATATGATGCAGTGAAAGCCATTGGTGAAGAGTTATGTCCAGAGTTAGGCATTACTATTCCTGTGGGCAAAGATTCAATGTCAATGAAGACGCGTTGGCAAGATAAAGATGGGAAAACCAAAGAGGTTACTTCACCATTATCTTTAGTTATCACGGCATTCTCTCGTGTTGAAGATGTGCGTAAAACAGTGACACCTGAATTATCAACACAAGCAGGAAATCGACTATATCTAATTGATTTGGGAAATGGGCATAACGCATTAGGTGCGACGGCACTAGCACAAGTTTATCGTCAACTTGGCCAAAAAGCAGCAGATCTTCGTAATGTTGAGCAGTTAAAACAGTTCTTTAATGTGATGCAACAATTGGTTAATGAGCGCAAATTGTTGGCCTATCACGATCGTTCTGATGGTGGACTATTTGTCACTCTTGCAGAAATGGCATTCACAGGCCATTGTGGCTTACATGTTGATATCAGTGCGTATGATGAAGATATTTTAGCTGGACTCTTTAATGAAGAGCTTGGTGGCGTGATCCAAATTAGTGCTGAACATCAAGAGGCTGTTGAAGCATTATTTGCTGAATATGGCTTATCGGATTGTTTACACTATTTAGGTCAAGCAACAGAAAATGACGCCATTATTATCCAAAGTCGTGAAACTGAAGTTTATAATGAAAAACGCAGTACCTTGCGTCTTTGGTGGGCAGAAACAACATGGCAAATGCAACGTTTACGCGATAACCCTGAGTGCGCAGATGAAGAGCATCAAGCAAAACAAGATCTCAACGATCCGGGGTTAAATGTGAATTTAACCTTTGATCCAAATGAAGATATTGCTGCACCTTATATTGCAACAGGAAGCCGTCCTCGTATTGCGGTATTAAGGGAGCAAGGCGTCAACTCTCATGTTGAAATGGCGGCTGCTTTTGACAGAGCGGGTTTTGATGCTATCGATATTCATATGAGTGACTTACACTCCTCACGACGTTCACTTAGTGATTTTGATGTGCTGGTGGCGTGTGGTGGATTCTCTTACGGTGACGTATTAGGCGCGGGTGAAGGTTGGGCGAAGTCTATTTTATTTAACTCTCGCTTACGTGATGAATTTGCCCAATTCTTTGAACGCCAAGATACCTTATCCCTTGGGGTCTGTAATGGTTGCCAGATGATGTCAACATTATCAGAACTTATTCCGGGTGCAGATTTGTGGCCTCGTTTTGTTCGCAATCGTTCTGAGCGTTTTGAAGCACGTTTTAGTTTAGTGAAAGTGACAGAAAGTCCATCGTTATTACTGCAAGGTATGGTGGGTTCGCAAATGCCTATCGCAGTTTCTCATGGTGAAGGTTTTGCTGAATTCCGTGATGCAGAGCAATTAGCACAACTAGAAGCTCAAAATTTAGTGGGATTACGTTTTGTCGATCACTATGGTAATCCAACAGAACAATATCCATTAAACCCTAATGGCTCAGTTAAAGGGATCACTGCTGTTACGACAAAAGATGGTCGTTCAACCATTATGATGCCTCACCCAGAACGCGTGTTTAGAACAATTAGTAATTCTTGGCATCCAGATAACTGGGGCGAAGACAGCCCTTGGATGCGATTATTCCGTAATGCAAGAAAGCAATTTGATTAATCAAAAGTCATCTTGTCTTAGTGATAAACAAATAAAGCCTCTACATTGTTAGAGGCTTTATTTCATTGATAATAAAAGAATTATTTATTGTTGTGTAAAAACGACGACATTCACCATTTTATATGTCTCTTTTTGGCGACATATATGTTATTGAAATATAAGTAATTATAAAATTTAGGGTAACTCTGTCTGGATATGGAGACAGCTTGGTTATTTTATAACTAGATAAAAAAGAGTTATACATAAAATATCAGAGAGGTGTTTTTATTTTCTATTAATTTTCAATGTGTTAAATAATCTTTTAAAAGGTTGGCACGCCTTGTGCATTATATAAATCAGTTGCTCATTCAACTTTTTATGTCGGTCCACAATAATGGGTGGGAACATACCACATAAGCCAGGAATGACGCCAGAGTAAGGTGCCTACCGTCCAACATCATGATACTCGTCTTCGGACCTTATCAAACACAGGGCGACACGTGGAGTGAGGCACCACCTTCATTCTCTTTTAGAGAAAAAAGAGATGAAATATTGACGAGCGGAATATCTCAATAAGATATTCCGCTCTCCCACTTCTAGAGCCTGTCGCATTTCCTCTATTGTGTTTGTTCTCTTGCCTGATTTTCCTAATGTCGGACTTTTTTCTTGTTATCAAGTCATGTAGCATCGCATTACTCTAATAGGTGTTGAGATGATTTCATTGAAAAAGTGGCGTATTTTTCCTCGTTCTTTAAGACAGCTCGTGATAATGGCATTTTGGATGGTGCTATTACCTTTACTTGTCCTTGCTTATCAAGCTTATCAAAGTCTCGATCAATTAAGTAATCAAGCAGCAATTACTAATAAAAATGCATTGGCCGATACTGAACGCAGTGAAGTTATGCGAAATTTAGCTATTGAGATGGAAGGAAACTATCGTCGTTATTGTGTTTTACGTGATAAGACTGATGATGATATGTACCAACAACGCTATCAGCAATACACCAAACTTTTCTCAACATTACAGCAAACCATAATTCCACTTTCTTCATCTAAAGAAGCCGACGTGCTTAATTCTTCACTTGAAAAGCTAAAGTCTATTCAGTGTGAAAGCAGTGAGCCTACGAAAGAGATGCAACAAGCTCTTGAGCAGTTCTCTTATGCCAATAATCGTATTGTTGTCTTAACCAAAGAGATTATTTTTAGTCGCGGTGAACAACTTCAAATGGCAATTGCTGAGAAAGGACGCTATTTCGGTTGGCAAAGCCTTATCGTTTTTGTTTTCAGCTTGATCCTCATCGCGCTATTTACTCGAATGATTATTGGTCCTGTTAAAGGGATTGAAAAGATGATCAACCGATTAGGTGAAGGTCGAACGCTTAGTAACAATTTGGATTCTTTTCAAGGACCGCGAGAACTGCGATCGTTAGCTCAACGCATTATTTGGTTAAGTGAACGATTAGCATGGCTTGAATCACAACGTCATGAGTTTTTACGTCATATTTCTCATGAGTTAAAAACGCCACTTGCTAGTATGCGGGAAGGTACAGAATTATTAGCCGATGAAGTTGCGGGTCCTTTAACGCTCGATCAAAAAGAAGTGGTTTCTATTCTTGATAATAGTAGTAAACAGTTACAGTTATTAATTGAACAACTACTTGATTATAATCGTAAACTTTCTGAGGTTCCTCAGCAAATTGAAGAGGTAGATTTAACTCATTTAGTGAATGATGTGGTATTAGCACACAGCTTACCTGCCAGAGCAAAAGAGATTAAAACGATAATTTCACTTAATCTGACAAAATGTCGAGCAGAAGCGACATTATTATCACGAGTTATCGACAATCTCTATTCGAATGCGGTGCACTATGGTGCCGAATCAGGTAATATCTGGATCTCTAGTTATCAAGTTGAACAGAAAATAGTTATTGATATAGCCAATAAAGGAACACCGATCCCTGAATCTGAACAAAAAATGATTTTTGAACCCTTTTTCCAAGGTTCTTTGCTACGTAAAGGGGCAGTCAAAGGAAGTGGTTTAGGTTTGAGTATTGCTCATGACTGTATCAAAAGAATGGAAGGTGAATTAAGTGTTGTTCCTTCTGACTATGCTGATGTCTGTTTTCGTATTGAATTACCGCTACTTTCTGAGATTAAATAATGCAAATCAGGTCACAAAAACAAGCATCTCCTCATCATAAATATAAAAAAATAAATAAGAAGATGCTTGGTATTGAATGGTTATTTATGGCCCCTGCATCAACTAGAAAAATCGCATTAAATTGGAAGCAATGTTTCTTGTTTATTATGCTTCCACTGGTTCTTTCAGGGTGTACACCAAAGTCGCTCACTAATACACTAGAGCCTGAGCAAGAAATTCCCGTTGTTAAACAAAAAACGATTGATTATCGTTGGGCTGAATGTAAAACCTTAAGCTCATTTTATGATGAAGGCATTAATAACGCACTTTATTGGTTACGTGTTATTGAATGTACAAACCGCATAATGACGACAGAAGCACAACGCCAAGCAAGCAATGTTATCGTCACTGGTTGGGATGATGCATTTTATAAAAGTATTCTATTAGAACGTGCTGGAATGACGATTGCCGAACGTCGAACACAATTAGTGTTATTAGAAAGTTATAAATTACAATTTCCGAGTTCTATGCGGGTTCTATTATCGATATGGATTGAGAACCAAACACTCATTCTCTCTTTAGCTGAAGAAAAGAATCGCTATCGTCGTTTAACTACAGATACAGATAATAGAATTGATGCGCTAAGAAAAGAGAATAATGCGTTACAACATGAACTGAGTGTCACGCTGAAAAAGCTTGAGAGCCTTACCCAAATTGAACGACAGTTATCGAATAGAAAACAGAGTGGTTCTGTTGATTCGTTATCGCAAAATGAAGATTTAGCTGAGAGCGCGACTGCAACATCTGCGGAAACAGAAAAAGTGAATGCAGAGAAAACTACCACTGAAAAAACTGTTGTTGAAAAAACGACTGAAAAACCTGTTTCGACACAATCGATAACAGATAAGCCAAAGGGTGAGGAAAAACAACCTTCTGCCACAGCGGTTAAACCAGAGCCTTCAAAACCAGAATCTACGAAAGCCGAATCAACGAAATCTGAGGCGGTAAAATCAGAACCAGTCAAAACTGATACTGACACGCAAAGCTCAAAACCGACTGAAGCAGGTTCTAAATAAGGAGAATGTGCATGGCTGGCCATAAATCAGCAAATCTTTTACTTGTCGATGACGATCCTGGGTTATTAAAGTTACTTGGCATGCGATTAACAAGTGAAGGTTTTCATATCTTCACCGCTGAAAGTGGACAAGAAGCACTAAAACTTCTCTTAAAAGAAAAAATAGATCTTGTTATTAGTGACCTCCGAATGGATGAAATGGATGGTATGGCGCTGTTTGCTGAAATACAACGCCAGCAACCAGGTATGCCTGTTATCATTCTTACCGCTCATGGCTCTATTCCTGACGCAGTGGCTGCAACGCAGCAAGGTGTATTTAGTTTTTTAACTAAACCCGTTGATAGAGACGCACTTTATAAAGCGATTGATGAAGCACTTGAGCTTGTGACTATTGTTTCAGATGAAGAGTGGTCAAAAGATATTGTGACACGTAGCCCGCAAATGCTACGTTTATTAGAGCAAGCAAAGTTAGTTGCACAATCTGATGTCAGTGTACTTATTAATGGCCAAAGTGGTACAGGTAAAGAAGTACTTGCTCAAGCTATTCATCGTGCCAGTCCTAGAGCGAAAAAACCTTTTATTGCCATTAACTGTGGCGCCTTACCTGAGCAACTTCTAGAGTCTGAATTATTTGGCCATGCGAAAGGCGCTTTTACAGGAGCGGTGAGTAGTCGTGAAGGTCTATTTCAGGCAGCTGAAGGCGGCACATTATTTTTAGATGAAATTGGCGATATGCCAATGGCATTGCAAGTTAAGTTATTACGTGTTTTACAAGAGCGAAAAGTTCGTCCATTAGGCAGTAATCGCGATATTGATATTGATGTACGTATTCTTTCTGCAACGCATCGTGATTTACCTAAAGCGATGGAACGTAATGAATTTCGTGAAGATCTATTCTATCGTTTAAATGTGGTTAACTTACGTATACCGACATTAAGTGAGAGAGCAGAAGATATTCCTGTTCTTGCAAATCATCTACTACGTGAATCGGCTAAACGCCATAAGCCTTTTGTTCGAAGTTTTTCAACCGATGCGATGAAATGCTTAATGACAGCAAGTTGGCCGGGTAATGTGCGTCAATTGGTTAACGTTATTGAGCAATGTGTTGCGTTAACAACAGCACCAGTGATTAGTGAAGCGCTTGTCACACAGGCATTACAAGGTGAAAATACGGCACTGCCGACATTTGCAGAAGCTAGAGGACATTTTGAAATGACCTATTTGAGAAAACTTTTGCAAATGACAAAAGGCAATGTGACTCAAGCGGCGCGTATGGCTGGACGCAATCGAACAGAGTTTTATAAATTGTTATCTCGTCATGAGCTAGATGCGAATGATTTTAAGGAATAACCTTTTCAGATAACGAATATATTTTTAAACTAATTTTCCTTTTATGCGGAAGATAGCGGAGAGACTAATTTTTATGAGTCGTAAACTAAAACTCGCCATGGCTCAACTTAATTGGGTTGTTGGCGATATTGAAGGTAACTGCGAACGCATGTTATCTACCATTAAAGCACAAGAAGAGGCTGATTTGGTCATGTTCTCTGAGTTGGCTTTATGTGGTTACTCTCCTGAAGATCTGCTATTTCGTCCTGATTTCCAACAGCGTTGTGAAACACAACTTACGCGTTTAGAACAAGCAAGTAAAAAAACGGCGATTGTTGTTGGACATCCTTGGTGGCAAAACGGCAAAATTTACAACGCACTTTCATTTTTCTATAAAGGTGAATTACAAACGCGTTATTTCAAACAACAATTACCTAATTATGGTGTGTTTGATGAGAAGCGTTATTTCCAACAAGGAAATGAGCGCTGTGTGGTACCATTTAAGGGTTACCACTTAGGTTTGTTAATCTGTGAGGATATTTGGATCAATGAACCTATTGATGCATTAAAACAAGCGGGTGCTGATCTTGTTTTATCTATTAATGCATCACCTTATAACCGTGAAAAACCTCATGTACGTACACAGCTAATTAAAGAACATTGCCAAAGAACACACCTCCCCGTGATTTATCTTAACCAAATTGGTGGTCAAGATGAGTTGGTATTTGATGGTTGTTCAAAAGTATTTGATGAGCGCGGTGCTATTACCCATCGTTTAGCTGCATTTGATGAACAAACCACTATCGTTGAATTCGACGAGTTGAATATTATTCCGATGGTAGATCCTGCTCCGGAACTTTCACCTTTAGCACAAGTTTATCAAGCGTTAGTACTTGCAACGCGTGATTATGTAATTAAAAATGGCTTTAAAGGGGCAATTCTAGGCTTATCTGGTGGTATTGACTCTGGATTAACGGTTGCTATCGCAGCTGATGCTTTAGGCAAAGAGAGTGTTCAGGCCGTTATGATGCCATTCCGTTATACTTCAGAAATGAGTATTCATGACGCGAAAGAACAAGCAGATTTATTAGGCGTTGAGTTTGATACTGTTTCTATTGAACCGATGTTTGATGCTTTTATGGCTCAGCTTGCTCCTATGTTTAAAGATACTGCCGCAGATACCACAGAAGAAAATCTACAAGCACGTTGTCGTGCTGTTATTTTGATGGCAATGTCGAATAAACGCCGTCGTTTAGTGTTAACTACAAGCAATAAAAGTGAATCAGCAGTGGGATATTCTACATTGTATGGTGATATGGCGGGGGGGTTTGATGTATTAAAAGATGTCCCTAAAACGTTAGTTTTTGAGCTTTCTAAATATCGAAATACACTTTCACCAGCTATTCCTCAGCGTGTTATTGATAGACCACCATCAGCAGAACTTGCACCAGGACAAACAGACCAAGATAATTTACCTCCTTATGACATTCTGGATGCTATTCTTGAAGGCTATGTTGAGCAAGATAAATCTGTATCTGACTTAGTTGCAGCAGGATTTGATGAAGCAACAGTCCGTAAAGTGATAAAATTAGTCGATATTAATGAATATAAGCGACGTCAAGCCCCTGTCGGGCCACGTATTACAAGTCGTAATTTTGGTAAAGATCGCAGATACCCAATTACAAGCGGTTTTGGTCGCCACAACTGGTAATAGCAGGATAATACGATGAAAAAAATTGAAGCGATAATTAAGCCGTTTAAATTAGATGATGTAAGAGAAGCACTGGGCGAAGTGGGTATCACGGGAATGACCGTAACAGAAGTGAAAGGCTTTGGTCGCCAAAAAGGGCATACAGAGCTTTACCGCGGTGCCGAATACATGGTCGATTTTTTACCTAAAGTGAAGATTGAAATTGTTGTCTCTGATGAAATTGTTGAAACCTGTGTAGATACAATCATGACAACAGCACAAACAGGTAAAATTGGTGACGGTAAGATTTTTGTTTTTGATGTGAATCGTGTTATTCGTATTCGTACTGGCGAGCAAGACGAAGAGGCTATTTAATTAATTAACTTAAGCCAAATAATTTATTATTCATTTTTATTTAAGCCCGATATTTTTAATCAAGATATCGGGCTTTTTCTTTTTCTTGTACATAATTAATTTTTTAATGTTTTGCCTATAATGCTATTTATATCTTATACAAGTCTATTGATGATATAGAGCAATTTATTTTACTATTTTTTGTGAATTTTAAGGCACAAAATGTTATTCAATAACTTTTAAGTAAAGTTATTATCATCAATATTAAAAATTATTAAGGTATGGGCAAAATAGTGTTTAATTATTTATTAAAGCGTCTCGCTTTATTTTTATGTGCAGCAGTATTAATCGCTATCACTACGGGATTTATTTTTCTTGATATTTTGGTTTTTGATAATGGTATTTCTGAAACGTCGGTAACTGAATTAGCCCAAGAAATTATCGTTGCTATTATTTGCTTATTCTTTTTTGTTAAAGTGTGCCAAAAAAGTGAACAACGGGGAGCATTCACGCTTATTATGGGGTTTTTCTTGTGTATTTTAATTCGTGAATTAGATGGTGTATTTGATCAGATTGCACACGGATCTTGGGTTTGGTTTGCTCTAACGGTAGCATTTGTTTCTATTGCCATTGCAATTAGAGAAGGCAAGAAAACATTAAAAGGCTTATTTCATTTTATTACTCATCCAAGCCATGGAATGTTAGTTGCTGGCCTGTTATGTATTTTATTGTTTTCTCGTTTATTTGGCATGGGAATACTTTGGCATAAATTATTAGGTGAAGATTACAACCGTGCCGTCAAAAACATGGTAGAAGAGGGAAGTGAGTTATTTGGTTATACACTCTGTTTAATTAGTGTTATTTGGTACGGTTTTTCTGCTAAAGAGCATGTAATTCCCGCAGCGATGGAAAATAAATATCGATCATAAAAAAGTAGTGAAATAACCTAAAAAAGCGCTGATAAATATAATGCTATCAGCGCTTTTTTATTTAATTTAAAATTGAATGTTAATGAAGGTATTTTTACTGCAAATCTTGCGTAATAACGGCATGCGGACCAAAACATTCATAATGAAGTTTTTCGCTATTAATACCCAGTTCAATAAGCTGCTTAGCAACAGATTGCATAAAAGGTAATGGACCACAAAAATAGAAATGCATATCAGGAATAGCTAACCAATCTTCAACTTGTTTTAATATCATTAATCCTTTGAATTGATAATCTTTATTTTGCACGTCTTCAGCACGTGGTGTGCGATACCATATTGCTTGTTGATAGTGTGAAAGCTGATTGCCGACTTGATTAACTTCATCTTTAAAAGCATGAACACCACCGTGTTCAGCCGCATGTAACCAATTAATATTTGCTTGATGAGTTGAAAGTGTGTGTAACATTGACAGCATTGGTGTTAAGCCCACACCTGCTGAAATTAAGGTTACTGGCGTTGTTGGTGACACATCTAAATAGAAATCGCCCCCTGGTGCGGCGACTTGTAAAATATCCCCTTCTTGAATATGGTCATGAAGAAAATTCGATAAAATACCTTTCTCTTCGCGTTTGACTGCGATGCGGTATGTTTTATTATTTGAAGATTGAGTTAATGAATATTGACGTATTTCTTGGTTTTCAAGGCGTTCATCACGGATATAAAGACTTAAATATTGTCCAGCTTGATAAGGTGTAATATCAAGGCCGTCTTCAGGAGCTAATTCAAAGCTGGTAATGACATCACTTTGTTTTACTTTATGTTTAACTTTAAAGTTTCGTAATCCTCTCCAACCTCCATTTGTTTGTTCTTTTTGTTGATAAATTTGCTCTTCGCGTTTGATAAAGACATCTGCCAATACTTGATAAGCCGCTCCCCAAGCATCTAGCACTTCTTGTCCGGGGCTAAACATCTCATCAATGGTTGCTAATAAATTTTCACCGACGATAGGATAGTGTTCAGGAAGAATGTTTAAACTAGCGTGTTTTTGTGCGATTTTTTCAACGGCAGGCAAAATGGTAGTTAAATTTTCAATGTTCGTTGCATAAGCGCATATCGCATTAAATAAGGCTTCACGTTGTGCGCCACTGCTTTGATGACTCATGGTGAAAATATCTTTTAACTCTGGATGACGAGAAAACATTCGATCATAAAAATGGGCGGTTAATGCTGGGCCTGTTTTAGCAATGAGAGGAATTGTTGATTTAATTGACGCGATAGTTTGTGCATCTAACATAATTGCTCCTGAAAATTTTTCAGTTTATTGTGAATATTTATAAATTGTATTTTATATGCAACTTATCTCTTTTTGATTATTTTGTAAATCTCTGTTTTTATTTTTTAACAAAAAATCTCAATTCTTAGAGAATGATGCGGGGTGTTTGCAAAATAAGGCGAGATGTGCCTCAAAAAGAGGAATAAGCACAGGATAAAATGAGGTTGTTAAAAAGTAATAATGTGCTGTTTTAGTTGGATGGCAAACGATTGCGTATTTTTTCATTAGGGGCTATCTCAATGAAGAAAAAGAGTTTACACTGTATGCCATTCTTTCTCCCATATGGGAGTTTGTCTTTAGTGAAGTTAGCTGAGTCAGGAGATGTGAATGTTAAAACGTGAAATGAATATTGCTGATTACGATCCAGAATTATGGAATGCAATGGAAGGTGAAGTGACTCGTCAAGAAGAGCACATCGAACTAATTGCTTCTGAAAACTATACCAGCCCTCGTGTTATGCAGGCGCAGGGATCTCAGCTGACAAATAAATATGCTGAAGGCTATCCGGGGAAACGTTACTACGGTGGTTGTGAGTATGTGGATGTTGTAGAGCAACTGGCTATCGATCGTGCAAAAGCATTATTTGGTGCAGATTACGCTAACGTACAGCCTCACTCAGGCTCTCAAGCAAATGCCGCTGTTTATATGGCATTATTAAAACCAGGTGATACTGTTTTAGGTATGAACTTAGCGCAAGGCGGTCACTTAACTCATGGTTCACCAGTTAACTTCTCTGGTAAACTATATAATATCGTACCTTATGGTATTGATGAATCAGGAAAAATTGATTACGAAGATATCGCTATTCAAGCTAAAAAACATCAACCAAAAATGATTATTGGTGGCTTCTCTGCCTATTCTGGTTTGGTTGATTGGGCAAAAATGCGTGAAATCGCAGATAGCATTGGTGCCTACCTGTTTGTTGATATGGCGCACGTTGCGGGTATGATTGCTGCGGGTGTTTATCCTAACCCAGTTCCTCATGCACATGTTGTTACAACAACAACGCATAAAACATTAGCAGGCCCACGTGGTGGTCTTATCCTTGCTAAAGGTGGCGATGAAGAGTTTTATAAAAAACTGAATTCTGCTGTATTCCCTGGTTCTCAAGGTGGTCCTTTAATGCATGTTATTGCAGGTAAAGCGGTTGCATTAAAAGAAGCTATGGAGCCAGAATTTAAGGTTTATCAGCAACAAGTTGCCAAAAACGCGAAAGCAATGGTAGACGTTTTCTTAGATCGCGGTTATAAAGTAGTGTCTGGCGGAACTGAAAACCACCTGTTTTTATTAGACTTAGTTGATAAAGACATCACAGGTAAAGATGCAGATGCTGCACTGGGTCGTGCAAATATCACTGTTAACAAAAACAGTGTACCAAATGATCCACGTAGCCCATTTGTAACTTCTGGTGTTCGTATCGGTTCTCCAGCAATTACACGTCGTGGTTTTAAAGAAGCGGAAGCTCGTGAATTAGCCGGTTGGATGTGTGATGTCCTTGATAATATCAATGATGAAGCGAACATTGAGAAAGTGAAACAAAAAGTCTTGGATATCTGCGCTAAATTTCCAGTTTACGCATAAGTTTGTAACGATATAATAAACCCGTTGTACAAGCCCGCTTCGAGAACTTGTTCTTGGCGGGTTTTTTTGCATCTTAAAAATGGGGGATTGGATGGTTATTCCATCAACATTGTGGCTTGCCTTAGATTATTTTACTTATTTCTTCTCATACGGCATCTTTTTACCTTTTTGGTCCATATGGCTAAAAGGAGAGGGTGTTGATCCTGCAATGATAGGTCTGTTATTAGGTGTAGGTTTAACCGCACGTTTTGTTGGTAGCCTAATTTTAACACCTGCGGTAAAAGATCCGTCAAAACTTATCACTGCATTAAGATTATTTGCTTTTCTCTCATTACTTTTTACTGTTGCATTTATGATGGGTAGCCATTGGGCATGGTTATTCTTTGTGATGACAGGATTTAACGTTTTCTTTTCACCTATGGTGCCTTTAGGCGATTCTCTAGCAGGAACATGGCAAAAACAGTTTCCTTTAGACTATGGAAAAATCCGCGTTTGGGGCTCAATCGCTTTTATTATTAGCTCATCACTGCTAGGTGTTTTAATTGATGTTTTTGGGCATCCCATTATTCTTTATGGGTTGATTGCCAGTACTTTTGCTCTATTCCTGACATCTATGCTTCGTCCTAAAGTTATGCCACAGGGTAAAGTGAAAAAAGCAGAACACAATAACGTCTCCTTTATAAAACTTATTTCAGATGGGCCAGTTTGGCGTTTTCTGCTATGCGTCTCTTTACTGCAAGGTGCACACGCAGCTTATTATGGTTTTAGTGCACTTTATTGGGAAAAAGCAGGTTATGACACCGCAACTATTGGTTATCTTTGGTCATTAGGTGTGGTTTCAGAGGTCATTGTTTTTATGCTGAGCCATCGTTTATTCCGTCGTTGGAGCGCAAGAAATCTACTCTTACTTTCTGCTTTTGCTGGGCTTTTACGTTGGGGATTAATGGGAAGTTTTACTGCATTACCCGCGCTTATTGTCGTTCAAGTCTTACACAGTGGTACGTTTACAGTGTGTCATTTAGCTGCTATGCGCTTTATTAGTGCTCGTCAAGAGCACGAAATTATTCGTCTGCAAGCGGTGTATTCAGCGTTAGCGATGGGAGGGAGTATTGCGATTATGACTATTGTATCTGGTTGGTTGTATGAAAAACTGCCTAACCAAGAATCGTTGATCTTCTGGTTAATGGCTGCATTAACGATCCCTGCCATGTTTATCAGACCCAAAGTACAGCCTCAAAATACCTAATTCGTTTATTTCATAAAATTAAGATCTGCAATATCCTTTGATATTGCAGATCTTTTTCTTTTATATTTTATTCGTATCAACGAAATTAACGTTTTAACGCATCTGTTAATTCGCTGCGAATTTCAGCTAATAATGCTCTGACAACACGAGGGTTACCGGCAACAATATTACCTGTTTGTAAGTAGCCATGGTTACCTGTAAAGTCAGAAACGATAGCACCTGCTTCACGAGCGATTAATTCGCCACCTAAGAAATCCCAAGGTTTTAAGCCAATCTCAAAGAAACCATCAACACGACCAGCGGCAACATAAGCTAAATCTAATGCTGCTGAACCTGTGCGACGGAAATCAGCACAAGGCACAAATAATTTGCCTAACATGTTTATGTAAGCGGCTGAATGTTGTTTACTTTTGAATGGGAAACCAGTCGCAAGAACTGCACCGTCTAAATCGCGAGCATTAGAGCCGCGTAGACGATAACCATTTAATTGTGCGCCTTGACCACGAACGGCTGAGAATAATTCGTTACGCATAGGATCGTAAACAACAGCAACTTCAGTACGGCCTTTAATGCGTACAGCAATAGAAACAGAAAAGTGTGGAAAACGTTTAATGAAGTTAGTGGTGCCATCAAGTGGATCAATAACCCATTGTATGTCGTGATCTTCACCGAGTAACTCGCCACTTTCTTCCGTAATAATGGTGTGTTTTGGATAAGATTTACGGATAATTTCAATGATTGCTTGTTCTGCGTCACGGTCAACGTTAGTGACAAAATCATTGGTACCTTTCTGGTTAGCTTCTACAGATTCAGGATTTTCGTAATTTTTGGCGATTAAATTACCAGCCTTACGTGCGGCACGTATGGCAATATTCAGCATCGGATGCATGGTTATCTTCCACAAGATGTTAAAGAACGAGGATAAAAAACGTGCCAAAGTATAACAGACATTCGTGTTTCTGGCTACAATTGTGATAAAATAGATGGATCACAAAGCAATTAACAAGAAATCAATGTTAGAAAATATTCGCATCATCCTTGTAGAAACTTCTCATACAGGCAATATGGGCTCTACTGCTCGAGCTATGAAAACCATGGGATTAACCAATCTTTATTTTGTTAATCCAAAAGAAAAACCGGATTCACATTCTATTGCCTTATCAGCAGGCGCAAGTGATGTTATTGGCAATGCACATATTGTTAATAGTATCGATGAAGCGATTGAAGGCTGTGGTTTAGTTATAGGAACAAGTGCTCGTAGCCGTACACTTTCTTGGCCAATGCTTGCACCTCGTGAATGCGGTGAGCGCTGTGTTATGGAAGCGAAACATAAGCCTGTTGCTATTATTTTTGGTCGTGAACGTACAGGTTTAACCAATGAAGAATTACAAAAATGTGATTTTCATTTGTATGTTCCGACTAATCCAGAATATGGTTCTTTAAATTTAGCAATGGCTGTCCAGCTTGTTAGTTATGAAATTCGTATGGCAGCACTTGCCCAAGAAGAAAAACAAGAGGAAAATAGCCCATCAGAGATTGATTATCCACCCGCAGATGATATAGAACGTTTTTATGTTCATTTAGAACAGGTGCTTAATGAATCTGGCTTTATTCGTCCTAAACATCCGGGACAAGTGATGAGCCGTTTACGCCGTCTATTTACGCGTGCGCGCCCAGAAACACAAGAACTTCATATCTTGCGTGGTATTCTAACGTCAGTTGAGAAATGGGCTAAGAAATAGAGGGCTAAGTTGATTAACTTAAGTCAACTTTTGACCAAGTATAATACTTGACTAAAACACTCGGATAAATAGTTGACTAAATTACTCAGGAATGACACAATTTGATTATTGTTCACCACGGAGTATTTGTTATGAGACTGACATCAAAAGGGCGTTACGCAGTTACTGCAATGCTTGATGTTGCATTGCATTCACAGCAAGGTCCTGTCCCCCTCGCTGATATTTCAGAGCGCCAAGGGATTTCCCTTTCTTATCTTGAGCAGCTTTTCTCACGTTTGCGCAAAAATGAATTAGTTGCAAGTGTTCGTGGTCCTGGTGGCGGCTATTTATTAGGCCGTGATGCAGGGCAAATTTTTGTTGCTCAAGTTATTTCTGCGGTTGATGAATCTGTCGATGCTACTCGTTGTCAGGGTAATAAAGAAGGTTGTCAAGGTGGTGATCGTTGCCTGACTCATACTTTGTGGCGTGATTTAAGTGATCGTATAACCAGTTTCCTAAGCAGTATCAGCCTTGAAGAGTTAGTAAATAACGAAGAGGTTATGGATGTCGCCGATCGCCAAGACAATGAAAAACGCCATGCTATAAATGGTCGTTTACAAGAAACCATTGTTAATATGCGAGTTTAACGGCGATCTCTAGGTAGGCAAAAACAAAATTATTAAAGAAGATCCGTCGTCTTTGGAGTTAGTGAGCAATGAAATTACCCATTTATCTAGATTATTCAGCAACCACTCCTGTTGATCCACGAGTTGCTGAAAAAATGATGCAATGTCTGACTATTGATGGCATTTTTGGTAACCCAGCCTCTCGTTCACACCGTTTTGGTTGGCAAGCAGAAGAAGCTATCGATATTGCACGCAATCAGATTGCTGATTTAATCGGTGCAGATCCTCGTGAAATTGTGTTCACATCAGGTGCAACGGAAGCTGATAATCTCGCACTAAAAGGTGTTGCTAACTTTTACCAGAAAAAAGGTAAGCACATCATCACTTCAAAAACCGAACATAAAGCCATTTTAGACACTTGTCGTCAACTTGAGCGTGAAGGTTTTGAAGTTACTTATTTAGCACCAAAAAGTGATGGTCTGATTGACCTGAAAGAGCTTGAAGAAGCGATGCGTGAAGACACTATTTTAGTTTCTATCATGCATGTAAATAACGAAATTGGTGTCGTTCAAGATATTGCTGCTATCGGTGAATTATGCCGTAGCAAAGGGATTATTTACCATGTAGACGCGACACAAAGCGTTGGTAAGTTACCTATTGATCTCTCTAAGTTAAAAGTTGATTTACTTTCTCTTTCTGCGCATAAAGTATACGGCCCTATGGGTATCGGTGCACTTTATGTTCGTCGTAAGCCACGCATTCGTTTAGAAGCACAAATGCATGGTGGTGGACATGAGCGTGGTATGCGTTCAGGTACATTAGCCGTTCACCAAATTGTAGGTATGGGCGAAGCTTACCGTATTTTGAAAGAAGAAATGGCTGATGAAACTAAACGCTTAAACGAATTACGTTTACGTTTATGGAATGGCATTAAAGATATCGAAGAAGTTTATATCAACGGTTCTTTAGAACATACTGCGCCAAACATTCTTAATGTAAGTTTCAACTATGTTGAAGGCGAATCATTAATGATGGCACTGAAAGATCTTGCTGTATCTTCAGGCTCTGCCTGTACTTCAGCAAGTTTAGAACCTTCTTATGTACTGCGTGCTTTAGGTTTAACTGATGAACTTGCACACAGTTCTATTCGCTTCTCTCTGGGTCGTTTCACAACAGAAGAAGAAATAGATTATGCAATTGAACAAATCCACAGTGCAATTGGTCGCTTACGTGATCTTTCTCCACTTTGGGATATGCATAAACAAGGTGTTGATATCAACAGTATCGAATGGTCTCACCATTAATCAGACGTTTTCAGGAGTTAAATCATGGCTTATAGCGAAAAAGTAATTGATCATTATGAAAACCCTCGTAATGTGGGATCATTTGATAATAATGACCCTACTGTAGGGAGTGGTATGGTTGGCGCACCTGCTTGTGGTGACGTTATGAAACTGCAAATCAAAGTTGATGATAATGGCGTAATTGAAGATGCGCGTTTTAAAACTTATGGTTGTGGTTCAGCGATTGCATCAAGTTCACTGGTTACAGAATGGATGAAAGGCAAAACATTAGATGAAGCCGAATCTATTAAGAACACAGCAATTGCAGAAGAATTAGAATTACCACCAGTGAAAATTCACTGTTCAATTCTTGCAGAAGATGCAATAAAAGCAGCGATTGCAGACTATAAAAGCAAACGCCAAGGCAAATAATTGTCTTTTATAATAAAAAAATAAAATATTGGCGGATGCTGAAACTTTTTTTCAGTATCCGCTTTCGTTCTTTATGAGTGAGGTGTGCCATGTCAATTTCCCTTACAGAATCCGCCGCTAATCGTGTTCGCTCTTTTCTATCTAATCGTGGAAAAGGTGAAGGTTTACGTTTAGGCGTAAGAACATCCGGTTGTTCTGGAATGGCTTATGTTCTTGAATTTGCTGATGTCATCAATGACGAAGATACTGTTTTTGAAGACAAAGGTGTGAAAGTTATCGTTGATGGTAAAAGCATGGTCTATTTAGATGGAACAGAGCTTGATTTCGTCAAAGAAGGATTAAATGAAGGCTTTAAATTTAACAACCCCAATGTATCCAATGAGTGTGGTTGTGGTGAAAGCTTCACCGTGTAATTTGTGTTAAAACACGGTATTAACGTTAATTAATCCAAGAGTAGATGTATGGACTATTTCACACTATTAGGCATGCCTAATCGTTTTGATATTGATAAACAGCAACTTGCTACACGTTATCAAGATATGCAACGTCAGTATCACCCAGATCGCTTTGCTGGTAAATCTGATAAAGAACAGGCTCAGGCAATCTCGCTTGCTTCAACCATCAATCAGGCTTATCAGACCTTAAAAAATCCACTCTCAAGAGCTGAATACATACTCTCATTAAACGGTATCGATATTGCTAATGAGCAACAAACGATGCACGATACTGCTTTTTTAATAGAGCAACTCACATTACGTGAAGAGTTGGATAACATCGAGCACAGTACTGAAGCGGAAAGTTTGTTAGCCGATTTTTCTGCGCGTTTAGAAAAAATGTACGCAATACGCCATGATGAAATGGTCAAAACGCTAGATAATCAAACTTGGGATATTGCTGCAGATAATGTGAGAAAATTGCGTTTTCTTGCAAAATTAAAAGAGCAAGTAGAACAACTTGAAGAACGCTTGTTTGATGGTTTTTAAGGGAAACAGTTATGTCATTATTACAAATTAGTGAACCAGGTCAAACACCTGCACCGCACCAGCGCCGACTTGCAGCGGGTATTGATTTAGGTACGACACACTCATTAGTTGCCACTGTACGTAGTGGGCAAGCCGAAGCGCTTTCTGACAGCGAAGGTCGCTATTTATTGCCATCTGTCGTGCAGTATCAAGTTGATAATATCAACGTTGGTTGGAATGCTAAAAAAGAAGCAGAAAAAGATCCTGCTAACACGATAAGCTCAATTAAAAGAATGGTGGGTCGCTCACTAAGTGATGTGATAAGCCGTTATCCAAATCTTCCTTATCATTTCCATGAAAATGACAACGGTTTACCGTTAATTAAAACAGCGGCGGGTATTGTCGATCCTATTCAAGTCTCTTCTGACATCTTAAAAACATTAGCAGAACGTGCAACGCAATCATTAGGTGGTGAACTTGATGGTGTTGTTGTTACCGTTCCTGCTTATTTTGATGATGCTCAACGCCAAGGTACAAAAGAAGCGGCTCGCCGTGCTGGTCTGCATGTTTTACGTTTATTAAACGAACCAACAGCAGCTGCTATTGCATATGGTTTAGATTCAGGAAAAGAAGGCACTATTGTTGTTTATGACTTAGGCGGTGGTACTTTTGATATTTCTGTTTTACGTTTAACCAAGGGTGTTTTTGAAGTCTTAGCAACGGGCGGTGATACTGCATTAGGCGGTGATGATTTTGATATGATGCTGGCCGATTGGATAAGAGAACGCGCAGGTTTTGGCTATCAAAAAGATGCGATATTACAACGCCAACTGCTGGATGTAGCATCAGAAACTAAAATTGCATTAAGTGATAATGATGTTGCTGATATCAGTATTAATGGTTGGAAAGGCGAAATTACTCGCGCTGAGTTTGAATCATTAATTCAATCATTAGTAAAGCGTACATTATTATCTGTTCGCCGCGCATTAAAAGATGCGGATGTTGAAATAGATGAAGTTCTAGAAGTGGTTATGGTTGGTGGTTCAACACGTGTGCCATTAGTTCGTCAAATGGTTGGTGATTATTTTAAACGTGAGCCTTTAACCTCTATTGATCCAGATAAAGTGGTTGCCATAGGTGCTTCAATCCAAGCTGATATTTTGGTGGGTAATAAACCAGATAGCGAAATGCTATTGCTAGATGTTATTCCACTTTCTCTTGGTCTTGAAACGATGGGCGGACTAGTTGAAAAAGTGATCCCTCGTAATACCACGATCCCAGTTGCCAGAGCGCAAGAATTTACGACATTCAAAGATGGTCAAACGGCAATGAGTGTTCATGTTGTTCAAGGTGAGCGTGAATTGGTGAGCGATTGTCGTTCTCTTGCACGCTTTACATTACGTGGTATTCCGCCGATGGCTGCAGGTGGTGCTCATATTCGTGTGACATTCCAAGTTGATGCTGATGGTTTACTTAGTGTCAGTGCAATGGAAAAATCAACGGGCGTTGAAGCCTCAGTACAAGTCAAACCCTCTTATGGTCTTAGTGATACTGAAATCGCTAAGATGATCCAATCTTCGATGGAAAATGCCCAAGAAGATTTACAAGCTCGTCGCCTAGCCGAGCAAAAAGTCGAAGCAGCACGCGTGTTAGAAAGTTTAACTGCGGCATTAGAAGAAGATGCTCATCTGCTAAATGAAGATGAGAAAAGCGCTATCGACAAAGTTGTAGATACCTTAATAGAGAGCGTTGAAGGAACAGATCCTGTTGCCATTGAAAACGCGATTAAACTACTGGATAAGCAAACTCAGGATTTTGCAGCGCGTCGAATGGATTCATCTATTCGTCAAGCGTTGGCAGGTCATTCTGTGGATGAGATATAACTATGCCTAAAATTGTATTTTTACCCCATAGCACACTGTGCCCTGAAGGTGCTGTTGTTGACGCAACGGAAGGTGAGTCTATTCTAGATGTTGCATTGCGCAACGGTATTGAGATTGAACATGCTTGTGAAATGTCTTGTGCATGTACAACTTGTCACTGTGTAGTGCGTGAAGGTTTTGATTCACTAGAAGAGAGCTCTGAGCTTGAAGACGACATGTTAGATAAAGCATGGGGTTTAGAGCCTGAAAGTCGCTTAAGTTGCCAAGCTAAAGTAACAGACGAAGATTTAGTCGTTGAGATCCCTAAATATTCGATTAACCATGCAAGAGAGCACTAATTTTAGGAGCCAAGTATGAAATGGAGTGATACTCGTGAAATAGGGGAAGCATTATTTGATCTTTACCCTGACACTGATCCTAAAACGGTACGCTTTACTGATATGCATCAGTGGATTTGTGATTTAGAAGATTTTGATGATGATCCGCAGAAATCAAATGAAAAAATTCTTGAGGCTATTTTACTTGTTTGGCTTGATGAATTTGAATAATTGATAACCTCATAAATTTAAAAGACTGGCTTATTGCCGGTCTTTTTGCATTATGACCGTTCATATTTTACTTTATCAGTGTGTTAAAAATAACCATAAATAGGGAAGTCTGGAGATTTTATTGTGCGATCTTCTTCGAGGAATATCATGTAAATACGGAAGATCCCTAGATGATAATGGTGACCTCTGGGTTTTTGCAGTAAATTGATCACGCTAAACGGTAAATATCTGGTAGTCTGAATAGGTTAACTGTCACCAGTAATAATAAGTGAGATAATAAATGAATAAACAAATTATGCCTATCATGCTGTCTAATGAACCTGCAGCAGCATGTTGGGGTGATAAAGCACTAATTAGCACTAGCGAAACAGGCATGACAATCCACTTAACGGAAGAAAACCGTTTAGGTGCTATTCAGCGTGGTGGACGTAAAGTTGATAGCCAAGGTATTCGTAATGTTGCTCTTGTTGGTGAAGGCTGGGATATAGAACGTAGCTGGGCTTTTTGGTTAGGCTTTAGAGCACCTAAAGGCGCTCGTTCTATCGAATGGCCACAATTAAGCGAAGCGGATAAACACGAATTAGAATCACGTATTCGTATCGTTGATTGGGTTAGAGACACAATTAATACACCGGCTGAAGAATTAGGCCCAGAGCAACTGGCACAGCGCACTGTTGATCTTTTCTGTGGTCTTGGTAAAGAAGATATCAGCTATAAGATCACTAAAGGCGCCGATCTGCGCGATCAAAACTATGCCGGAATTTATACTGTAGGTCGCGGTTCTTCCCGTGATCCTGTCTATTTAGCATTAGATTTTAATCCGACTCAAGATAGCAATGCCCCTGTATTTGCATGCCTAGTAGGTAAAGGTATCACCTTCGATTCAGGCGGTTATAGCATTAAACCTTCATCATCTATGAATTCAATGAAAGCAGACATGGGGGGGGCAGCAACGTTAGCGGGTGCTTTAGCATTAGCGATTACTCGTGGGCTAAATAAACGTGTAAAATTACTGCTGTGTATCGCAGATAATATGGTCAGCGGTAATGCCTTTAAGCTGGGTGATATCATTCGTTACCGTAATGGTAAATCAGTCGAAATCATGAATACAGATGCGGAAGGTCGTTTAGTGCTAGCAGATGGTTTAATTGATGCCAGCAATATTGCACCTGAGCTGATTATCGACGCTGCAACATTAACCGGTGCCGCTAAAGTTGCAGTAGGTAATGATTATCACTCTGTATTGAGTTTTGATGATAAATTAGCTGCAGAGCTACTGGCTAGCGCTGAGCAAGAAAATGAATTGTTCTGGCGTTTACCATTAGCGGATTTTCATCGTAGTCAATTACCTTCTAGTTTCGCTGATTTAAACAATATCGCAGCACCTTCTCATACTGCGGGTGCAAGTACTGCGGCTGCATTCTTATCGCACTTTGTTACTGACTACAAAAAAGGTTGGGTACATATCGATTGTTCAGCAACGTACAGAAAATCTTCTGTAGAACAATGGGCGGCAGGTGCTACGGGTTACGGTGTGCGTTCTATCGCGAATCTGTTATTAGCAAAAGCAAAATAATAAACGTTATTCGATTCGGAGTTTGTAATGGGTGTATCTGAACAATTTGAGACACAAGAAATTGTTTCTGTTGAAGGTTCTTCTTTGAAATTAAGTGTTCTAGAACCACAACCTGAAAAATTAACAACTGTACTTAGCGAGTTTTTTGGTGAACATAAACCAATCCGCCGTGCCTTTATTGTTAATGCTCAGGAGCAAGATAATGAAGAGGAATTTTATCTTATTGGTTTAGAGATAACTGGCGAAGAAGATGAGATTGCGCAGATACTCCCACAAGCGGCTGAATCGGTTTTTGAATATTTAGAAGAAGGGCAATCCTTAGATTTTTGTTTTGTGAATAAAGATGAAAAAGGTGTAAGTCATTTTATGATCCACCATGTATCACCTTTTTATCAACGCAAGCTTGGCGGATTTTTAAGAAAAGGGATCCCGATAGTTAATCTGGATAGTTAAATCGGCCCGCTAAATTTAGGCGATATCTCATCAGATATCGCTTTTTTTTATCTTATAATAGAAAAATGATTAAATTAGTAAATTGTTTATATTTTTATATAACGCTTTGTTTTATATAGGCTTTGTTTTTAAAGTAAAAATAAAGCGATTTTGTATTGTCATTTATTTCGTTTTACACGGTAAAAAATAGCTTATCGAGTTATTTTTTTACCTTATTAGAATGAAGAAATACATATATTATCTCAGTCTGCAGAAAACATCGCATTATTCAGGGGTTGAATTAAAGGAAATGGATATGAACCAAAACCAATTTAGACAATATACAGAAAAGAGAGGCTATCGTTGGAGCTCTCTTGCTGTTGTATTGGCATCAGCATTGGCGCTTACTGGCTGTGATGATCAAGCAGATGAAAACACATCATCTGCTGATAAAACACAAAATACACAATTGACTGAGCAAAAAGATGCTGCTCAGAACACACCAAAGACAGAAACTCAAATCAGTGAAAAATCGGCAGTTACAACAAAAACAAATAACGAAACTGCATTAAAAAGCAAAGAAGTTCGTGATGAGTTAGCAATGCGCTTTGCTGGAAAAGAAGTCACTGTATTAGATGCATCAGAATTACAGCGTGATGGTGCGAGCACAATGGTTGTGACCTTCTCTGTACCGCTTGATCCTGACCAAAAGTTTGATGATGTTATTCATCTTGTTGATACCAAAAAAGGGAAATTAGAAGGTGCGTGGGAGTTATCTGATAACTTAATGGAACTGCGTTTTCGCCATTTACCACCATCAACAGAATTAAATTTAACAATTGATGAAAAAATAAAAGGTATTAATGAACGTACATTAACGACACCTTTTAGTCAGAAATTAACAACAGAAGAAATTTTTCCATCAGTTGGTTTCACCAGTAAGGGATCGTTACTGCCACTTGAAGCTGCTGAAGGTTTACCGATTATTGCGTTAAATGTGGGTCAAGTTGATGTAAATTTTTTCCGTGTTAAAGATGATCAATTAGCGCAATTCTTAACGCAATGGGAAAACCGTTCTAATATTAACTATTGGGAATCAGATGAATTTTTATCTCAAGCTGATCTGGTTTATACCGGTCGTTTTGAGTTAAACACAGAAAAAAATACCCGTGAAAACGTATTATTACCGTTAAAATCAATAGATGCCCTGAAAAAAGAAGGTGCCTATATTGCTGTAATGCAACAAGCCGGTAAATACTCTTATACGGTGCCGGCTACGGTATTCACTTTTAGTGATATCGGATTGTCGATGCACAGTTACCTTGATTCGCTAGATGTTTTCACTCAATCACTTAAAAATGGTTCTGCATTAGATAAAGTAGAAATTCGTCTGTTAGATGAAAAAGGTGGGTTGATTTCTAAAGCGCAAACAGATAGCCAAGGACATGCCACACTTGAGAAAAGTGATAAAGCGCGTTTATTAATGGCTATTCGTGATGGTCAAACTAGTATGATTGATTTGCGTAAACCTGCGCTTGATCTTTCTGAGTTTGATATCGGTGGCCCTCAAGGTTATAGCAAACAATTTTTTGCTTTCGGTCCTCGCGATCTCTATCGTCCTGGTGAAACATTAATCGTTAATGCCTTGCTACGTGACGGTGATGGTAATCCTATTAAAGAGCAACCTGTTAAAGTCGATCTGCTTAAAACTGACGGGCAAGTGTCACGTAGTTTTGTATGGCAACCTGAAAATGGACTTTACCAATTAAAATTGGTTATTCCTGAGGATGAAAATACGGGTACACGTACCCTACGTTTTGATGTAGGTGATGGTACTCCTCGTTTCTATGAGTTTCAGGTTGAAGATTTTATGCCAGAACGTATGGCATTAGAAATCACTGGTAAGAAAGGAATTATATTAAGCGGTAATGACGCTTATTTTGACATTAAAGGGCGTTATCTTTATGGCGCACCAGCTGCTGATAATCGTTTACAAGGACAAGTTTTCTTAAAAGCTTCACGTGAAGCTGTCAGTAAATTACCAGGCTATGAATTTGGTGCGGTAAAAGATGAAAACTTCAGCCGTCTACTGGATGAGTTTGAACTTAATTTAGACTCTGACGGAGAAGGTGAATTAAGTGTTGATAGTGATCGCTATGCTGAACTGAAATCACCTATCAATATTATTTTACAAGCAAGCTTACTTGAAGCGGGTGGACGACCTGTTACGCGTCGTTATCAACAAGCGGTTTGGCCTGCAACTCACCTTGCTGGCATTCGTCCTGTATTCCCTAAAAAAGAAGTTTACGATTACCGTACAGACAAATATAAATCAGGTTATAGCGTTGATGAAAACTCAATGGCTGAATTTGAGATTGTCTATACAGATCAAGATGGTAAAAAACTACCGGCTAATGATCTTAAAGTGAAGTTTATCTATGAACGTCATGATTATTACTGGCGTTGGTCTAGTTCGAATGGCTGGGAATCTGGCTATAACGAAAAAGATCTACAAATGGATGAGCAGACAATCAAGATTGCTAAAGATGGCACTGCAAAAGTGGCATTCCCCGTTGAGTGGGGTTCTTATCGTATTGAGGTTGTCGATCCCAAAACAGAATTAGTCAGTAGCTTACGTTTCTGGGCTGGGTATTCTTGGATGGACAACACGGGGGGAACAGGTGCGGTAAGGCCAGACCAAGTTAAATTGAAACTGGATAAAGATGGTTATTTACCGGGTGAAAAAGTTAAGTTAAACATTGTTGCTCCTCACCCAGGCAAAGGTTATGTATTACTGGAATCAAGTAATGGACCTTTATGGTGGCAGGAAATTGATGTACCTGAAAAAGGGCTTGATGTTGAAGTGCCTATTAATAAAGAGTGGGCAAGACACGATCTCTATCTGACTTCTGTTGTTGTAAGACCGGGAGATACTTCAAAACAAGCGACAGTAAAACGTGCTGTGGGTATTTTACATTTACCATTACAGGATAAAAACCGTCGTATTGATATTTCACTTGATGCACCTGAAAAAATTCGTCCTAACCAAGATTTAAAAATCCGCATAAAAGCGAATCCAGTTGCAGGTCAACCATTACCTGAAAATATTAATGTATTGGTTTCTGCAGTTGATACTGGTGTATTGAATATCACCGAGTATAAAACCCCTGATCCTTACGATGCTTTCTTTGGTCGTAAACGTTACAGCATCGACCAATATGATGTTTACGGGCAATTAATTGAAGGGCAAGGGCGTTTAGCTAACTTGCGTTTTGGTGGGGATGGTGGTGAAGCTGCTGCATTATCTCGTGGTGGTAAAAAACCATTAACGGATGTGCAAATCATTGCGCAACAATCAGCTCCTGTAAAATTAAATGCGCAAGGTGAAGGTGAAGTTTCTTTACCTATTCCTGAGTTTAATGGTGAAGTTCGTTTAATGGCGCAAGCTTGGACTGCGGATAAATTTGGTAGCCAAGAGGGTAAAGTTGTTATTGCTGCACCTTTAGTCACTCAGCTTTCATTACCTCGCTTTATGGCGGGTGGTGATAATGCTCTTTTATCGTTAGATTTAACCAATCTAACAGATGATGCGCAATCTATTACCTTAAATTATACCGCCTCAGGTTTGGTCGGATTAGGTGGTGCTGAAAGTAAAACCGTCTCGCTAACGAAAGGTGAACGTACTCAAATTCAAATCCCAGTAAAAGCGAAACATGGCTTTGGTCAAGGTGAATTCTCATTGTCTATTTATGGTATTAAAGTACCGGGTGAAGAGATTAAGCCTTATCACAATACATGGAATATTGGTGTTCGCCCTGCATTCCCAGCAGAAACGATCCATTATGCAAGTACATTGCAAGATGGTGACACTTGGCGCTTACCATCAGAAAGTTTAAGCCGCTTTAATAACTCAACGCTTGAAGGCGAACTATTACTGACAAGCCGTCCTCCGTTACAAGTGGCGCGTTATGTTAGAGAACTATTTGCTTATCCTTATGGTTGCTTAGAACAAACAGTTAGTGGGCTTTATCCTTCACTGTATTCAACAGAAAAAGAGTTGAAACAGTTGGGAATTAAAACGCAAACTGACGCTGATAGAAAAGCAGCTATTGATAAAGGTATTGCGCATCTGCTGACGATGCAAAAATCAGAAGGCGGATTCTCTTTATGGGATCAGGGGGGACGTGAAGAATATTGGTTAACCGCTTATGCGACTGATTTCTTATTCCGTGCGTCACAACAAGGTTATTCAGTTCCTGCTGATTCATTAAAACGTGCGAATGATCGCTTATTACGTTATTTACAAGATAAAAACTTAGTTAATTATGAATATGCGGTTAATCAAGATGCAGCACGTTTCTCAGCTAGGGCTTATGCTGCGTTAGTATTAGCTAATCAGCAAAAAGCACCTTTAGGCGAATTACGTCGTCTTTATCTTGAGCGTAACCAAGCTGGAAATGGCTTAGCCTTAGTTCAGTTAGGCATCGCACTAAAACTGATGGGTGATAGCAACCGCGCTGAAAGTTTAATTGCTGAAGGTGTGACAACAACGCGTAAATATAATTATGGATTAGGCGACTACGGTAGCACTATTCGTGACCAAGCATTAATTATTGCATTGTTAAGTGAAAATAACCTTGAAACACAGTCTCGTGATGCAAGTGTGATGGCACTATCTGATAATTTAACCAGTCGTGAATGGTTCTCAACCCAAGAAAGTAACTCGTTATACCTTGCCGGCCGTTTCTTCATTAATATGGCAGAACAGCCTTGGGAAGTTGCTGTTAATCGTCAAGTCCCTGCAATCAGTAGCGATCGTGCAGTTAATGAGACATTAACATCAACGCAATTACAAGAGGGTTTAGAGCTAAACAATCGTGGTGGAGCCACTATTTATTCTCGTATGAATATCGTGGGCTACCCGAAAGTTGCGCCTGCTCCTTATAGTAATGTATTAAATGTTCATCGTAGTTATTATGATTTAAAAGGAAACCGCGTTCATCCTAATCGCTTACAAAGTGGTGAAATGCTGGTGGTTAAACTGGAAGTTTCTGCTGATAGAGATGTACCTGATGCATTAGTTGTTGATTTATTACCTGCTGGTCTTGAAATCGAAAACCAAAACTTAGCATCAAGTAGTGCAAGCTTAAGCGATAGTGCTGCAGACTTGCAGGAATTTATCGACGACATGGGGCAAGCAAATATCAAACATCTCGAATATCGTGATGATCGCTTTGTTGCCGCTATCTCTGTTGATAAATATCGTCCAACGACATTGCTATATTTAGCCAGAGCTGTGACACCGGGTAGCTACCAAGTACCACCACCACAAGTTGAATCTATGTATGTGCCTTATTGGCGTGCAATAGGAGCAACAGAAACCAAGATTGATGTTGTTCCTTAAATCTTGTAGCCCTTTCTTCGGAAAGGGCTTTTTCCTTTGAGTGATTGAATGAAACTAGGATATAAACGGCTTATTGCTGTTATCATTATATTTTTTCTAGCAACGCCGATTTTAGTCTGGATCGCAGATAAAACTTGGCCTCTCCCTGATCCTGAACCTCAAATTGCGACTATTGTTACGGCGCAAGATGGTACACCTCTTTGGCGCTTTGCCGATAAAGAAGGAGTATGGCGTTACCATGTCAAGCTCGATGATGTCTCTCCTGAATATTTAGAAGCCTTAATTACTTATGAAGATCGCTGGTTTTATCAACATCCTGGTGTTAATCCAATGTCGATATTACGAGCAGCATGGCAAGATCTAAGTTCCGGAAGAATAGTGTCGGGCGGAAGCACATTATCAATGCAAGTGGCTCGCCTTATTGATCCTCACTCCCGTACTTTAGGGGGAAAAATCAAACAACTTTGGCGTACCTTGCAATTAGAGTGGTATTACTCAAAAGATGAAATTTTGGAGATTTACCTCAATAGAGCCCCCTTTGGCGGTACATTAGAAGGTATAGGTGCAGCGAGTTGGGCTTATTTAGGCAAATCACCTGCTGATTTATCTGCAGGAGAGGCGACATTGATGGCGGTATTACCACAAGCGCCAAGCCGTTTACGACCAGATAGATACCCTGAACGTGCTCAAGCAGCTAGAGATAAAGTATTAGATAGGCTGGCAGAATATCAGATATGGTCACAAGAAAAAGTTAATGAAATCAAAGAAGAGCAGGTTTTATTAGCACCAAGACAAACACCACAATTAGCGCCATTGCTGGCTCGTCGTATGTATAACGAAAAGCGAGAGCCTGTTATTACAACAACGATTGATATTAATATTCAACGGCAACTTGAAGAGATTGCGAATCAATGGAAGTATCAATTAGCAGATAAAACATCCTTAGCCATATTGGTTGTTGATCATACGGATATGAGTGTGAAAGGGTATGTCGGTTCTGCCGATTTTAATGACAATTCGCGCTTTGGTCATGTCGATATGATTAGTGCATGGCGCTCACCAGGTTCAACATTAAAGCCATTTATTTATGCGCTAGCATTAGATGAAGGGCTTATTCATGCAGAATCACTCTTACAAGATGTTCCTCGTCGATTTGATAATTATCGTCCTGGTAATTTTGACTCTGGTTTTAATGGGGCGGTCAGTGCCAGTGAAGCACTAAGTCGCTCTTTAAATTTGCCTGCGGTGCAACTTATCGAAGTGTATGGTGCCAAGAAATTTGCAGCAAAATTGCGTCATAACCATATTGAAATGCGCTTTCCTTATGGTTCAGAACCTAATTTAGCGCTGATCTTAGGAGGAACTGCGACACGAATGGATGAGCTTGTTTCTGCCTTTAGTGCGTTGGCAAGGCAAGGAAAAACAGCACCGTTACGTTTTAAACCGGAACAAATAATAGAAAACCGGGTGTTGATGTCACAAGGATCAGCATGGATTATTAGGCGAATATTAGCCGGAGAAGCCAGACCTCGTCCAGATAGCGCAATTTCACCTGTTGTTCCTTTGGCTTGGAAAACAGGGACAAGTTATGGTTATCGGGATGCGTGGTCTATAGGTGTAAATGCACGCTATACCATTGGCGTTTGGGTGGGCAGGCCTGATGGAACACCGGTTGCTGGGCAATTTGGCTTTGCGACAGCTGTTCCTATTATGAATCAGGTCAATAACTTATTAACTGGCTATTTTTATCAAAATAAACAAAGACCACCAACAGATTTACGTCCTAATAGTGTAACTGCGGCAACAATCTGTTGGCCAACAGGTAAGGCATTACCGAAAGAAGATAGCAATTGTAGAGTCAGTCGTCGAAGCTGGATCTTAGATAACACTATTCCGCCAACTTTATTAAATGATAGCCAAGAAGGCATTTTGGGGATCAACGAAAAAATTTGGTTAGATGATAAAGGCAAACGCACAGGGCCTAATTGCCCTAATGCAGAGCTAAAAGATATTGCTTTATGGCCGATAGCATTAGAAGCATGGTTACCTGAAAAAGAGCGTAGAGCAAAACGCCTACCACCGATTTCTGAAACTTGTCCACCAATCAAAGAGGACATTATTCCCTTGTTTATTTCGGGTATTCGTGCGGGTGATTTGCTAAGACCATTGCCTGGTGAAACTAATCTTGAAATAACCGTTTCTACGCAAGGTGGAAGTGGTATGCAATGGTGGTTTTTAAATGGTGAACAAATAGGGAAGACTGAAAATGGGGAAACGTTCTCTTATTTACTAGAAAAACGAGGTAAATACCAATTATCGGTGCTTGATTTAAGTGGTCAAACAGATATGGTTAATTTTATATTTCGTTAAACTAAAACGATGAGATAAACGAGAACTGAGTGATTTTTCACTAAAATAAGTTTTAATAAAGACAAAGAGGCTATTTATCGTGTGTCATTTCGGTTCTTTTTTATTGTTATTTTTAAGTTTGAACATGGAAAGCGTCAAAAATGTGATTAGATCGATAATTCATAACTTTTTTGCCACAGTTTTTTAAAAAAAAGGGTGTTTAATCTGTGCAATTCATTTTTATCCTCCTATAATCGAGCACTATTTTTTGCAGGGAATGCGGTTTTTGATTCGTTTTTCCATGATCTGCGATAAAAGAGATAAAAAAAGTTATCATTAATAAAATAATTTAGAGGTAAGACATGGCTATTCAGCGCACATTTTCTATTATCAAACCAAACGCAGTGAAAAAAAATGTTATCGGTGCAATTTATAACCGTTTTGAAAGTGCAGGCTTTAGCATCATTGGTGCTAAAATGTTGCATTTAACGCGTGAACAAGCTGAAGGCTTTTATGAAGAACACAAAGGCCGTCCTTTCTTTGATGGTTTAGTTGAATTTATGACTTCTGGCCCAATTATGGTTCAAGTGTTAGAAGGTGAAAATGCGATTCAGCGTCATCGTGATTTGATGGGCGCAACTAATCCAGACAACGCATTAGCGGGTACATTACGTGCTGACTACGCTGATAGCTTTACTGAAAATGCGGTACACGGTTCAGATTCAGAAGCTTCTGCTGCTCGTGAAATCGCATACTTCTTCACTGAAAACGAAGTTTGCGCGCGCTAATTTATTAGCATCTCTACGCGAAAAACAGTACAATGCGACGCCCTGTTTGATAATTAACGGGGCGTTTTTTTATTATTGTTTAAATATACAAATTATATAAGTATCCCGTTAGCATCAATGCTAATGCAGGCCGCATAGTGTAACAACGAGGCAATGTCATGACCCAATCTACCACTCCAGCGCCAAGCGCTTCTGTCGCTGTTTCTAAAGAAAATACTGTGAATCAAAAAACTAAAATTAATCTGTTAGATTTAAATCGTAAACAGATGCGTGAGCTTTTTGTCTCTATGGGCGAAAAACCTTTCCGTGCTGACCAAATTATGAAGTGGATGTACCACTACTGTTATGACGATTTTGATCAAATGACAGATATCAATAAGGTGTTACGCAATAAATTAAAAGAAATTGCTGAAATTAAAGCACCTGAAGTTTCTGAAGAACAACGTTCAACAGATGGCACGATTAAATGGGCAATTAAAGTTGGCGATCAACAAGTAGAAACTGTGTATATCCCAGAAGATGATCGCGCAACATTATGTGTTTCTTCACAAGTTGGTTGTGCTTTAGAGTGTAAGTTCTGTTCAACTGCACAGCAAGGTTTTAACCGTAACTTGAAAGTATCGGAAATTATTGGACAAGTTTGGCGTGCCGCTAAAATTATTGGCTCATTAAAAGAGACAGGCCGTCGTCCTATTACTAACGTTGTTATGATGGGAATGGGCGAGCCGTTGCTGAATTTAAATAATGTTATTCCAGCACTTGAAATTATGATGGATGATTTTGGTTTTGGTTTATCAAAACGTCGCGTTACTGTCTCTACATCAGGTGTTGTTCCTGCATTAGATAAATTAGCAGATGCGGTTGATGTGGCTTTAGCTATTTCATTACATGCGCCAACTGATGATATTCGTGATGAAATTGTTCCAATTAATAAGAAATATAATATTGCAATGTTTCTTGAAGGTGTTCGCCGTTATATCGCCAAATCAAATGCGAACCAAGGGCGTGTGACTGTTGAGTACGTTATGCTTGATCATATTAATGACAGCACAGAACAAGCTCACCAATTAGCAGAATGCTTAAAAGATACACCATGTAAAATTAACTTAATTCCATGGAACCCGTTCCCAGGTGCACCATATGGACGTAGTTCCAATAGTCGAATTGACCGTTTTTCTAAAGTATTAATGGAATATGGTTTTACGACGATTGTACGTAAAACGCGAGGTGATGATATTGATGCGGCTTGTGGACAATTAGCCGGCGATGTTATTGACCGTACAAAACGTACACTGAAAAAACGCCAACAAGGTGAACTAATTTCAGTAAAAGCAGTCTGATACGGTTAGGAATCTCTTTCTTTGTGAAGTGTATTACACAATTACAATGTAGAGAGAACACGGATGAATATATTTGAGGAATAAAGCGATGATAAGGATATCATCAGTAGTTATAACTATTGGCGTGATGTTATTGACATTAGGTTGCCAATCATCAGCCAATCAACAACGTGTTGCCGTGTCTACACGTTTACAATTAGGTGATGCATATTTAGCTGAAAAACAATATCAAATAGCACAATATCATTTCCAAAAAGTGTTATCGGTGATACCAAATCACCCTGATGCTAATTTAGGAATGGCATTAACATCTCAGTTATTGGGAAATTCTATTCAAGCGTTAGATTATTACAAATTAGCGATGAAGTCGAAGCCAGTAAATGTTAATGTATTAAGGCTTTACGGTAATTTCCTTTGTGAACAAAAACTATTAAACAATAATAGTGTGTCAATTGAAGATATACCGCCAGATTATTTGGTTTGTCAGCAAAGTGATCATAAAATATCAATAAATTCGCGGTGAGACGTTAAGGTACTTGGTGCTTTTGCGAGTTCATCAATGTTAAACATCCAATAGCCACAGTGCCTAGATTGCTAATGAATACTGAAAACAAAACCGAAGAAGTGAAATTAACAGCAGGTCAACTTTTACGCCAGGCACGAGAAAAAGTGGGGCTAACACAACAAACTGTTGCTGATCGACTTTGTTTGAAGTTATCAACAGTGCGCGACATTGAAACAGATTCTGTTTCTTCTGACATTGCACCAACATTTTTACGCGGATACATGCGTTCTTACGCTAAGTTAGTTGGCGTTCCTGAAAAAGAAATCCTTGGTTTTATCGACCAACAAGCTCCAGTTAAACAAATTAGAATGACAACCACACAAAATTATTCATTAGGAAAACGTCATAAAAAACGTGAAGGTTGGCTAATGAAAATCACATGGGTGATTTTGATTATTATGGTTGCTCTCGTAGGGATTTGGTGGTGGCAAGGTCATCAGGCTGATCAACAAGAATTAGTCTCTATGGCATCTCAAGACATAGGGCAAAGTAGCGCACAAGAAAACACCAATCCGATAGATTCTTCTTTAGTAACCTCAGATAATACGTCAACATCTGAAGGTGATAATTTACAAGTACCTGCTTCGTCATTAGTTGATAATCAAGCGAATAATGTCGCTACAACATCACCAACGACTGAAACTACATCACCAGCACCAACAGAAGTGAGAACGGTTCCATTACCCGTATCACCTTTAACAACATCAACAACTTCTCGGGCAGATTCAGAACAAGAATCTACCTCTTCGGAAACCCCTGCTATTGCGAACCAATTGGTTCTTATGTTTGATGGTGAATGTTGGTTAGAAGTTCGTAATGCTCAAAATAAAGTTTTATTTAATGGTATTAAGAAAGCGGGTGATCGTTTGGAATTTGATGGTGAGCAACCTTATAAACTAAAAATAGGCGCACCTTCTGTTACTCGCATACAGTTTAATGGTGAATCTGTTGATTTAAGCCGTTTTACTGGAAAAATAGCAAAAATAACAGTACCGAGTGCTTAATCTGACTACATATTTGAGCAAGCATGGAAGCATGGGAGAATTAATCAATGCATAAAGAATCACCTATTATTCGTCGTAAATCGACACGAATTTATGTGGGTAATGTACCTATTGGCGATGGTGCTCCTATCGCAGTACAGTCGATGACGAATACACGAACGACAGACGTAGAAGCGACTGTTCGCCAGATAAAATCTCTGGAGCGTGTAGGGGTGGATATTGTTCGTGTTTCTGTACCTACAATGGATGCTGCGGAAGCATTCAAATTAATTAAGCAACAAGTTAATGTGCCTTTAGTGGCTGATATCCATTTTGATTATCGTATCGCATTAAAAGTTGCTGAATATGGTGTTGATTGTTTGCGTATCAATCCAGGTAATATCGGTAGTGAAGAGCGTATTCGCCAAGTTGTTGACTGTGCTCGTCATAACAATATTCCGATTCGTATTGGAGTAAACGGTGGTTCACTTGAAAAAGATATTCAAGAGAAATATGGAGAACCAACACCTGAAGCGTTAGTTGAATCAGCAATGCGCCATGTTGATATTCTTGAAAGACTTAATTTTGAACAATTTAAAATTAGTGTAAAAGCTTCTGATGTTTTCCTCGCTGTTGATTCTTACCGTTTATTAGCGAAAAAAATAGATCAACCCTTGCATCTTGGGATCACCGAAGCGGGAGGGGCAAGAGCAGGATCGGTTAAATCTGCGATTGGCCTTGGGATCTTATTATCAGAAGGTATCGGTGATACATTAAGGATCTCATTGGCGGCCGATCCGGTTGAAGAAGTTAAAGTTGGTTTTGATATCTTAAAATCATTACGTATTCGCTCTCGCGGAATTAACTTTATTGCTTGTCCAACGTGTTCCCGTCAAGAATTTGATGTTATTGGAACCGTCAACGAATTAGAGCAACGTTTGGAAGATATTATTACACCTATGGATGTCTCTATTATTGGTTGTGTTGTTAATGGCCCTGGTGAAGCTGAAGTTTCAACATTAGGTGTAACTGGCGCAAAAACACGCAGCGGTTTTTATGAAGATGGTGTGAGACAAAAAGAGCGTCTTGATAACGTTAATATGATTGATCTACTAGAAGCCAAAATTCGTGCTAAAGCATCAATGCTTGATGACAATATGCGTATAAACATAAATCAATTGGACAAATAATACTCAAAAAACTGGCTCATTAATCAATGAGCCAGTTTTACTATTGATTTCACGTTGAATACTGATTGATTTCGCTTCTATAATCAGCCTAACAATCAATTAATAACTATTAGAGAAGAAAAGTGGCCCAAAAAATCCAAGCCATTCGTGGTATGAACGACTATCTACCTGCTGACACTCGTGTATGGCAGAAAATTGAAAATACGCTAAAACAAATTTTAGCAGGTTACGGCTTTAGTGAAATCAGAACACCTATCGTAGAGCATACCCCTCTATTTCAGCGAGCAATTGGTGAAGTGACCGATGTTGTTGAAAAAGAAATGTATACTTTTACCGATCGTGGTGAAGATGCCCAAAGTCTGACATTACGCCCAGAAAATACAGCAGGTTGTGTTCGTGCAGGTATCGAGCATGGTTTGCTTTATAATCAAGAACAGCGTTTATGGTATTTAGGGCCAATGTTTCGTTATGAGCGCCCTCAAAAAGGTCGTTATCGTCAATTCCATCAGTTAGGTGCAGAGGTCTTTGGCCTACAAGGCCCTGATATTGATGCAGAATTAATTATGCTGACTGCGCGTTGGTGGAAAGCGTTAGGTATTGCAGAACATGTAACATTAGAACTTAATTCTATTGGTTCACTAGAAGCGCGTGCTAAATATCGTGAAGCGTTAGTCGCTTTCTTAGAACAACATGTCGATAAGTTAGATGAAGACTGCAAACGTCGTATGTATTCTAACCCATTACGTGTTTTAGACTCAAAAAATCCAGAAATTCAGACTTTATTGAATGATGCGCCTGAACTTTTCGATTATCTTGATGACGAATCAAGAGCGCATTTTGATGGTCTTTGTGCCTTATTGGACGCTGTCGGTATTACATACCGTGTTAATCAGCGTTTAGTCCGTGGGTTAGACTATTATAACCGTACTGTCTTTGAGTGGGTAACTAGTGCATTAGGTTCACAAGGAACAGTGTGTGCCGGTGGCCGTTATGATGGCCTTGTGAAACAACTTGGTGGACATCCGACACCGGCAGTTGGTTTTGCTATGGGGATGGAGCGCATGATCTTATTAGTTCAAGCGGTTAATCCTGAATTTGTTGCAGATACTAATGTCGCTGATGTTTATCTCGCTTCATTTGGTGAAAAGAGCCAAAGTGCAGCATTAATGCTGGCTGAAGAAATTCGTGATCAATTACCAACATTACGTTTAATGACGAATCATGGTAATGGCAACTTTAAAAAGCAGTTAGGACGTGCTGATAAACAAGGCGCTAAAATTGCTCTTATTTTAGGCGAAGATGAAATTAATGCCGGCACTGTTGCAGTGAAAGATTTGCGTTCAGGGGAACAAACAATCGTTGCTCGCAATGACCTCGCTCAGCAATTGACTCTGTTATTAGGTTAAGGAGAGACTTGTGGAAGTTTATAGCACCGAAAACGAACAAGTTGATGCAATTAAACAGTTCTTTAAAAACTACGGTTTAACTATCGTTTTAGCCGCTGTTATTGGTTTTGGTGGTGTATTTGGCTGGAAATATTGGCAATCACACCAAACAAATCGCCTGCAAGAAAGTGCAGGTGCTTTTGCAACAGTCAGTGAGGCACTTGCTAAGCCTACGCCTGAAAATATTGCATTAGCTGAAAAATTTGTTACTGAAACCAATGATATTTATGGCGCTTTAGCTTCATTAGAATTAGCTCAAATTGCTATCGATGCTAATGATTTAGTCAGTGGTGAACGTCATCTAACTAATGCGGTGGCAAAAGTAAAAAATGACGCATTTGCAGATATGCTTAATCTTCGTTTAGCTCGCGTACAATTAGCATTAGATAAAACAGATGCTGCTTTAGTTTCTTTAGAGCAAGTGAAGGGCAAAGCATGGAATGGAATGAAAAATTATATCCGTGGTGATGTCTTAGCGAAGAAAGGCGATAATGCTGGTGCAGCAACCGCTTATCGTAGCGCGTTAACTGATGAAAACGCGGGTGCTATTCGCTCACTGGTTGAACTTAAACTCAATAATTTATCCAATTAAAGGGATCTTCAGACATGCAACTGCGTAAAACTCTCCTGGTTGGTCTACTAGCATCTGCTTTGTTGGCAGGATGTTCTAGTGAACAGGACAATGTGACAATGTCTCCATTGCCTGAGGTGCAAAGCCAATTTACACCTAAAGCTGTTTGGGACAAATCAGTTGGAAATGGTATTGGTAAATACTATTCTCACTTGTCACCAACATGGGATAGCGCAGTTATTTATGTCGCTGATCGCCATGGTTTAGTTAAAGCATTAGATGTAGAAACAGGTAAAGAGCTTTGGTCGCAAGATCTCTCTATTAAAACAGGTTTTCTTTCATCCAATGAGTCTGCATTACTTTCTGGTGGATTAACAGTTTCTGGCACTCGCGTTTTTGTGGGAACGGAAAAAGCGAAAGTATATGCACTGAACACAGAGGATGGCTCCATTGATTGGGAAACAGACGTTGCTGGTGAAGCCATTTCAAAACCTGTTGTTAGTGATGGTCTAGTACTTATTCATACCAGTAATGGCATGTTGCAAGGACTTGACTTATTAAGTGGTGAGATTGCTTGGACTATTAACTTAGACACTCCTTCATTATCTCTTCGTGGCGAGTCTGCACCTGCTGTCGCTTATGGCGCAGCGATTATTGGTGCGGATAATGGTCGCGTCAGTGCTGTTGTCCTTTCTCAAGGACAATTGATTTGGCAACAAAATATTTCACAAATTAAAGGCTCTACTGAAATTAGCCGATTAAATGATGTGGATATCACACCGATTATTGATGAAAATACAGTTTATGCAATGGCGTATAACGGTAATTTAGTTAGCCTTGATATGCGTTCTGGACAAATCCTTTGGAAACGCGAGCTAGGCTCAGTCAATGATATGGTGTTGTTGGGTGATAATCTTTACCTAGTTGACCAAAATGATAGAGTTTTATCTGTGCGTAAATCTGATGGTGTGACATTATGGACACAAGAAGATTTATTGCATCGTAATTTAACTGCTCCGGCTATTTTTGATGGCTATTTAGTTGTTGGTGATGCAGAAGGTTATCTCCATTGGATTGATACCAACACAGGTAAATTTATTGCACAAAACCAAGTGAATAGCTCAGGCTTATTAAGCCGCCCTCAAGCGGTACAAGATAAACTGATGATCCAAGCTCGTGACGGTAAGCTTTATCTTTATAGTCGGTAATTAATTGCTGACAAATCTATTTATTTTACGGCTCCTTTAAAGGAGCCGTTTCGTCTTTTTAGTAATTACATGTAAAATACAATCAGGTTTGTGATTGTATTTTTATGAGGCATCAAAAAATGATACCCGTTATTGCCTTAGTAGGGCGCCCTAACGTGGGTAAATCCACGTTATTTAATCGACTAACACGCACAAGAGACGCATTAGTTGCTGATTTTCCTGGCCTCACCCGTGACCGTAAATATGGTCGAGCAGAGTTAGAAGGCGAAGAATTTATTATTATTGATACCGGTGGTATTGATGGTGCTGAAGAGGGTGTTGAAACTCATATGGCATCACAATCGCTACAGGCTATTCAAGAAGCCGATATCGTACTGTTTTTAGTTGATGCTCGTGCGGGTTTGATGCCAGCAGACCAAGGTATTGCAAAACACCTTCGTGGTGTCGAGAAAAAAACGTATTTAGTTGCAAATAAAACTGACGGTATTGATATTGATACTGCATTAGCCGATTTTTACTCTTTAGGATTAGGTGAAATCTTCCCAATCGCGGCATCCCATGGTCGTGGTGTTGCTCAATTGATTGAACAAGCGTTATTACCAATTACGGGTAAAGTAGTGGAAGAAGAAGTCGAGCTGACTGAAGAAGAAGAAAATGCGGCTTATTGGGCTGCATTAGAAGCAGAACAAGAAGCGCAAGCATTAGAAGAGGAAGAAGATGACTTCGATCCTTCTACATTACCAGTAAAATTAGCGATTGTTGGTCGTCCTAACGTCGGTAAATCAACACTGACAAACCGTATGCTTGGTGAAGATCGTGTGGTTGTTTACGATATGCCGGGTACAACCCGCGACAGTATCTACATTCCTATGGAACGTGATGATAAAGAATATATCATTATCGATACTGCGGGTGTTCGTAAACGCGGTAAAGTAAAAGAAACAGTTGAAAAATTCTCTGTTATCAAAACATTACAAGCCATTGAAGACGCTAACGTTGCATTGCTGGTAATCGATGCCCGTGAAGGTATTTCAGATCAGGATCTTTCATTATTAGGTTATATCCTGAATGCAGGTCGTTCATTAGTCATTGCTGTCAATAAATGGGATGGCATGACACAAGATGATCGCGAACAAGTAAAAGCAATGCTTGATCTTAAACTAGGCTTTGTTGATTTTGCACGTGTTCACTTTATTTCTGCATTACATGGAAGTGGCGTGGGTAATCTTTTTGAATCAATTCAAGAAGCTTATGTCTGTGCAACCCGTCGTGTAGGGACTTCTATGCTCACTCGTATCATGAAGATGGCAGAAGATGATCACCAGCCACCGATTGTTCGTGGACGCCGTGTAAAAATGAAATATGCACACGCCGGTGGTTATAATCCACCTGTTGTGGTTATCCATGGTAATCAGGTAACTGATTTACCAGATAGCTATAAGCGCTATTTGATGAACTATTTCCGTCGTACTTTGCAAGTGATGGGTACGCCAATCCGTATTCAATTTAAAGAGGGTGAAAACCCTTATGCGGATAAGAAAAATAAATTAACCGTTTCTCAAATGCGTAAACGTAAACGTTTAATGTCGCACTTAAAGAAATCTAAATAAGAAATTTTATTATTTAAGTGAAAAGCCACATTTTATGTGGCTTTTTTATATCTACAATTCAATTAGTTATTTGGATGTCACTGTTGTTAGTCGCTTTTTATATTTCATAAAAAATTAATTATTTCTTTAAAAAAACGGCTAAAATGCAATTGATACTTATTCGTCTTAAAGAGCTATTACGTTGAAAAAAAAGATTATTATCACATCAGTTTTTATGCTTTCCGCTTGTGCAACACCTGAAAAATGGGAAGCAAATACCACTATACCATCTCCTTTAGATATCGCTAAAAACATGTGTATGCAAGAAGCCAATGCGCTATATCCCGCGAGATATATAGCTTCAAGTCAGCCTTCTTTTGCTCCAATGAAAATAAATGGTAAAGATATTCCAAACTCAAGGGCGGGAACAACTTTTCCTTCAGATGTGAATGAATGGCAGCGTAGGGATTATTTTAATACCTGTATGAAAGGAGAAGGTTGGGAAAATAAAAATAAAGTCACAGGGTTACTGGCTTTTTTATTTAATTGATTTTAGACAATATTTGTCATTAAACTTCTAGTTCTACTTTAGTAAAGCCACATTTTTAATGTGGCTTTATCATCAATAAATTAAGTTTTTTACACCCACTCTTTTTGGATCAAAAAGTCGCTGTATAACTTTGCTTCAGGGGTATTGGGTTCAGGGGAGTAATCATATTCAAAACGGACTAAAGGTGGCATAGACATTAAAATTGATTCAGTTCTTCCACCACTTTGTAAGCCAAATAATGTCCCTCTATCCCACACTAAATTGAATTCAACATAGCGACCACGGCGATAGAGTTGGAACTGGCGTTCTCGCTCTCCCCAATGCATTGATTTGCGCTTTTCAACAATAGGTAAATAGGCATCAAGATAACCAAGTCCAACGTGTTGGACAAACTCGAAACAGTGGTCAAAATCTGGGGTATTTAAATCATCAAAGAAAAGGCCACCCACACCACGAGGTTCATTGCGGTGTTTAATATAAAAGTAGTCATCACACCATTTTTTATAACGAGGGTAATAATCTTCACTAAAAGGTGTACAAACAGATTTAGCAACTTTATGCCAATGAATAACATCTTCTTCAAATCCATAATAAGGTGTTAAGTCAAAGCCGCCACCAAACCACCACACTGGATCTTCACCTTCTTTTTCAGCAATAAAAAAACGCACATTAGCATGAGAAGTCGGAATATAAGGATTAATAGGGTGAATAACTAATGAAACTCCCATTGCTTGGAAGCGACGCCCTGCTAATTCGGGGCGATGTGCAGAGGCTGATTTCGGTAAAGTGTCGCCATAAACATGTGAAAAATTGACGCCAGCTTGTTCAAAAAGAGCGCCATTAGTTAAAACGCGAGTACGACCACCACCACCTTCTTTTCTTTCCCAAGTATCTTGCTGAAAAGTGCCTTTTTGGTCTATATTTTCAAGAGAGTGACAAATTGTATCTTGTAGAGATAAGAAAAATTCTTTAACGCGATGAATATCAGGTAAACTCATAATAACCTACAGTTTTTATCATATTTATTAAAAATAGAACTTCATATTGTCTATGTTCTCATTTTCAAGTTGATTCATAAACTAAACAAGCGATAATAAATTCAGATTTATATGACTAATAATGGGCAAAGCCATGGAAATACGTGTATTTCGCCAAGATGATTTTGAGGCAATTATTACACTTTGGGAGCGTTGTGATTTGATATCGCCTGATAACGATCCTGAAATTGATATTGAAAGAAAGTTAAACCACTCACCCGATTTATTTTTGATAGCAGAAGTGTCAGGTGAGCTTGTAGGCACTGTGATGGGAGGCTACGATGGTCATCGTGGCTCTTTATACTATTTAGCTGTTCATCCAGACTTTCGAGGAAGAGGCATTGCGAATGCATTGATCTCCCGATTAGAGAAAAAGCTGATTGCGAAAGGATGCCCACAAATTACATTAGTTGTACCAGAAGAAAATGATGCAACAATTTGTATGTTTGAGAAGTTATTGTATGAAGATCAAAATCAAGAAAGCACAACTTATACTAAGCGATTAATTGTTGATCAGGATTTCGATCTTTAATTGTGTTTAAACCCCTGATATCTTTAGGGGTTGTTTCTCTTCCCTTTATACTTATCTCTTTTTCTTTGTTTCTATTCTTACGTTTATACTTCTTATTTTATACGTAAAATCTGATATTGCCTTTTCTGTGGAACAAAATGTTATGTTGATGGTCGTAACTAGGCTTTCTTTTCATGTGGTTATCTAAGATCAAATCAGTATATATTTTGTTATGCTGACTTATTGTAACTGTTTTAGCCTGATGTTTGAGGCAATACAAAGAGTAAGATAAGGTGTGCTTGATACCCTCAATATCTATTTTAATGTGTGATGAAAAAGTTTAACGGAGAAATAAATGATGCCTAAGTTTTGGTTATCCTTGTGTTTAAGCACGAGTGTTTTGCTATTAAGTGGCTGTTCATCCATGGGAGGAATGTCTTTTTCTGCACTAAATCCGATGAATTGGTTTTCAAATGATACGTTAACCGTTTCTGCTAATGGATTAGGAAATATCACCCAATCAACAAAAATAACAGAAAGTGAAATAAAAAATGAGTTAGGTGGTAGCTTCAATTACCGTGAAGGTATGGAGATGCAAGGTAGTGATATTATTGTTGTCGTCCAAGCATTAAAAGATAATAAAGTTCAAGTGGCTTTCTATGGCAAAGAAAAAAGTACCGTTGAGAAAATAGAAGTCTTTGATGACAAGGCAATGACAGATTGGGGTACAACGATAGGTACACCATTTAAAGATATTTATAAGAAAGCATTTGGTGCGTGTAGCAAAGGTCCTAAAGATGAAAAGCAGAGAACCATTTTGTGCCAATCTGCAGAAGCTAAATCGGTAAGTTATGTCTTTAGTGGCCAATGGGATGGCCCCGACGGATTAATGCCACCTGATGAAGTTTTATCAAACTGGACATTAACGCAAATTATTTGGCTTAATAAATCGCTTTAACGCTATTCCTTATAAAACAAGGAATAGTTTATAACTAGACTGTCTGATATTTGTTAAAAGGCAAATATTCAGAAAAAGATATTCGATATAATCAACATCATTTTGGGTGTTTTGATTATTGATTAGGAAAGCAATATGTCCCATGCACAAAGTGGCATTTTAGTCTCACATAGTAAATTTGGTCTTTTTATTGAAGCAATGGTCGTGGGTGAATTAGATGCTCTGCGTGAAGGGTGTCAGAAATTCATGCAATCATTATCTGATTTACAAAAGCAATTTCCTGATGCGTCATTAGGCGCAGTTGTTGCATTTGGCTCTGATCTTTGGAAAAAATTATCAGATGAAAACAGTGCTCCTGAGCTAAAACCTTTTCGCCCATTAGGTAAAGGTTTAGCACCAGCGACACAACGTGATCTCCTTATTCACATTCAATCTATGCGCCATGATGTGAATTTCTCACTCGCTCAAGCTGCTATTGCTGCTTTTGGTGATGCAATCAAAGTTGAAGAAGAAATTCATGGTTTCCGTTGGATAGAAGAGCGCGATTTAAGTGGTTTTATTGATGGTACAGAAAACCCACAAGATGATGAGCGTTATGGTGTTGCGCTAATTAATGATGGTGTTGATGCGGGTGGTAGTTATGTTTTAGTTCAACGTTATGAGCATAACCTAAAAAAATGGGCTCGTTTTAGTGAATCAGATCAAGAGAAAATGATCGGTCGTACTAAAAAAGACAGTGTTGAACTTGATGAATCAGAACGTAATGTGACATCTCACGTTTCTCGTGTTGTGATTGAAGAAGATGGTGAAGAGTTAGCGATTTTACGTCACAGCCTACCTTACGGCACTGCAAGCGGCAAACATGGTTTATATTTCTTAGCTTACTGTGGTCGTTTATATAACATCGAGCAGCAATTATTGAGCATGTTTGGTGAATTAGATGGCAAACATGACGACCTATTACGTATGAGTAAACCTGTAACAGGGAGTTATTACTTCGCACCTTCTTATGAAGTATTAAAAGCACTTTAATTATTATCTAGTGTTAAATACGTTTTATTAATGAAATGCCTGCTTTAAAGCGGGCATTTTTGTCTGAATTTTTTTCACATTAATAGCAATTGATACAAATTTAATAAATTAGCCTGAGTTTTATTCAGTTTTAATAACTTTCAGTTATATCAAATAACAAAAGCTAACTACACTGTTATAAATAAAGCCGATAAAGTAACCATTAGAATAAAACTTACAATGATGGGTACTTTTGATGAAGAAAAATACAATCAAAACCTTTGCATTACAAGCAACCGCAGTATTGTCTTTGGTTGTTAGTAGTTACGCAGGGGCCGCTCAATTACTTAATAGCTCTTATGACATTGCGCGAGAGTTATTCACACAGCTAAATAGTGATTTTAAAACGCAGTGGGATGCACAGCATCCTGATGACAAAGTGACTATCAAACAATCTCATGCAGGTTCTTCTAAGCAAGCACTTGCGATATTGCAAGGGCTACCTGCGGATGTAGTGACCTATAACCAAGTTACAGATGTGCAAATTCTGCATGATAAAGGCAAGCTTATTCCTGCGGATTGGCAACAACGTTTGCCTAACAATAGCTCACCTTATTATTCCACTATGGCGTATTTAGTTCGCAAAGGTAATCCTAAAAATATTACAACATGGGAGGATTTAACCCGCGAAGATGTCAAAGTGGTTTTCCCTAATCCAAAAACATCAGGTAATGGGCGTTATACCTATTTAGCTGCTTGGGGAGCTTTTGAAAAAGCTTATGGTAATGATGCAAAAACCCAAGAAGCAATGAAAAAGTTCCTTAAAAATGTTGAAGTGTTTGATACGGGAGGTCGTGGTGCTACAACCTCTTTTATTGAGCGTGGGCTTGGGGATGTGCTGATCAGTTTTGAATCCGAAGTTAATAATATTCGCCAGCAATATGGTGAAGATGAATATCAAGTTATTGTGCCACCTGTAGATATTCTAGCTGAGTTTCCAGTCGCTTGGATTGATAAAAATGTGCAACGTAATAACACAGAAACATTGGCAAAAGCTTACCTCAATTATTTATACAGTCCTAGAGCACAAGAGATCATCACGCAATTTAACTATCGCGTAAATGATAAAGCAGTCATGGCTCAAAAAGTAGCACAGTTTCCAGCAACATCTTTATTTACCGTTGAAGAGATATTTGGTGATTGGAATAACGTGATGAAAACGCATTTCACAACTGATGGCATGCTTGACAAGTTATTAGTGCAAGGACGTCAATAATGTTTACCACAACCAGTAAGCAGGTATTACCGGGATTTGGATTAAGCTTAGGCGGAACACTATTTTATACCTGCTTGATCTTACTATTACCAATGAGTGCGCTGGTTGTGCAACTTTCTGATATGAGTTGGTCCCAATATTGGGCGGTGATAACACATCCTCAAATTGTGGCTGCGTATAAAGTCACACTATTAGCGGCTGCGGTTGCCAGTATTTTTAATGCTATTTTCGGTATGTTGCTTGCGTGGATCATTACTCGTTACCGTTTTCCGGGTAGACGACTACTTGACGGTTTAATGGATTTACCTTTCGCTTTACCTACGGCTGTTGCTGGCTTGACGCTTGCAACTCTTTTTTCAACACAAGGCTGGTACGGTTTTGTATTGGATAAATTTGATATCAAAGTCATTAATACATGGATTGGCATCGCCGTTGCGATGGCTTTTACCAGTTTACCTTTTGTTGTAAGAACAGTTCAGCCAGTGCTTGAAGAGTTAGGCCCTGAGTATGAAGAAGCGGCTGAAACACTCGGGGCGAGTCGTTGGCAAACTTTTCGTAAGGTTGTATTACCGGAGTTATCGCCGGCGCTAATAGCGGGAACTGCGCTCTCGTTTACGCGCAGTTTAGGTGAGTTTGGCGCTGTGATTTTTATTGCTGGCAATATTGCTTGGCAAACAGAAGTCGTTTCTTTGATGATTTTTATTCGATTGCAAGAATTTGATTATCCTGCGGCAAGTGCTGTGGCTTCCGTGATTTTACTTGTTTCTTTAGTCTTACTGTTTTCAATTAATGGATTACAAAGCCGATTTGGTCAACGGTTGAGGGGGCATTGATGTCAGATATTATGCAACAACGCTCTATCTATCGTCGCCAAATAGATTGGGTAAAGTGGGGATTAATTCTTACAGGCGTTGTGTTATCCATTTTATTTTTAGTTGTGCCGATTGCGTGGATCTTTATGACTGCGTTTTCAAAAGGTGTTGAAATATTTACTGAAAACTTATTAGACAGCGATATGTTACATGCTGTCTGGTTAACGGTATTAATCGCGTTAATCACGGTGCCTGTCAATATGTTGTTTGGTGTCAGTATGGCATGGCTGGTTACTCGCTTTCGTTTTCCGGGGCGACAACTATTAATGACACTCATTGATATCCCTTTTGCGGTATCGCCTGTTGTCGCTGGACTGCTTTATTTACTTTTTTACGGCAGTAATGGCTGGGCTGGTCAATGGTTATCTCAGTTTGATATTCAGCTTATGTTCTCATGGCCGGGAATGGTTTTAGTCACCATATTTGTCACTTGTCCTTTTGTTGTTAGAGAACTGGTGCCGGTGATGATGAGTCAAGGTAGCCAAGAAGATGAAGCCGCGGTGTTATTAGGGGCGAGTGGATGGAAAATGTTTTGGCGTGTGACATTACCAAATATTCGCTGGGCATTGTTATATGGTGTGGTTTTAACCAATGCCAGAGCCATTGGTGAGTTCGGCGCTGTTTCGGTGGTATCTGGTGCTATTCGTGGTGAAACCTATTCACTGCCGTTACAAGTTGAATTGCTGCATCAAGATTACAATACTGTTGGTGCATTTACTGCAGCTGCATTACTCGCGATGATGGCAATTTTTACCTTAATGTTTAAAAGTGCTTTGCAATGGCATTTAGCCCGTCAGCAATGACATCATTATTGACACAAAGTAGAGGCAAAATATGAGTATTGAAATTAATAGTGTCACAAAATATTTTGATCGCACTGAAGTGTTGCATGATGTCACCCTTGATGTCGCTTCAGGTGAAATGGTGGCCCTGTTAGGGCCTTCAGGATCAGGAAAAACAACGCTTTTACGTATTATTGCGGGATTAGAACATCAAACCCAAGGGAAAATCTGTTTTGAAGGACAGGATGTTAGCCAATTGCATGCGAGAGATCGTAAAGTTGGCTTTGTTTTTCAGCACTATGCGCTGTTTCGCCATATGACCGTATTTGAGAATATTGCTTTTGGTTTAACAGTATTACCTCGACGAGAGCGCCCGAACAAAGAAGCTATTCATAAAAAAGTGCAGCAGTTGTTAGAGATGATCCAATTGCCTCATTTAGCGCAACGTTATCCAGCACAATTATCGGGTGGGCAAAAACAGCGGGTGGCTTTAGCTAGGGCTTTGGCTGTAGAGCCTCAAATTTTATTATTAGATGAGCCTTTTGGTGCTTTAGATGCCAAAGTAAGAACAGAATTACGCCGTTGGCTACGTGAATTGCATGAAGAGCTTAAATTTACCAGTGTCTTTGTGACTCATGATCAACAGGAAGCGATGGAAGTTGCTGATCGTATTGTGATTATGGGGAATGGTAAAATAGAGCAAGTAGGGACGCCACAAGAAGTATGGCAATCACCACAAAGCCGCTTTGTTTTAGAATTTCTAGGTGATGTGAATCATCTACAAGGTGAAATTAATGGCGCTCAATTACAGATTGGGGGATATCACTTGCCATTATCGGTGACACCGCTTTATCAAGGTTCAGTCGATGTGTTTTTACGCCCTTGGGAAATAGCATTAAGTACACATGAAAATAGTGTCTGTCGATTACCGGTTAAAGTCATTGAGGTTTCACCTAAAGGACATTATTGGCAATTGATTTTACAACCCATAGGATGGAGTAAAACGCCAATTACGGCAGTATGGAATGAGATTTCTTTAACGCCAACAAAAGGAAACACCTATTATATGGGCGGTGCTCAAGCCCGTTTATATTCGGGCGATACACCCTTAAAAACGGTATCGTTAGCTTATACTGCCTAATTTCATTATTAATCTATCGCTAATTTCACTCTTTTTCACCCATGCTTATTTCTGGCGTGGGTGTTTTGGTTTCTATAAAAGCAAAGAGACTTATCGAATTGCATTAATATTATTGCGTTAATAAGTTAAATATGATTTCTTCATTAATACAGACAAATAAATGAGCAGGGACTTATTGTGGCAGGGTTAGAACAATTTATTGGTAATACACCATTAGTAAAACTACAACGACTTACGCAAGAGGTAGACGCTGAAATCTGGGTTAAACTTGAAGGCAATAATCCTGCAGGTTCAGTTAAAGACAGAGCTGCATTATCGATGATTGAACAAGCGGAATTACGCGGTGAAATAAAACCGGGTGATACGCTGATTGAAGCAACCAGTGGTAATACGGGCATTGCCTTAGCGATGATTGCAGCGGTAAAAGGTTACCGCTTAAAATTGTTAATGCCTGAGAATATGAGTAAAGAGCGTCAAGCTTCTATGCAAGCTTATGGCGCAGAATTGATTTTAGTAAGTCGTGAAGTCGGTATGGAAGGTGCACGAGATCTTGCACAACAAATGGAACAGCAGGGCGAAGGAAAGGTATTAGATCAATTTAATAATCCAGATAACCCAAGAGCCCACTTTTTGTCAACAGGCCCCGAAATTTGGCAACAGACGCAAGGCCGTATTACACATTTTGTGTCAAGTATGGGCACAACAGGCACCATTACAGGTGTAGGTAGTTATTTAAAAACACAATCTGACCAAGTACAAATCATTGGACTTCAGCCAGAAGAAAAAAGCCAAATTCCAGGTATTCGTCGCTGGTCACCCGCTTATTTGCCGGGAATTTTTAAAAAAGAGCTGGTGGATAGTGTGATTGATATGTCTCAAATCGAAGCAGAATCAACGATGCGCCTTTTAGCAAGTCAAGAGGGTATCTTCTGTGGCGTAAGTTCTGGAGGGGCTGTTGCTGGCGCTCTACGCGTTGCAAAAGAAAATCCAGGGGCGGTGATTGTGGCGATTGTTTGTGATAGAGGGGATCGTTATTTGTCGACGGGTGTTTACTCGTCATAATTCAAACTGCAGCGTTACTCGTCATACTTTAAGGTGTAGCGTTGTTGACTGCGTTCATTCGCACTAGGCACATACTTGTGTATGTTCCTAGCGACTTATTTACTTGTCGCCTAGCTACATCTTGAATTATTTAGAGTATTTTGGGTCTTTGGTCTTGGGGTTTTGAATATAAAAAACCGCCACATCTGGGTGGCGGTTTAAATAGAGAACATTACAGAAGATTATTTTTTAATCTGAATAATAACGGTTTCACCAACAGTAACTGGGCCTGTCATTTTGGTTAAACCTTGAATTTCATCCATATTAGAGATAACAACGGGTGTTAAAACTGATTTTGCTTTTTCTTCTAATACAGCTAAGTCAAATTCTAAAATAGTATCACCGACTTTTACTTGCTGACCTTCTTCAGCGATACGTTTAAACCCTTCACCTTTCAGTTCAACAGTGTCGATACCGAAGTGGACAAATAACTCGATACCGTTGTCAGACTCAATAGAGAAAGCATGGTTAGTCTCGAAAATTTTACCGATAGTACCATCGACTGGCGCAACAATTTTATTACCAGCAGGTTTGATAGCAATACCGTCACCTACGATTTTTTCAGCGAAAACAACATCAGGAACTTCTTCGATATTGACGATTTCACCTGAAAGTGGTGCGACAATATCAATCGTGCCACTGCCTTTCTTTTCCTCTGAAACCAGTGATTTTAATTTATCAAACAGACCCATGAATCTTCTCCTAATTATTGTAGTTGGGACCGGGCTCTGGCTAATGCGATTAGCACAGTGTCTTTTCTTTAGTAAAAGTTTCTACTAAGTCCATCAATTCTTTAGCAGTTGGCTGAGCAAGTGCTTGCTCTGCTAGTGCTTTTGCATCATCGTAATTCGCGTTACGAATCACTTTTTTGATGCGAGGAATTGAAATAGCACTCATACTAAACTCATCTAATCCCATGCCGAGAAGGAGCAATGTTGCTCGTTCATCTCCAGCAAGTTCACCACACATTCCAGTCCATTTACCTTCAGCATGTGATGCATCAATTACCTGTTTTATCAGGTTGAGTACTGCAGGTGACATTGGATTATATAGATGAGATATCAGCTCATTTCCACGGTCTACAGCCAGAGTATATTGTGTTAGATCGTTAGTCCCAATACTAAAAAAGTCAACTTCTTTTGCCATATGACGAGCCATCACTGCTGCGGCAGGGGTTTCTACCATCACACCGACTTCAATAGATTCATCAAAAGCTTTCTTTTCTTCACGAAGCTGGCTTTTTAGTATTTCAAGTTCTGCTTTCAATGCACGGATCTCTTCAACAGAGATAATCATTGGAAACATAATGCGTAGTTTACCAAAAGCAGATGCTCTTAAGATAGCACGTAATTGTGGATGAAGGATCTCTTTACGGTCAAGACAAATACGAATTGCACGCCAGCCTAAGAATGGGTTCTCTTCTTTTGGTAGGTTCATGTAAGGTAAGTCTTTATCACCACCAATATCCATAGTACGAATAATGACCGCAGGACTTCCCACTGCTTCGGCTACTGCTTTATAGGCTTGGAATTGTTCCTCTTCTGTTGGTAAAGAGTCTCTATCCATAAATAAGAATTCAGTACGATACAGACCAACACCTTCAGCACCGTTACGTTCAGCACCCGCAACATCTCGAACTGTACCAATATTAGCGCAAACTTCGACTTGATGCCCATCAAGTGTAATAGCAGGTAGGTCTTTAAGTTTTGCCAATTCTTCTTTTTCGTGCAGGTACTCGTCTTTGATTGCTTTTAATGTTTCGAGTTCCTCATCTGATGGATTAATAATGATTTTGTTATTAATCGCATCAAGAACAAGATAATCGTCTTTTTTAATGGTTTGTGTCGCATTAGATGTTCCCACGATAGCTGGAATTTCTAATGAACGAGCCATAATAGAGGTGTGAGATGTTCTACCGCCTAAATCAGTGATAAAACCTAATACGTTGTCTAAGCTTAATTGAGCAGTTTCAGAAGGGGTAAGGTCTGTTGCAACTAAAATAACTTTTTCTGAAATAGCACTTAGATCGATAATTGGCATTTCTAAAATATTGCGCATCAAGCGTTTACCAATATCACGAACGTCAGCCGCACGCTCTTTTAGATATTCGTCATCTAACGCTTCTAATGCAGTTGCTTGATCTTCAATAACTGATTGAACAGCAGCTTCAGCGGTTTTTTTGTCACTTTTGATGAGAGCAACAATTTCTTGTTCTAATTCTTCATCTTCTAGCAACATGATATGACCTTCAAAGATTTCGGCTTTATCCGCACCAAGGTTTTTTTCAGCACGTTCTTTAATAATTTCTAGTTGTTGTGCAGATTTATTACGACCGTCTTTAAAGCGTTCGATTTGATCCTCAATTTCATCACTTTGGATCTTACGTTGGCTAATAATAATTGGTTCTTCTTTGAGGAGAAGGGTCTGACCAAATGCGATACCGGGTGATGCTAAAATTCCTGAAATCATAATTTATCCTACGACTTGCTGGTGATAATCTTAAAAGAATAGGATTGCAAAATACTGTTGTTTTAAAATCATCATTGAAATTAACTCCCCTGAATAGTTTCAGGGGAATAAATACTGTGCTAATAATTAATCGCGAATTATTCTAATTCCGCCATTAATTTTACCAATGCTTCAACGGCTTGTTTTTCATCTTCGCCTTCTGCAGAGATAGTCACAACAGTACCTTGAGTTAAGCCTAACGTTTGTAATTTGAAAAGGCTCTTCGCGCTGGCAGATTTGCCGCTAGAGATAAGCGTGATATCTGAAGAGAATGTTTTGGCTTCTTTTACAAATTGTGCCGCAGGACGAGTATGTAAGCCGTTTGGTGCTGTAATAGTAACTTCTTGCTGGTACATAGGATATTTTCCTTTTATAACTCAATTGTTCACATTAAGTCAGGACTTAGTAAGTGTAGATGAATTTGTCCTGCTTTGCGTAGCAATATCAGATAATATTAAGTCGTAAAGCGTCATCTGATAAAAATAGTGTTCAGAAAGATAAAAGAGTTCGTTTTGTTATCTCGGTTATTTTCTGATTAATTTCGACCTTCGAAATAATTAATTGATTAAATACTAAACTCGAAGAAATAAATCACCTGTCTGGATGACAAACTTTGATCTCTACCACAAAAAAAGCACCATTGAGGTGCTTTTTTAATAAATATTTTACAATTGAGTGATGCGATTTAGCTGTCAGAAATATCAGCAAAAAGTGGTGTACTTAAATAACGCTCACCTGAAGAAGGCAAAATAACCACAATTTCTTTGTTTGCAAATTCGGGCTCTTTTGCAAGTTTTACGGCTGCCGCAATAGCTGCACCTGAAGAAATACCTGCGAGAATACCTTCTTTCGTCATAAGTTCACGAGCAGTATCAAAGGCTTCTTCGTTAGTGATTTGAATAACGCGATCCAGTAACGATAAATCTAGGTTTTCAGGAATAAAACCTGCTCCGATGCCTTGGATTTTATGAGGGCCTGGTTTAATTTCTTCACCAGCTAGAGCTTGAGTTATAACAGGGGAGTCTGCTGGTTCAACCGCAACCATTGTTACTGCTTTACCTTGTGTGTTTTTCAAATAGCGACCAATACCTGTAATAGTACCGCCAGTGCCGACGCCAGCAATAACAGCAGCTACTTCACCATCAGTGTCATTCCAGATTTCAGGGCCTGTGGTTTTTTCATGAATTTCAGGGTTAGCTGGATTACTAAATTGTTGTAGTAAAAGGTAACGGCCAGGATCGCTATCACGAATTTCATTGGCTTTATCGATAGCCCCTTTCATGCCTTTTGCGCCTTCAGTCAGCACTAAATTAGCCCCTAATGCTTTGAGTAATTTACGGCGCTCTACACTCATGGTATCAGGCATTGTCAGTGTTAATTTGTAGCCACGAGCTGCTGCAACATAAGCCAAAGCAATCCCGGTATTACCACTAGTAGGTTCTACAAGCTCAACACCCTCTTTAAGAATACCTTTCTTCTCTGCATCCCAAATCATGTTGGCACCGATACGGCATTTTACACTGAAGCTTGGGTTACGAGATTCCACTTTAGCCAGAATGTTACCATTTCCGAAATGCTTTAAGCGAATTAAAGGAGTGTGCCCAATAGTTTGCGAGTTGTCTTCGAAAATCTTGCTCATTTTTATCCTCGGTACATGATTTTTTATAAGGTCAGATGAAATTACCATACGCCATCAAGCTAAAGATGGAAATAAGCTTTATGAATATACTTATAACTTTTTTATCTTTTTATTCCAAAAGATTCTAATCAAGAGTCAGTGAGACAATTCACAAATTAATAAATCAAGAGATGTGCAGTATATTGATGGCTGATAATCTATTTTTAACTACATTTCTTGCAAATACAGGGGTCATAATGGAAACCATTGAAGAGTTGATTAACGCACTTGAACTCGCTGTACCAGAATTAGATGCGCAAGCTTTGCGTGAAAATTTACCCGAGTCCGATGCTCAAGAAGATGTACTTAATTGGCTATACGAATCGCTCTCTGCTCAAGGATTAATGGATTATGTGGAATGGACAGAATATTTTGGTGATATTCCTGACTTGAAATCGTTAGAACAGATTTCTTTGTCTGAATCACCTAGCGCACTGATTTTATCTCAAGTTGAAAATATTGATTGGGATGAGGTGAGTATTGATCCTTATATGTTGCCTTATGAACTACCTTATCTGGAATATATTAACTACTTTTTGACAGAAAAAGGGTTACGATTGGTCGATCTCACACCGTTTGAAAATGCTTATATTCTCTGCATTCGAGATGATGAAGAGATTATTGAAAAACTAGATGGTGCATTAAATATCTTTGAAATGGGAATTAATGAGCGTGAGCCGATGGATAGAGAAGAAACCAAAGATTATATTCGTTCATTAATTGAGTAGTCTGGCTAATAACAAAATAAGCCAAACCACGCTATTGAAAAAAGTTTAAAATAAAACCCCGCTTACAATTAAATAAAACGGGGTTTTTTGTATTTATCGAGATGTCGCTAAATTAGTTAGGCTTACCACTGCCCATCTTGCACATGCTGTTTACGATAACGATCGCACCACATTGCAGTTGCTCCACAAATTGCGACGGGCATGATGACTAAATTTAGAATAGGGATCATGGTAAAAATATTAATAACCATACCAAATTGAAGATTATTCCATTTGTCCTGTTTGAGTGAGGATTTCATCGCTGAAAATGAAATTTTATGGTTATCAAATGGGAAGTCATTATATTGAATTGCCATCATCCAAGCACCAAAAGCAAACCATAAAATAGGGGCAACGGTTTGTCCGATAGCAGGAATAAAATAGAGTAATAACAAGACAATAGCGCGAGGTAAATAATAAGCTATTTTAGTTAGCTCACGTTTTAAAATACGCGGAACGTCTTTCAATATACCTGTAACTCCTGTATCTGGTGGTGCAATGCCAGTTATTTGGCCTTCTAATTTTTCAGCCAATAACCCATTAAACGGAGAAGCAATAATATTGGCTAAGGTACTAAAGAAATAAGTGAACACTAATAAGATAAAAATAACGGATAATGGCCAGATTAAATAACTCAACCACTGTAACCAATCAGGCACTTTTTCCATCATCCAATTGACCATGCCACCAATTTGACCATATAACCACCAAAAGGCGCTTCCGAGAATAATAATATTGGCTAGTAATGGTAAGATAACAAAACGTTTTAGCCCTTTGCGTGTAATTAAACGCCAACCAAGAGCAAAATAATGAAATCCATTTAAATTTTTATTCGTTTCTGTCAAATTTGTCATACTTCCTATTCTCTCCAATGAGGGCAAGCTAGTATCATATAGGGAGATAATCAGCCTTACTAGTCATGAATTGTCTAAAAAATGTGCATAAGAGATTGATGTGTGTATCTTTGTGACAAGAAAATTAAGTATTGGCTTGCACTTATGAGCATTGGCAAATACTCTTAGTAAAAAGTAATATTTGCCAACGTGGCTATTAAACCTCAAGACAACAGAGATAGAAATGATGCAGCAAAATTTGCGTCTGATATTAATCGTTGTTGGTGCGATTTTAATCATAGCTTTGTTATTACACGGCTTATGGATTGGTCGAAAAGAGCGTTCTAAGCTTTTCCGTAATCGCCCAGTAAAACGTCAGAAACAGAATTATCAGTCAGATGAGAACGATGACGAACCACAATATGCTGAGGCTAGTCATCAGACATCAACTTTATCCTCTACTGAAAAGCGGGAGAGTGAGCCACCGATAAAATCGGCGCCTCTACATGAACCTGAAATTTCAGTGGTAGATAGTGATCCATTAATGTCTGAAACCCAAACAAAAGGGAACTCTCACGATACTTCATTACAGCAAGAGCCCAGCCTTGGTGTTTTTGATGTGATTGAAAAAGAGCCAGCACCTATTGTTAGAGATGAGCCAAAACCAGCTCCTGCGGTTAATGTTGCGAGTGAAATAAAATCACACGTTAATACAGAAAGCCCATCTGCAAATTTTGAGCCTTCAATTTCAGAGACAGCGGCTCATGTGACTCCTGTTGAAACTGAGGTTTCGCATCATGTTCCTGCTGAAGAGTCAATGGCAGAATCGGCTTCGCAAGCGTCAGAAGCAGAGAAAGAGCTAGTTATTGTTCTAAACGTAAGTGCACATCATGGTCAAATGCTGGATGGTGAAGCGTTAATGCAAAGTATCATTCAAGCTGGATTCCAGTTTGGTGAAATGAATATTTTCCATCGTCATCTTAATCCAACAGCTAATGGGCCTGTATTGTTTAGTTTAGCGAATATGGTGAAACCGGGAACATTTAATATTGATACAATGGCGGAATTGACGACACCAGGTGTATCAATGTTTATGATGGTGCCATCTTATGGTGATGCTAACCAAAACTTTAAATTGATGTTACTTACGGCTCAACGTATAGCATCTGATGTAGGTGGTGTTGTGCTGGATGATGAACGCAAACTCTTAACGCCACAAAAAATCGAGCTTTATAAATCTAGAATTCGCAGGACGTTGGATCTAAATCAATAGCTTTATACTCGTCATACTTCAAGTTGCAGCGTTGTTGACTACGTTCATTCGCACTAGTCACATACTGATGAATGCTCCTAGCGATTCATTTACTTGTCGCCTAGCTGCACCTGGAATTATTTAGAGTATATATCTGTAAAAATACCCCCGCTTGCGGGGGTTTTTCTTCTTTGGTGATAATCATGAATAAAAACACCCAACAAAAAATTGATAAACTTCGCGTTACTCTACGTCACCATGAATATCTCTATCATGTCATGGACGCACCTGAAATACCTGATGCTGAATACGATCGCTTAATGAATGAGCTAAAAGCATTAGAAGCTGAATATCCTGAATTAATTACCTCTGATTCGCCTACACAGCGAGTTGGTGCCTTGCCTCTAACTGCATTTGAGCAAGTGAGACATGAAATTCCGATGCTCTCCTTAGATAATGCTTTTGATGAAACAAGCTATCTGGCGTTTGATAAGCGCTTACGTGATCGTTTAAAAAATAGTGAAGAGATTACTTTCTGCTGTGAATTAAAATTGGATGGATTGGCCGTCAGTTTACTTTATGAAAATGGAGTATTAGTACAAGCTGCAACGCGTGGTGATGGTACAACAGGGGAAAATATCACTGAGAATGTAAGAACGATAAAAGCCATTCCATTACGTTTATATGGTGAAAATATTCCTGCTCGTATTGAGATCCGTGGCGAAGTCTTTATGAATGAAAAAGGGTTTGAATATTTAAATGAGGAAGCTCGTCGCACAGGTGGAAAAGTTTTTGCTAACCCTCGTAATGCTGCAGCCGGCTCATTAAGACAGCTTGATCCCCGTATCACAGCAAAACGCCCATTAACCTTTTTCTGTTATGGTGTCGGGGTACTCGAAGGTGGAGAATTACCAACAAGCCATTATGCGCGCCTACAACAGTTTAAAAAATGGGGATTGCCCGTTAGTGATGCTGTTAAACTTTGCACAGGTAGCAAAGCAGTACTTGATTTTTACCATCATGTAGAAGAAATTCGCCCTAACTTAGGCTTTGATATCGATGGTGTCGTTATTAAGGTGGATGATATTGCTCTGCAAGAAGAGCTAGGTTTTGTCTCAAGAGCACCACGTTGGGCTATTGCTTATAAATTTCAAGCTCAAGAGCAAATGACGATTATCAAAGATGTCGAATTTCAAGTTGGGCGTACTGGAGCAATTACCCCTGTTGCTCGTTTAGAGCCGGTACAAGTTGCTGGTGTTGTTGTGAGTAATGCTACATTACACAATGCTGATGAAATTGAACGCTTAGGGATACGCATTGGCGATACGGTGGTTATTCGTCGAGCAGGTGATGTTATTCCTCAGGTTGTTAGTGTGATCGAAGAGAAACGTCCAGCTGATGCACAAGAGATTATTTTTCCAACGCAATGCCCAATTTGCCAATCTGATATAGAACGTATTGAAGGCGAAGCGGTAGCGCGTTGTACAGGAGGATTAATTTGTGGTGCACAACGTAAAGAAGCACTTAAGCATTTTGTTTCTCGTCGTGCGATGGATGTCGATGGTATGGGCGATAAAATTATCGACCAATTGGTTGAAAAAGAGTATGTCAAAACGCCAGCAGATCTTTTTCGTTTAGATGAAAAAATCCTATCTGGTTTAGAGCGAATGGGTGAAAAATCAGCAAAAAAATTGATCACTGCTTTAGACAAGGCTAAATCAACGACATTTGCGCGTTTTATTTATGCTCTCGGAATTAGAGAAGTCGGTGAAGCAACGGCAAGTGGATTAACCGCCCATTTTTCTACGCTTGAAGCATTACGAAATGCGGATGTTGAAGCGCTAAAATTAGTCCCTGATGTAGGCGATATCGTGGCTAAACATGTCGTTAATTTCTTCCAAGAGGAACACAATAGAACGGTTATTGATCAATTGATCAATGATGCTGGTATTACATGGCAAGCACCTATTATTGTGACTCATGAAGTGGGTGAAAATCCTTTTGCAGGTAAAACTGTCGTGTTAACTGGATCACTTTCACAATTAACCCGTGATGAAGCAAAAGACAGATTAGTTGCATTAGGTGCAAAAGTGAGTGGAAGTGTTTCTAAAAAAACTGACATGGTGATTGCGGGTGAAGCGGCTGGCTCTAAGTTAGTGAAAGCTAATGAATTAGGGATAACTGTTATCGATGAAGATGAAATGATACGATTACTTGATCAATCGAAATAATCATTCTACTATTTAATAAATGCTACTGGAAAACCTTCCTAGTAGCATTTTTTACTTAAGCTAAATGTACATTTAATGTTCCTTAAGTAACTTTGAAAATGTGATCAACCTATCTTATTTAATAAATAGTGTGTATATGGTTTCATAGTATTGTGACAAAAATCACATCGTAATGTTACGCGTTACATAAAATGCTCTACAAGATTTATTTTTATTTTTGGAGCATGCATGTCTTCTATCATTCACTTCGTTTTAGCACTCGCCGTTATTGGCGCATTAGCATTCATTGCGAGTAACAATCGCAAAGGGATCCGTCTGCGTTATATCGTGCAGTTATTAGTTATTGAAATCGCATTAGCATGGTTTTTCCTCAACTCTGATGTTGGTGAGGGCTTTGTTCGTGGATTCGCTGGATTATTTGATCACTTATTAGGTTATGCCGCGCAAGGTACTGAGTTCGTATTCGGTGGCATGATGAAAGGTGGTTTAGCATTCTTCTTCCTGAATGTTTTATGTCCAATTATCTTTATTTCTGCATTAATTGGTATTCTTCAGCATATCAAAGTATTACCTTTCGTGATCCGTATTATCGGTACAGTGCTTTCTAAAGTGAATGGTATGGGGAAACTGGAATCATTCAACGCAGTGAGCTCATTAGTTCTTGGTCAATCAGAGAACTTTATTGCTTATAAAGATGTTTTAGGCAAAATGTCTCAGCGTCGTATGTACACTATGGCTGCAACAGCAATGTCGACAGTATCAATGTCAATTGTTGGAGCATACATGACAATGTTAGATCCAAAATACGTTGTTGCTGCTCTAGTACTGAATATGTTCAGTACCTTTATCGTCCTTTCGGTGATTAACCCATATTCTGTTGAGAATGAAGAAGATATTCAAATGGGTAATCTTCATGAAGGTCAAAGCTTCTTTGAAATGTTAGGTGAATACATTCTAGCTGGTTTCAAAGTTGCGTTAATCGTAGCTGCAATGCTGATTGGGTTCATTGCCTTAATTGCTGCAGTGAATGCAATTTTCAGCATGATTTTTGGTATTAGCTTCCAAGATTGCTTAGGTTACGTTTTTTATCCATTAGCATGGGTTATTGGTGTTCCAGAGCAAGATGCATTACGTGTTGGTAGTGTTATGGCAACTAAACTAGTGTCTAACGAATTCGTTGCAATGGGTAGCTTACAAGATATTGCTGCTGAAATTTCACCGCGTTCTGTTGGTATCTTGTCTGTATTCTTAGTTTCATTTGCTAACTTCTCTTCAATCGGGATTGTGGCAGGTGCGATTAAAGGTTTAAACGAAGTACAAGGAAACGTTGTTTCTCGTTTCGGTTTGAAATTACTGTTTGGTTCTACATTAGTAAGCTTCTTATCCGCAGCTATCGCAGGTCTGTTTGTTTAATCTTGGAAGATACAATAGATAGGTAGCATGTGAATAAAATAACAATGTAAATTGCATCATTTGTTAATCAAGTAACAGAAAATCAAGCAGTACCTTTGGGTACTGCTTTTTTTATCTTTAAATTACCCTATAATCGGAACTATTTCTTCAAGGGCAATGTGGTAGAGAACATGTTAGAGAAACAGCATCTTATTGATATAGCAAACACACAAATGCCATTTGGTAAGTACAAAGGGCGAATGTTAGTTGATTTACCTGAAGAGTATTTATTATGGTTTGCTAAGAAAGGACAGTTCCCTGAAGGAAAATTAGGGCAACTCATGGAGATGACCCTTGCAATTAAAATTGAAGGCTTAGAAGGACTATTAAAGCCCTTAAAGCGATGATGTTAATTATTATCTATACCGGATTTTTCAGGTGTTAATGCATTAATAATTTTCTGACTTAATTCAATAAATAATGTTTGTTCTCCGAGCGTTAAACATTTACTTATTTTTTCAGCATTTTGTTTTCGACCTAATGCTGCTCTTGCTAAAAAAGCGTGACCTTCATCAGTTAAATGGGTAATAAATTCACGCTTATCTTTTTCAGAACGTTTTTGTGCAATAAATCCTAATGATTTTAATCCTCGCATAAATTTTGACAAATTTTGTCTTGAAATAGCCAAAGAATCACTCAATTGAGAAGGGGTTAAGTCACCTCGTAAGCGTAATAATTCCAAAATATCATATTGACCCCAGGTGACTTGCTCTGGGGTATAACGAGTTCGCTGCGCGACTAATGTACATTGTAATAATGACAATGCATTTTCTAATTCACATTTTTCCATAAATACGCCATCTCATGAATTATATTAACTAAAGTTAATATTATCAGGTCATTCATTTTGAACAAACTTTATATTGATTAACTAAAGTTAATCAAATATTATGGTTTATAGTTAACTTTGGTTAATTATTTTACGGTTGCTTGATAGAAACTGATGTCATTGATAAGAGGTACAGTCGAAATGATGGATTATTTTAAAGGTAGAGTGATTTTAGTCACTGGTGCAAGTACTGGTGTAGGTGAAGGTATTGCACAGTTACTATTTCAACGTGGTGCGACGGTTTTCATTACAGGTAGGCATTTAGAGCAAGTAATAAAAACCGCACGTTCTATTGATATAACAGGCGAGAAAGTGATTGCTTTACAGGCTGATATGACCTCATCTTCTCAAGTCGAAAAAATGATTGAGGCTGTTATGTCTCAAGCTGGAGCATTACATGGCTTGGTTAATAATGCAGGGATCACGGGGCCTCATAATACGTCTATTGTGGATTATGAGATTGAAGATTGGAAAGCAGTAATAGATACCGATGTTAATGGCGTATTTTATGGCTTGAAATATGGTATACCCGCAATATTAAAAAGTGGGGGAGGGAGTATTGTGAATCTTTCTTCATCTAATGGCATCGTGGGAATTGCGGGTATTTCAGCATATACAGCAGCTAAACACGCCGTATTAGGGATCACACGTTCAGCTGCGCTTGAGTTTGCAGATAAAGGAATAAGGATCAATGCTATTGGGCCTGGGTATGTTGATACGCCAAGAATGCAAATGCTACCTAACGAAGTTCGTGAATGGATGGCAAATACACACCCAATGAAAAGAATGGCAACTAGAGAGGAAGTCGCTAAAACGGTTGCTTTTTTACTTTCAGATGAGAGCAGTTTCTCAACAGGAGCGTTTTATGCCATTGATGGCGGTTACACTGCACAGTAGAAATAAATAAAGGGAGAGTAGAAAACAAAAAATCCCGAAGATTTCTCTTCAGGATCTTAAAATTCTGGTGGAGCTAAACGGGATCGAACCGTTGACCTCTTGCATGCCATGCAAGCGCTCTCCCAACTGAGCTATAACCCCACATATTGGATTGTTCTAGAAGTATATTGGTGGAGCTAAGCGGGATCGAACCGCTGACCTCTTGCATGCCATGCAAGCGCTCTCCCAACTGAGCTATAGCCCCAACATACTGGAACGGGCTTGATAATAGGCAACAAGCACAATACTGTCAATCAGTTAATCTCACATTATTTATTGATTGCTGAAAAAGAGTACAAAAAAAAAGATACATTCCCTATTTTAGGAATGTATCTTTCTTGATAAGCAAGATTAATGAGTAAATTAAGCTTGGTTTTCTCTTTCAGTAATAAAGTCTAATGCTTTATTAATACGTGCAATACTCCGTGTTTTACCAATAGCATGAACAGTAACATCTAAGCCTGGAGATTGGCCGGCACCCGTTACAGCAACACGTAATGGCATACCCACTTTACCCATACCGATTTCCAATTCATCAGCGGTATCTTGAATAGCTTGGTGAATATTTTCAGCTGTCCACTCTGTAATTGCTGATAATTTATCGCGAACAACTTCTAATGGTTGACGAGCAACTGGGCGTAAATGTTTTTTCGCAGCTGTTTCTTCAAAGTTCTCGAAATCAACATAGAAGTAATGGCAACTTTCAGCCATCTCTTTTAATGTTTTACAGCGTTCGCCTAATAATTTGATCAGTTCAACTAATGATGGGCCATTACTGGTATCTATATTTTGTTGTTTGATATGCCAATCTAAATGAACAGCGACTTTCTCTGCTGGCAATGTATTGATGTAGTGATGGTTTAACCAAAGTAGTTTATCAGTATTAAATGCACTGGCTGATTTACTGATAGCTTCTAATGTGAAGTGTTCAATCATTTCATCAATAGTAAAGATCTCTTGGTCACCATGAGACCAACCTAAACGTACTAAGTAGTTTAATAGTGCTTCTGGTAAATAGCCTTCATCACGATATTGCATTACGCTGACAGCGTTATAACGTTTAGATAATTTTTTACCATCATCACCTAAAATCATTGATACGTGAGCATATTCTGGTACAGGCGCACCTAATGCTTTGAGAATATTGATTTGGCGAGGTGTGTTGTTGATATGATCTTCACCACGAATAACGTGAGTGATTTCCATATCCCAGTCATCAATAACAACACAGAAGTTATAAGTTGGAGACCCATCAGTACGACGAATAATTAGATCGTCAAGCTCTTGGTTACTAAATTCAATTGGGCCACGAATTTTGTCATCAAAAATAACAGAACCTTCCTGAGGGTTTAAGAAACGCACAACATGAGGCTCATCAGCGCTGTGATTATGGTTACCACCACGGCAACAACCATCGTAACGCGGTTTTTCACCTTTGGCCATTTGATCTTCGCGTAGCTGTTCTAAACGCTCTTTAGAGCAATAGCAACGGTATGCAGTACCCGCAGATAACATTTGATCAATCACTTGGTTATAGCGATCGAAGCGTTTAGTCTGATAATAAGGACCTTCATCCCAATTCAGATTTAACCAATTCATACCGTCCATGATTGCATCGATGGCTGGCTGAGTAGAACGTTCTAAGTCGGTATCTTCTATACGCAGTACAAATTCGCCCTTATTGTGACGGCTATATAACCAGGAATAAAGTGCGGTACGCGCACCACCAACATGTAGATAGCCAGTAGGACTTGGTGCAAAACGGGTTTTTATTTTACTCATTGGGATTGCCTTTGTACGTCTTACTTATATAGATAAGTAATCGTGATTATCAAAAAAACGAAATGGTTACCTCATTTTATCACTGGATGTTAATTCCTCAATGGCATTAAGCCTTTAACAGAGATAAAATTTTCAAATTGATGATTTTTTGTTTGACGAAGAGTACCCGTAGGATTATTTTGGTTAATTGCTGTATCACTTATGATGCTAAAAAAAGCATCTTGACTAAAAATAAAACGAACGATCATTTTCACAATAAAAAACTGATAAAAATCGTTGACTCATAGCGCAGTATCCCTATAATGCACCCCATCACGACGGGCGGTTAGCTCAGTTGGTAGAGCATCTCCCTTACAAGGAGGAGGTCGTTGGTTCGAGCCCAATACCGCCCACCATTATTTTCGTTGTGATAAGTTGTATGATTTAGTGTGATTGGGCGGTTAGCTCAGTTGGTAGAGCATCTCCCTTACAAGGAGGAGGTCGTTGGTTCGAGCCCAATACCGCCCACCAATTACATTAAAGCGTGGTAGTGAGAATTTAGTCATCATGAAGTGGGCGGTTAGCTCAGTTGGTAGAGCATCTCCCTTACAAGGAGGAGGTCGTTGGTTCGAGCCCAATACCGCCCACCACTTCATTCGGTTATTTCGCGCAATATCACATAATTAGGTATGGGTCGTTAGCTCAGTCGGTAGAGCAGTTGACTTTTAATCAATTGGTCGGGCGTTCGAATCGCCCACGACCCACCATCCACAAAGCTACTTACAGATTTACGCAAAAATTATTTAACGGGTCGTTAGCTCAGTCGGTAGAGCAGTTGACTTTTAATCAATTGGTCGGGCGTTCGAATCGCCCACGACCCACCATCCACAAAGCTACTTACAGATTTACGCAAAAATTATTTAACGGGTCGTTAGCTCAGTCGGTAGAGCAGTTGACTTTTAATCAATTGGTCGGGCGTTCGAATCGCCCACGACCCACCATTCCTAAGAATACAACATAAAGTAGTGAACATTGTGACGGGTCGTTAGCTCAGTCGGTAGAGCAGTTGACTTTTAATCAATTGGTCGGGCGTTCGAATCGCCCACGACCCACCATTCACAAAGCTACTTACAGATTTACGCAAAAATTATTAAACGGGTCGTTAGCTCAGTCGGTAGAGCAGTTGACTTTTAATCAATTGGTCGGGCGTTCGAATCGCCCACGACCCACCATTTAATAGTTCAGCGGGCGGTTAGCTCAGTTGGTAGAGCATCTCCCTTACAAGGAGGAGGTCGTTGGTTCGAGCCCAATACCGCCCACCACTTCTTTATTTCTTCGTTATACCTTCTTCTTTATTTTCCCTGCGTTTTTATAAAATAATCCACAAGAGTCATTTGGTTTTTAATAGCTGTGTGATGCAATCTAGTNTTATTTCTTCGTTATACCTTCTTCTTTATTTTCCCTGCGTTTTTATAAAATAATCCACAAGAGTCATTTGGTTTTTAATAGCTGTGTGATGCAATCTAGTCATATTTTTGGACATTAATTGTTGTCTTTGTGTCAGCCGTTTATTACTTTGCTCATCGCACTGTGTATTCTTACACGTGTATGCTTTCCTAGTTATGCGTTTCTAAGATTGTTTTAACTTATTATTGCATTGCGCTTTCTGTGAAAAGGGGCATAAGTCGGATTCTTTATTACACTTTTTTACATCCAACCATGATTTATCATTTAAATTGAAGTGCTTAAAAATAAGTCGTTCTTTTATTGTTAAGTTAATCATTTTAGAGCAGGGTTCTAACTTAATAGAAGATATGTATTTATTTTTGAATAGAGACCAAGTTTTATTCTGAAAATATAAAAAAATTACTCTAATCAAAAAGGAAATATCTACTCCTCTTGAGCATAAATATAGGTTTTCCTAGTTTATTCATAAAATTAAACAACCTTAAATACACTGTTATAAATTATTTGAGCATTTTTATGAGCAATATCTCTCATAAAATGAGCAAGTTAAAACATTTTAAGTCACTATTGAAAAATATTTGGCACTCCCTTTTTAAGGAAAAGTTCAGAAGATTAAAAGATAAAAATTGGGTTTTATAGTTTATCTTCTTTTCTAAAGATACGACAAAATGAGAGAATTTACTTAACGTTTAATTTAAAATAGATTGGATTTAAAATTTGATGTTTATCAATGTTTGCATAATAATGCACTGGATCATAAATGATATAAAGCAAAAATCACTCATTTTATCAGTAATTGATTTGTCCTAGAGTGGTTAATTTCATTTTTTATGAAAAATGGAGAAATTTGAGCATCTAGCAGGAATATAAATTATATAAAAATATTAATGTTTATTTTATCCTATGGATAACTCTTATACAGTGTAAGTGTGATTACTTAGGATATAAAATAATTGATTTTTATTTTTATTAACAAAATTAGATCATGCTAAAGTTGATATTTAACAGTTTATTCCTTTGTGAATTTAACTTAAGAGGTATTGATTACTCTGTTTTTGCAGTGTACTAAATGTGCGTATTTGAGTGAAAAAGAAAGAATAATATTGTGTCGTCATAACAAGACCACTTTTTATGATAATAAGTATGCTCTTTGAATAACTTACTGATAAACAATATATTAATATTCGTTTTTTCTCTATTTTATAAAGAAGATTTTCAATATAACTGAAACTTAAAATAAGTTATTTATTAATAAAAATTCAAAAAAATGAGTAATTAGGTCTATTCTTTATTTATTCTCGTGTAATAAAGAATTGAGGAGTATGAAATATATTTAGCTGAAAGAGTAAGTGTTTATGCTTATATAAATTAATTAACAAATGTTTAAAATGTGATTTATATCTATATTTTAGTGTAAATCTCGTAACATTATGATATTAAAATATAATATAGACTTTTTTATAAACTCATCAGATTTCATTGATTTTAATTAAGCTAGTTAATAAAAATAAAAAAATCGTTACCTTTATGAGGTTAATTTATTATTTTAAATAAATTAGTCTGACATAACTTGATTTATTTTTACACAATACCAATAATCATACTTTAAATTAATATAATTATAGATAATAATTCTAATTAATGAGTAAAATTTAAGGAAAAAAAAACGTGATTTTATAAGTAAAATATTTCAACTATATGAAAATAAAGGAAACATACCATCATCCTAAGTATTGTTTACTAGTACGAGTAAATCATTGCACCTGCACTATCTTTTTTTGACTGGTTGAAAGTGTTTAAATGCGTAGTATATTATTTACATATGATAAGTCATGTTTTGAATTGTAATATTTCTTATCTACTAAAAATAATATTTTATTAAAACAAAAAGGTGTCATCAATAATATATGTTTTTATATATTATTGCGCAGGAATACACCATTATAAATTAGATATCAATCAAAGTGAAAAGCGAGAACAATATTATGAGTAGCAAGTATCCAGTCGCTTATGCTGTTGGACAAAAAATTAAGTCATTAAGAAAATCTCAAGGTTATACTGTATTTCAGTTAGCAAAAGAAATTGATATTAGTGAACAACAGTTATTTCGTTATGAGCGTGGTGTAAACCGTATTGATATTGATTGCTTAGTTAAAGTACTTGAAGTACTAGGTGTTAATATTGGTAGCTTCTTTGAAGAAGTAACTGGCGGAATGGCTCAAGAAACTGAGCTAAATGAACAACATATTCCAGCTCATTTCGATAGCAAGGCTCTTTCTATTTTCTAATAATATTTTTTAAATTAGAAAATAACTCATTTTAGAATAGCTAAATTGAGTAAGATAATTCTTATATACAAATGTTTCTCTTTAGTTAGTTGATAATAAGAATTATCTTAGCGGATGAAATGAAGTCTCTATATGAAATAAATGCCCTTATTAGGGCATTTTATGTTTATAGAGATAAATATTTTTAATTTTTACAAAAAGAAGAATAATTATATTGTAAATGAACTAAAATCTTCATGCTTAGAGAAATATATTATCATATTTATTAGTATGAGAAAAAATAGCTAATTGATGCTTGTTTAGAATAAGCTACTCATAAAATTACCTCTTATATTACCTACCACAATTTTACCTCCTGGTAACATTTTTGAAGCTATTAAACGTATAATTTATGTTTTTCACATCAATAAATTAAAAAATCCATTTAATATGATAAATGCAAAATATACGTATTGGTGAAAATAGGTTATCAGATCAAAAGTTAAGTATTATCATTAAATGACTATTTATGATAATGATAGTTAATATCATATCAGGATAGATTATTGTTGCCTTTTGATCGAGATGAAAAGGTAGTAACAATAAGTCTTTGAGCAGTTTAAGAATATGATTTAGTTGCTGGTCGGTTGAGTGGATATTAAAAATGCTTTATAGACCTGTTAGGATTATTTAGATAGATTAATATGCTTTGCTTGTTCTGGGTATAAAACATTTATTAATCATAAAAATGGTAAGATCTCTCTGCAGTTTGACGACGCTACTAACACAAGCCTTTACGATTTGTATAAATTCGGTCTTTATGTATCGCAGTAATAGATTGTCATTTAGGCATATTTTTTAGCGTTGTCATTTGTGCATTAGATAGCTTCCTTGTTACAAAAAAGGTTATGAAACTCTGAATTAGGATCAAAAAATGCCCGTTTAAACGGGCATTTTAGGAAATGAAATGTAACAGAAGAAATATTGAGAAATTAATGTTCTGTTTTTTCTGCTATGGAGCCATGATCTTCATGTTTCTGATGGCGATGATGACCATCGATCATGCTACGGAATGTTTGAGTAAAAGTATCACCCAGTGTACATAAATAGAAATGTGCACAAATAAACATTAATGCCACAATACCTAAAACTAAGTGTGCTTTTAACATCCAATAGCCATAGCCAAGTACTTCTGGATATAAACATAATAATCCAGTAACAAGTAACAGTGGCACTAAACCAAACATCACACCTAAGTAAGCGAGTTGTTGAAGTGGGTTAAACTTATCAGTTTCAGTTGCAGCGAAAGGATGTGGTTCGCCTTTCATTATACCGTAAAGATAAAAGCGAGCTTGTTTGATACAACGACCAATTAATCCGTTAAATTTTACTTTGTAATGTACACCGTTATTAGTTGTTAGATTGATAAAAATAAAACCAATCCAGAACGCGATAAGAACAAAACCACAGATCTTATGTAACAGCACCATTGATGTAACATTGCCGATAGAGAAATGCCCTAAAAAGCCACTTAATAGCAATAGGATAAACAGTAAAGCATTACCCCAGTGCCAAAAACGAATTGCTTTGGAGTATAAATAAACACGTTCTTCTTCATAATGACCAGCGTGTTTTGGTGCAAGGGCATAGCGTAGTAAACCATGAATAACTAATACTGTTATCATAGCAACGATTAATAAACCAGCTGCGATTAACCATACAGGCCAATAATCTGGCGTATAATGGAGTTCTGCTCCCCAGATACTAGTCATGCTTTATCTCCCTGATGGATTTCTTTACGACGGAATAAACTCGGTTTTCCGACATTATCTAATTGGTATTGATAAACGGATTTTTGTTTGATCCAAGCCTGAATTTCAGGTGAGTCGATGCGACCAAAAGCAAGTGCATCTGTTGGGCATACTGATACGCATGCGGGTAATTCTCCCTCAGCTAATCGAGTATCAGAACAGAAGTTACATTTGTCTGCGATATGTGTCACTGGGTTGATATAACGAACATGGTAAGGACAAGCACCAACACAGTAATCACAGCCAATACACAGCTCTTTTTTCACCTGAACGATACCATTTTCATCAATAAAAGAGGCACCAGTAGGGCAAACAGAAACACAAGGCGCATCTTCACAGTGTTGGCAAGAAACACGGAAAAATTGGTAATGAGGATGGCCTGCTTCATCATTATGAGGACCCTGTATTTGGACTTGAAGTCGGCTAAATCCTTCTGGAATGTCATTGATGACTTTACACGCAACAGTACAAGCTTGGCAGCCAATACAACGTTTCTCATCATGTAACATGACAAATTGTTTATCATTATTGTTCATCGTTATTTTTTTCCTTAAGCCCGACTAATTTTGACACCTGATGTATGCACATCAGTACCTGATACAGGGCTAATCTCATGATGTAATAAATTGCCACAGTGAATGCCTGTCGTTGTCGCAGCTGTTTTCGCACCTGCTTTTGCACCTGATCCCATATAAACAAATACAGTGTCAGGGCGAATGCCTTCAGTGATCAGAGCATGTGCTTTTTCTTTACCGATACTGTTTTCTAGAATGATTTCATCACCATGTTTAATGCCATGATTTTTAGCTGTTTCAGGGTGAAGCCAAACAGGGTTTTTCCACATTAATTCAGCTAATAATGGTACGTATTGTGTTGCACCATTAGTGTGAACGGCGACTTTGCCTTGAATAAAATAAAGCTCGTCTTTTTCTTTTAATGGGAAGTTGTGGAAGCGTGGAATACCGTAGTTTTCTAAACGGCTTTCTAGTTCCTCAGAGTAGATTTCAATTAAGCCACTCGGTGATTTAAATGACAGTGATTTTTCCATCATATTATTGCCATCAACATGCTTGATAGCATCAGGATATTGCTCAACAAAAGCTTCTACATAAGAAGGCTCACGTAAAAGTAATGGGAGACCATAGGACAAGTAGCCTTTTTTATGGATTTCCTTATACAGTGCTTCATCACCATTGACTTGATATAGCTGACGAACACCCATATTTTCCCATGGGAAATATTGAGCTAATCCCAGTTTTTTCCCTAATTCCATCCAAATTAACCAGCTTGGTTTTGTATCACCAATTGGCTCGACAACTTGCTGGCGTAATGCATAAGCTGGATTTAAACCTGAAACATCAGAAATCTCTTCATCACGTTCTAAATAAGTTGTTTCAGGTAATAGATAATCGGCATAAGCGGCACTTTCGCTTAAATAAACATCACAGCTAACAATTAAGTCTAATTTCTGTGCGGTTTTTTCTAGCTCAGGGCGACAACTTACTGTTTGGAATGGGTTATGGCGAGACATAATCCATGCTCTGGTTTGATATGGCACACCGTTTAATGTTGAATCAATAATAGATTGAACGATACCACCACCTTTATTGATATATTTAAATTGAGGTGCAGTAGCATCAATACGTTTTGCTGTAATTTCTGGCATTCCCTTAACGCTTGGTTTAGCGAGTTCAGGCGCAACATTAATACCCGCGAGTTTATTGTATTTTGATGCTGCTTTTTTCTGATACATGCCACCTTCACGTTCAAAGTTACCGAGCAATGCATTGAAGGTGAAGATCATTCTGCGCATATTAATTTCTTCTTTATTAAAGGTTGCGCGGTGACCAGGCATAATCAGTGCATGAGGTGCTTGGGATGCAATCTCACGAGCAATGCGAACAATATCGTTAGCTGGAACATCAGAATGAGATTGAGCCCATTCAGGGGTTGTATCTTGTAGAACTTCTTTTAATTGTGGGAAACCTACCGTAAATTTCTCAATGAAATCTTTATCGTAGAGATCTTCTTTAATTAATATATGACACATTGCCATTAGAACAGGTAAATCCCCGCCTGGGCGGATCGCGTACCACTCATCAGCTTTACTTGAAACAACAGATAAACGAGGATCAAAGCTGACTAATTTCGCACCACGTTCTTGTGCTGTCATTAACTCATGAGTTTCTGCAACTTCAATACCTTCATAAAGGTTATGACCAAAAGAGATAATATATTTTGAATTTGCGAGATCCATTTTAAGATCGCCACCCATCATAACAGATGCTGCAATGGCTTTACCTGCAGGGCATGTTGATGCGTGTGTAAACGTATTGGGGGAGCCAAATGCAGCCGCTAAATGGAAAAGATGAGATGAGAGCGATCCGGATTTTGAGGAGAAAGAGATGCTTTCTGCGCCATAGTTTTGCTTTATGGCATTCATTTTTTCGGCGATTTCGCTATAAGCTTGTTCCCAACTTATCACTTCCCATTCACCCGCGCCTCTTGGACCTTTGCGTTTCATAGGTTTGACAATGCGGTTTGGGTCATTAACTAGGCTAACACCACTGCCACCTCTTGCACAAACTCGGCTACTTTGGTGTTCAGCATTTCTATTTCCTTGGATAAAAACAGTCTTGTTGTTAACAACCTGAGCTTCTATTGGACAACGATAAGAACACATTTCACACAGGCTAGGTGTTAATTTTGACTGACCCTTAAGAGAATCTACAGGATTAAATGCAAGTGCACCTGGTGGTAAACTACTTACGGTACAACCCACACATCCTATTCCCATCCCCTTAATGAAAGAACGACGACTAATACTCATATAACCTCCAGTTTCTTCTTATAGCTAAATATTATATACGGACGGTTAAATAAATATTTGAAGGTGTCTCCATTTTATTAATCCATAAGTGATGACTTAGTTGTAAATAATAAATAATAGAGAATAATAAGTTAATAAATATCACTAAATAAATTAACTAAAATAGACAAAATTAAATGATAATTATTTTCTTCTATCAAATGCTGTAATAAAGTTTCGGAGAAGGAATAGAGGTTTTTTATAGATATGGTAGTTATATATTGTTCTTTTAAATTCACCAACTTATGGTATTAATCTATTTTGTTAAAGTGTATTTTAAATATATTATTAATAATAATTAAGATTTGACAAAAAAACCTATCGATATATAATTTATTATATATCGAGTGTTGGTTATATTGTAATTAACTTGTTATTTAAAAATAACGATAAATAATACTTTTGATACTATTTAAATTTAGTTTTTTCATAAATTATCCTCTTATGAAAAATAGCTAACTTATTATTTTGATAATAGATATAAATAAAATAGAAAAATAAATCAGTGATGCATGGTACGAAAAAATGCTCGGTTAAATGTGATCAGGCTGATATTAAGCACGAGACAATTTATAAATTATTATTCATTATGTTTAAATATTAATTAATGATATTAATCGTTATGGAACTGTGTCGTGATTGTCAAAAAGAGATATATTTTGTTTTAAGTGTCTTAATAGCATTAATGCTAAATGGAGACGTGTAGGAAAAAGATGGAGTGAAATGTTAAAGACATGGTGACTTTTTTGAACATTTAAAGCCACCATTTTATATGTAGTCATTATTGTTTTTTCGTTGTTTGTTGTCTTTGGAACTTTTATATAGAAGAAAGGATTTAAAACAGCATGACAATTAAAACAAGACTCAGTAATAGAGGATAAATTCTTGCATGCCATTTGTCGGGAATACGAGATAAAAAACGTTCAGAGATCTTCAAACCAACCCAAGTGCTACAAATCAGAATAAGTGCAGCTTTTAGCCAAATATAACCAATGAAACCAGATTCACCATTTAAAGGTGACATAAAAGAAAGGGCAACGTAAGTGAATGTTGCTGTGAGTGCTAAAGGTAAGGTTAATACATTTGCCATTGCTGCTGATTGTGTCATCGGTGTTCCTCTACGGCGCAATAAAGGTACTGTCATCACGCTTCCACCAACTCCTAGAAAAGCAGCAATAATACCAATTACGGTACCATTAATACTTTCTTTTGCTTTGGTCACTTTTTTTGTATTGTGAGTAGGAGCTATAAAACCGGGGCGAAAGTAGCAGTCTAAAATAGCGATAAAAAGATAACCAATAAAGATCCATTTGATCCACGTACCTTCAACCGTTAAGGCGAGAAGAGCACCTAAGATCCCACCAAAAGCGATACCAATAAACAGTATGGACATGATATTCCAATCAAGCCTTTTTGCTTTATGGTGCTTAATGGTTGTGACTGTTGCAGAAAACAACATAATTAATGCAGAAGTAGCAACGGCGATTTGCATAGCATGCTCAGCAGGTAAACTGTCTATTCCCCAGAGTGTCAGAATAAGTGTATAGAGTAAGGGAACAGTGACAAAGCCGCCACCAAAGCCAAATAACCATGTTGTAATGCCTGAAATTAGACCAAAAGAAATCAGCCAAAGTGTCATTTCAAATCTCCTGTTGAGTCAGGAGATTAACGATATAGAATAAAGTGATGTCTTACCCACGTGATAATGACAACTTTATACGAATTTAGGACAATTTAAAGATTATGCGTAATATCGATATCAATTGTGTGGATAATCTTCCTCGCGATATTTTAGCATTAGGCTCTGATTATCCTTATGACACATTTCTTGAATCCCATTATCATCGACGAGCACAATTTTTATATGCCCCTAATGGGGTAATGAAAGTTAAAACAGAAGATGGTCAATGGATTGTATTACCTTACAGTGGCGTGTGGATCCCAGCAGAAAAAGTACATCAAGTGCTAATGTTGGGGAGTAGCACTTATAGTCTCTATATTGAGCCTAATAAAATTCCTCGTCACTCAGAATATTGTGAAGTTTTACAAGTTTCACCTCTGCTTCATCAGCTATTACTTTCAGCTAATGAGCTTCCTTTACTTTATGATTTAGGTGGACGAGATAGTGCATTATTAACTTTGCTTTGTCATGAATTAGCTCAGGCAAAACCGTTACCTTATTTTACGCCATTACCACAACATGCTTTATTAGATGAATTGTGTACTGAATTTATGTCACAACCCAATATTCGCACTAGACCAGAAATGTGGGCTGAAAAATTAAATAAAAGCCCACGTACTTTTACCCGTTTTTTTCATAAAGAAACCGGTCTTTCTTTTCGAGATTGGCGTCAAAAAGCGTGTTTAATGTATGCGTTGACTGCTTTAAAAAAAGGTGATTCGGTCACTAAAGTTGCTTTAGAGCTGGGTTATGAAAATCCTAGCGCCTTTAGTGCGATGTTTAATAAAGAGATGGGGTATTCACCTAAATTATTTTTAAAACAATTGAAAGAGTTTTAATAAAATAGACATATGTAAGCAAAAATATAATCATTGATTCTTATATATTAGGTGATTTTTAAGTTAAATTGCATTGTTCAAAAAAGAAACAAAAAAATTCCTTCCAATATCAGTGCGTTAAAACTTGATTAATAGAGAGCGAGGGAGGTAAAATGTAGGCCGTCCATAAGTTACATTTGATTTTTCTACATACGTTCCCTTAGTTAAATGGATATAACAAGCCCCTCCTAAGGGCTAGTTACAGGTTCGATCCCTGTAGGGAACGCCATCTATTACCCATGCTATAAATCTAGACATTCTTCCTAGAGCTGTTTTTATCAGTTCACGCTATCTATTATCGTCATTATTTCACTCACTTGTTCAATAATCGATAATAAATACAGGTTTTTATATGAATATAAAGTTAATTAATAACATTTGATATTTAAAGTTTTTATTTATTACTTATTTTCTGTTGATGATGTGTAATGCTAGACCAATTGATATCTTTATCCCTCCTGAAAATTTTGATCAAGTTTAAAATCACTCAGGGCGGTATTAATCAATAAAGATGAATGGCTCTCGTGGTTTTACCTAAATCAAATAAAGACAGTGGCTGACTATATTGAAAAAAGTGATTTAGTGAAGAGTGTATTAAGTGAACATATTGCAGTTCTTCTTAACGCTGGAAATACCATTATTATAGATTTTCCTGCTAATACACTGAAGTAGCGACAATGGTTAAAATCATTAGCAGATATTGATGTATTGAAAGTAGAATCTAATTACATAACATCGAATATTTTTATATTTGTCCATAATATAGGGTTAATATTTTAAATTAGCTCGATAAGATAATCACAAAAACCGAATAATCTTATAAGATCAAAACCTAATAAAAGTACCACTTATTATGCATTGACAGTATTATGTCTAGAATTTATGAATATGCGAATTATGATGCTGCTCATCATAAGATAATTAGCGGAGAACATTATGAAGTATCGCCTGTGCGGTGTTGCTCTTTCAGTTGCCTTACTTTCAGGATGTGCAAGCACCTCTAATAATGGGGAGGGGCGTTCTGACCCATTAGAAGGGTTTAACCGCCAGATGTTTGATTTTAACTACTATGTATTAGATCCCTATATTTTACGTCCAGTTGCCGTTGTTTGGCGTGATTATGTGCCACCACCAGCAAGAAATGGCTTATCTAACTTTTTAGGTAATTTAGAAGAGCCTGCAAGTATGGTGAACAGCATATTACGTGGTGATTTTGAAAAGGGTGCAAAACATTTTGGTCGATTTTGGATCAACACCGTCTTTGGTATGGGTGGTTTAATTGATGTTGCTGGTATGTCCAAAGAAACGATGGAAAAGGAAGTACCAATGCGATTTGGTAGTACGTTAGGTCATTATGGTATGGATTATGGCCCTTATGTTGTTGTACCAGGCTATGGTAGCTTTACTGTCCGTGAAGAGGGTGGTGATTGGGCTGATTTAACCTACCCTATGTTGAGCTATTTAACGTTTTGGATGTCAGCGGGTAAGTGGGCATTAGAAGGCATTGAAACACGAGCGCAATTGCTCGACTCTGATGCTATTTTACAAAATTCATCTGATCCTTATTTAATGATGCGTGAAGCCTATTTCCAAAGTAATGACTTCCAAGCGGGCACAGTAAAAGAAAATCCTAATGCGAAAGCCATTGAAGATGATTTGGATTCCATTGATTAGTGAATTATCTTTTTAGCTTGGTGAATAAATAAAAAATGGTCTTAAAAAAGACCATTTTTTGTATAAAAGCGATATAGCGTAACAGTTAGAAACGGTAGTTAAAGTTCATACCGTATAACCATGCTTTACCTGATGATTCAAATTCGTAAGCAGGTAATGGTAATTCTTCAGATAATTTCTCTTTGATTGTGACTTTTTTACCGTGCATATACGCTAAGCCCACATCAACAGACATATCTTTGTTAAATGCATAAGTCGCCCCAGCACTTAACCAGAAGCGATCTTGGTCAGGAATGGAAATAGAGCGTTTATCAGCTGGAACTGGACTATCATCGAAAGCGATACCGGTACGGAATGTCCAGTTATCATCGTGATAATAGGTTGTTCCTAAAGCCACTCGCCATGCATCTCGGAAGCCTTCTTCTTTCTTGAAGAGTTGTTGACCATCGCTCTTACGTGTGGCTCTCAATTCTTTAAATTCACTCCAGCTTGTGTAAGCAAAGTTATAATGAACAGCCCATTTTGGTGCTACACGATGATAAGCAGCAAATTCCCAAATTTCAGGCAAGTTAAGATCAAGTTTGCCTTTAATGGTTCCACCTTCTGTTCCAATAATAGAATTACCGCCAGGAAGAGGGATTGTTTTTAAATCACTTTGGAACTCACCGTCTTTAAATTTCACTTTTACTTTAGAGCGATAAGTAAAACTTACACGATTGTCTTCATCAAACTCATACAGTAAGCCAGCATTCCAGCCAAAGCCCCATGCATCACCTTTAAGTTGGGCTACGCGTGCTGAAGGTGATACTGGAAGACCAATCATTCCTGGTAATTCACCAGCATGACGCGTGATTTCAGCATCAGCGTAAAGAGCATTTAACCCTAAACCTACGCTAAAATGATTATTCACACGGTAACCTGCACTTAAGTTTAAGTTCATGGTTTTTAAATCGGTTTTACCACCAATAAGGCCAGCAGTATAATCCTTTTTAAAATCAGTGGCTAAACCAAAGTTTGTTGTACCTGATGCCCCAATCGCCCATTTATCATTAATTGGTGCTACAAAGTGGATATTAGGGACTAATGCGCTTGGTGCGATATCGTCAGCGTTAGTGCTAGCATGAGCACCAATAGGTGAATTACCTTTAATGTCAACACTTGGGTTAATATGGATAGCACCAACAGAGAATTCAGGGCGATCGAACATGGTAAGTGCAGCTGGGTTACGGCTACCTACGCTTGCGTCATCGGCAATAACGCCTTCTCCTGAAAATGCACGCCCTAGTGCTGAAGTAGAATATTCATTTAACTGAAAACCGGCAGCGCCTGCTTGAGAGGAGATAACACCTACCAAGGCAGCTAGTGCTGTGCGAGTAAACAGGTTTTTACGGTTCATGACCTAAACCCTCATAATTTTTTTTAAGTTAGTAACTTCTGATTAGAAGCGCTGGATTTTAGGTGCGGTTGTCGTTATGACAAATCAGACCAGTTGATTAAGTATAAAGTTGATTACCCTAAATGTTGCAAGTATGTTTTACAAATATTGCCAATTAGATTCAATATTTGGGATTTGCTTAACATATTTTTCACAAAACATTCCGATAAAGGTGTTTTTGATTGTTAAATAAACAGAATAATCAATTATTTTTGTAAAATTGTAATAAAATTTGAGCTAAAGCAGTTTATTTTATTTTTTTACGATTATGATAGATAATTAACATTTCTTTCGTTGGGAGACTAAAATGGCAGACGCAATTAATCGTTGTAGTGCAGAAGAAACCGCTGCTTGCTGTTGTGTAGATGTGGGTACTATTATTGACAATAAGAATTGCACAGCGTCATATCAGCATGTCTTCGCTGATAAAGTACAAGCGCAAGCAATGTTAGATCAACTTAGTGCAAAAGCACAATCTATCGCTTCAGAGCCTTGCAAAATTAATCAACAATTTGCTGATGTTGATGGTGGTGTTCAACTTACCGCTGATTTTACATTCTCTTGTGAAGCAGAAAACTTAATCTTTCAGTTGGGATTACGTTAATCCACTGAAATAAATAGATTTAAGGCTGTTGAAATTCAACAGCCTTTTTTATATCCCTTCATCACGTTATTATCTTTTTCTATCATTATTGTTAAGTTTCAGACATTTCATCGAAATATTGAGCGCTAACTCCCACTTCTTGTAAAATAACGTTTCTGAAAAGTGAATTTTTTGTTAACACTATTATCAGGTCAGACCTCTTTGGTGCTAGGAAATCATTTTGTCAGGAGCCGTTATGAAGTCATCAACGAACAGTGCTATGAAAGATCGCATCGCTATTGTCAGCGGGCTACGCTTACCTTTTGCTAAACAAGCGACTGCGTATCGAGGAATACCTGCGGTTGAATTAGGGCGTTCAGTGGTTCAAGAATTAGTAACTCGCAATGAAATTCCTCCTGAAATTATTGATCAACTTGTTTTCGGACAAGTGGTTCAAATGCCAGAAGCACCGAATATTGCCAGAGAAATTGTGCTTGGCGCAGGATTAAGTGTAAAAACGGATGCTTATAGTGTAACAAGAGCATGTGCAACAAGCTTTCAGGCGATAGCTAATATTGCTGAAAGTATGATGGCTGGGCACGTATCTGTTGGTATTGCTGGTGGTGCAGATTCGTCTTCAGTGTTGCCTATTGGTGTGAGTAAAAAACTTGCTGATGTTTTATTAAGCCTTAATAAAGCCAAATCATTAGGTCAACGATTAAGTTATTTAAGCCAATTACGATTTCGTGATCTCCTTCCTGTAGCACCAGCCGTTGCTGAATACTCAACTGGATTACGTATGGGAGATACGGCAGAACAAATGGCAAAGACTTATCATATTTCCAGAGTTGCTCAAGATGAATTAGCGCATCGTTCTCATCAATTAGCAACTAAAGCATGGGAAATGGGAAAACTAGATAATGAGGTGATGACCGCTTTTTTCCCGCCTTACAAAGAAGGTTTCCATCAAGATAACAATATTCGTAAAAATTCCGTTCTTGATTCTTACGCCAAGTTAAAACCTGCTTTTGATCGCCGCCATGGTAGTGTCACTGCCGCAAACAGTACGCCATTAACCGATGGTGCAGCCGCTGTATTAATGATGAAAGAATCTGTTGCTAAAAGTCTTGGCTATCAACCTTTAGGTTATTTGCGCAGTTATGCTTTTACAGCGACAGATGTCTGGAAAGATATGCTATTGGGGCCATCATATGCCACACCACTGGCACTTTCTCGCGCAGGTCTTGCATTAAGTGATTTAACGTTAATTGATATGCATGAAGCTTTTGCTGCACAAACACTCAGTAATTTGACACTGTTTGGTAGTGAGCGGTTTGCTAAAGAGCAACTAGGATTATCCAAGGCGATTGGAGAAGTGGATATGGATAAGTTTAATGTGCTAGGTGGTTCTATTGCTTATGGACATCCATTTGCTGCAACTGGTGCAAGAATGGTCACACAGACACTCCATGAGCTTAAACGACGAGGTGGAGGGTTTGGGTTGACCACTGCTTGCGCAGCGGGTGGATTGGGTGCTGCGATGATTTTGGAGGTGGAATAATGGAACAACAACAAACCACACTAGAAAAATCATCTGTTTTTCAATTCTCAGTTCGTAATGACAAAGTAGGTGTTATCACCATTGATGTTGTTGGTGAAAAAGTAAATACACTAAAAGCAGAATTTGTACAGCAGTTCCAAGATGTTTTGAAACAAGCGCAACAACATTCTGGTGTAAAAGGATTAATTATCACATCAGGTAAGGCAGATAGTTTTATTGCAGGTGCGGATATCTCCATGATTGCGGGTTGTCAAACTAAAGAAGAGGCGAGTGCACTCGCAAAAGCAGGGCAAGACCTTTTTACCCAACTCGAAAATTATCCATTACCTGTTGTGGCCGCTATCAATGGCGCATGTCTTGGTGGAGGGCTTGAATTGGCCTTAGCTTGTCATGGGCGAATTTGTTCTGATAATAACAAAACGCGTTTAGGGCTTCCTGAAGTGCAACTTGGATTACTGCCGGGTTCTGGCGGAACTCAACGTTTGCCCCGTCTTATTGGTGTGACATCCGCGTTAGATATGATATTAACGGGTAGACAAGTTAATGCGAAAAGAGCCTTAAAATTAGGCCTTGTAAATGATGTTGTTTCACAAGATATTTTATTAGAAGTTGCTGCTAAATGGATTTTATCGGGTAAAAAAGAGCAGAGAAAGCATTCGATGATGGATCGTTTCTGGGCAAACACAACTTTAGGGAGAAATATACTGTTTGGGCAAGCTAAAAAACGCACATTAGCAAAGACAAAAGGCCACTACCCAGCAGCTGAGCGTATTCTTCATGTTATAGAACGAGGTCTTGAAAAGGATATACAAACAGGGTTTAAAGAAGAGGCTAATGCGTTTGGTGAACTCGCTATGACTCCAGTTTCATCTGCATTAAGGCATCTCTTTTTTGCTTCTACGGCACTTAAAAATGAAACAGGATCATCTGAAAAGCCAGATAATTTACACCATATCGGTATTTTAGGTGGTGGATTAATGGGGGGAGGGATTGCCTTTGTTACAGCGACAAAAGGTAATTTACCAGCAAGAATTAAAGATATCAGCGATAAGGGAATTGCTCAGGCACTCAATTATAGTTGGAAAGCGCTTTCAGCTAAAATGAGTAAAAAAAGATTATCTGCACGCGAACGTCAGCGCCAAATGGGGCTGCTCTCTGGCTCTTTAGATTACAGCGGTTTTCATCAATCAAACATTGTTGTTGAAGCGGTTTTTGAAGATTTGGCTTTAAAACAAAAGATGGTTGCAGATATTGAAGAAGTAGGTAAAGGTAAAATTATTTTTGCTTCAAATACCTCTTCGCTTCCTATTCATAAAATTGCTGAAACAGCAAAATACCCAGAAAAAGTGATCGGACTTCACTATTTCAGTCCAGTGGAAAAAATGCCTTTGGTTGAAGTTATTCCACATGGAAGTACGGATGAAAAAACCATTGCTACAACAGTCGCTTTTGCTAAAAAACAGGGTAAAGTTGCAATAGTTGTTGGTGATAAACCTGGATTCTATGTTAACCGTATTCTGGCTCCTTATATTAGTGAAGCATTGACATGCTTAGTACAAGGAGAACCTATTGAAAATATTGATAAAGCACTTGTTCAGTTTGGTTTCCCTGTAGGGCCTATTCAGTTATTAGATGAAGTAGGTATTGATATCGGTACAAAAATAACGCCGATATTAGTAAATGCATTTGGTGAAAGATTTGCTTCTCCTCCTGCTGTTGATGCCATTATTGCTGATGATAGAAAAGGCCGTAAAAATGGACGAGGTTTTTATCTTTATGCAAAACATGCATTACCTTTCTCATTAGGTAAAAACAAAAAACAGCCTGATCCAACGATATATCGACTATTACAAATTAAGCCTAAAAAACAACACTCTTTCTCTGAAATTACAGAACGTTGTTTATTATTAATGCTAAATGAAGCAGTTCGTTGTTTAGATGAAAATATTATAAAGCAACCACGAGATGGTGATATAGGGGCTGTATTTGGTATCGGTTTCCCTCCTTTTTTTGGTGGCCCATTCCGTTATATGGACAGTATGGGAACAACAAAGGTGACAGAAAAGCTTAATCAACTTGCCGATAAATATGGAGAAAAATTTCGCCCTTGTGAACGTTTAGTTGAAATGGCTAAACGAAATGAACGTTTTTACGATTAATATCATCGCTTACCATTGCTTTTTCCTTTTGTGACATTTGTTTTGATTGAGGCGCTTAGGCGCCTTTTTTCTTGTGTTTTTTGCGTCAGATTAATAATTGATGAATTTTTAATAGAAAAAGAGGTCGAAAGTGTCAATGATAGCCAGATATGGCAAAATGATTATTCGAACATAAATTTAAAAACGAAGCTGTTTAGAATAAGATTCTAAAAATGATGTTAATTTGCAAACCAACGGTATGATCTTAAAAAGATCAGTAATGCTATTGCAATTAGGGTATTGAAGATTTTAGATGGGGATATATTGATTTAAATTGATTTAAATTAAGTATCTTAAAAGTGTAAATACCAGTAATTACAAAAATAAAATAGGTTTAATAATTTATTATGCAAATTTTTATTATGCGCCACGGAGAAGCAGCCATTGATGCTGCCAGCGATGCACTAAGACCACTGACTGATCGTGGAAAAAATGAATCAATAAAAATGGCTGAATGGATGACAAAGCAGGGACATACTATCGATTATGTTTTAGTCAGCCCTTATTTACGTGCTCAACAGACATTGGAAGCAGTAAAAGTCGATTTAGCACTACCTAGTAAAATAGAAACTGATGATGGACTTATCCCCGGAGGAAATCCTTCACATATTGCACATTACTTACGTGCCTTGGGGGATACAGGATATAAAAATATTCTTGTTATTTCTCACTTACCTTTGGTTGGCTATGTTGTTGCTGAACTTTGTCCGGCGGTATGTGCTCCTATGTTTTCAACATCAACCATTGCTTGTGTTGATTTTGATTTATCAAAAGGTTCAGGGGCGTTGTTATGGCAAGTATCACCTTCGACATTGAAATAAAATTTAAATGAATTAGCTGAGTAAGTAATTAACACCTTATTTCACCCGATAGGTGATTTAAGGGTTAATGCAATAGAGTTTTGGTTTAGCGGCGAGCAAGATCGTCGTTTTCTACTAAAACTAATAATGCAGCATCACCTCCCCATTCTTTTGGGGCTTGATGAAAAGCAATAACATCAGGGTGTTGCGCTAACCAAAGTGGTGTTTGCTGTTTTAAAATATGTTTGCCATGCCCATGCATAATACAGGCACAATAAACATGTTCTCGTCTACATGCTGCAATCAATGCGCCAATCTCTTGTTTTGCAATTAGCTGTGTTAATCCATGTAAATCTAGAAAAAATTCAGGTGTATAATCGCCACGACGTAGTTTTTTTAATTCATAAGCATTAGCGCCTTCTCTTAAATAGCGCATTGGGCCTTCTGTTGCTAAGTTAGGTTGAAATTCATCTGAAAAATAATAAGAGGCATCAACTTGTTCTTGTTGAAGACGTTCAACAGTGTAGTGTGTCACTTTCTTACGTTTTGGTGAATGAAGTATTTTATCTTGAGGTAATTTCTTAGTGCCTTTTATCATCTCCTGAAATAACTCAATTTCAGAAGGTGGTAATGAAAATTTTTTATTCATTTTTTACGATTCTTCATAGTGTTACTGTTTTTATAAGGCAATAGTACATGAAATAGTGTCAGAGATAAAAAAGTATAGGTTATAAATTTAACATAAAAAAAAGCAGGGAATTTACCCTGCCGAAATAGTCACATAGCTAGCAAATAGATGAATTAATGGCCTGAGGTTTCAGCACGTCGGCAGGCTTCAAATAAAAACCATGTACGACGTTCAGTTTCATCAATCCAATTTTCAATTAAACTTGCAGTAGATATATCATTATTTTCATCACACACCACATGCGCATTTCTTAATTCGGCTGCAAGTGATTGGTTATCTTGGCATAATTCAGCAAGCATATCTAAAGGTTCGACAAATTCTGCATTATTATCTTTAATACGTTGCATTTTTGAAATCTGACTAATAGAACGCAATGTCATACCACCAATTTTACGGACACGCTCTGCGATAGGATCAGTCATTGCAAATAATTGGTCACCTTGCTCATCTAACATTAGGTGGTAATCACGGAAATGAGGGCCACTTACGTGCCAGTGGAAATTTTTTGTTTTTAAATACAATGCAAAAACATCAGCTAAAATTGCATTCATTGCAGCACCGACCTCTTTTGTTGCTTTAGGGGTTAGGTCTGTGGGGGTTGTTAGAGAACGAGTTTGGAGTTTATGTGCATCATTAACTTCAGACTGGGTTAATTTTTTATTACTCATTCTTATCTCCTAAAAATCAAAGAAAGATTATTGAGAGAGCAATCTAATCAAGAAAATAACAAGTAGAGAATGAATATTTTTTGATGTAATTTATTTTCTGCTCAATAATAAATTTATGATTTTAAGTATGATCCCCTTTTTCATTATTTCTAGCTAAAGTCAAAAAATTAAACAAATATTCTTTGTTTTGATAATTTGATAATTTTTAATTTTGCTTGATTGTTTTTATTTAGTTTATATGACTTTATTTAGATGTCCTTTTGTAGTATTGGGGGATGAGAGAATTATTTAGTAATGTTTCCTTTTTTTATTTCTTAGCGCTGATTTATCATTATCTTCATGGCAAACTACAGACTTTCCATTTCTTCAGAGGACAACCATTTTGGATATAACACTAAAAGAGGAAGCAGTTGCTGATTTGAGCACGATCCTAGATATGCTACGTTGGGCTATGAGTCAGTTTAATTCATCTGATATTTATTATGGTCATGGCACAGATAACGCATGGGATGAAGCATTGCAGCTTGTATTGCCAACTATCGCACTTCCTTTAGATATTCCAGATGTGCTGTTATCGACTAAATTAACAACTTCTGAAAAACTGGAAATCATTACCCTTATTGAAAGCCGAATTGAGCAAAAGATCCCTGTTCCTTATTTAACTCATAGCGCTTGGTTCTGTGGTCACGAATTTTATGTTGATGAACGTGTTCTTATCCCTCGCTCTCCTATTGGTGAACTAATCAATAACCATTTTGATGGTTTAATTCAGCAAGAGCCAACACGTATTCTCGACTTATGCACGGGTAGTGGCTGTATTGCGATTGCTTGTGCTCATGAGTTTGAAGAGGCGGAAGTCGATGCAGTTGATATTTCTGAAGATGCACTGGAAGTAGCTGAATTTAATATCGAAAACCACGGGTTAGTGCATCGTGTTTATCCAATGCAATCAGATTTATTTAACGCTCTTGTCCCAACGCCTTACGATATTATTGTGACAAATCCTCCGTATGTTGATATCGAAGATATGGGTGATTTACCTGATGAATACCAAGTTGAACCTGAATTAGCATTAGCTTCGGGTATTGATGGCCTAGATATTACAAGACAAATTTTACTAAAGGCCCCTGAATATCTGAGTGAAAAAGGTATTTTAGTGTGTGAAGTGGGTAATAGTATGGTTCACCTTATAGAGCAATTTCCCGAGGTTCCATTTACATGGCTTGAGTTTGAAAATGGTGGAATCGGTGTCTTTATGCTGACTCGTGAACAGCTCGTCGAATATTCAGCGTGTTTTTCTATTGATAAACGTTGATGTAACAGTAATGAGACGGTAGATTGTTATTTATTGAAAATAACATATTGATAACATCACACAGTAAAAGATAGGAATAAAGGGATGGCAGGAAACAGTATCGGACAATTATTCAGAGTCACAACTTTTGGTGAGTCTCATGGTATTGCATTAGGTTGCATTGTTGATGGTGTACCTCCTGGATTACCTTTAACTGAAGCCGACTTACAAGTTGATTTAGATAGACGTAGACCCGGAACATCACGTTATACCACGCAACGCCGTGAACCTGATCAAGTTCGTATTTTATCAGGTGTATTCAATGGTGTTACAACAGGAACAAGCATTGGTTTACTGATTGAAAACACGGATCAACGTTCTCAAGATTACAGTGAAATCAAAGATGTTTTTCGCCCTGGTCATGCTGATTATACCTACGAACAAAAATATGGTTTACGTGATTATCGTGGTGGTGGACGCTCTTCTGCTCGTGAGACAGCAATGCGTGTTGCCGCTGGCGCAATTGCAAAAAAATATCTAAAAGAGAAATTGGGTATCGAAGTTCGAGGTTACCTATCTCAATTAGGGCCAATTACGTGTGAGCTTGTTGATTGGTCTATTGTCGAAAGTAATCCATTTTTCTGTCCTGATCCTTCGCGTTTAGATGCGCTAGATGAATATATGCGCGCATTGAAAAAAGAGGGCAACTCGATTGGCGCAAAAGTGACTGTGGTGGCAGAAGGGGTGCCAGTAGGATTGGGTGAACCTGTTTTTGACAGACTAGATGCAGATTTAGCGCACGCATTAATGAGTATCAATGCTGTTAAAGGAATTGAAATTGGTGATGGTTTCGGTGTTGTAACATTAAAAGGTACTGAAAATAGAGATGAACTCACTAAGAATGGTTTTACCAGTAATCATGCAGGTGGCATTTTAGGTGGAATTAGCAGTGGTCAGCCAATTGTCGCTCATATTGCTTTAAAACCAACGTCTAGTATTACTATTGCAGGTAAAACGATTAATCGTGATGGTGAAGAAGTTGATATGATAACCAAAGGTCGTCACGATCCTTGTGTGGGAATACGCGCTATCCCTATTGCAGAAGCAATGATGGCAATTGTATTACTCGATCATACATTGCGCCAACGTGGTCAATGTGGTGATGTTGTACCTCCACTAATGCAATGGTAATCATTCTAAGTCAATAACGAAGTCGATAAACTATTGTAAGTTTCATGTTAGCTTTAAAGGTGTGAGCGCCTAATTTTATTATGCTCAGATCGTGTTGTTGTGGCTTTTTTAAATAAATGAGATAAACACAGCAACACGCCCTTCATTCATTCCTAATAATTCGGATAGATAAATGGATTGGCTCTTTTCAGATGGCATCTACCTTCTTCTCTTCTTGGTGGCTTTAATCGCAGGTTTTATTGATTCAATTGCTGGTGGTGGTGGATTAATCACTATTCCAGCTTTGTTATCCGCTGGGATCTCGCCTGTTCAGGCTCTTGCAACGAATAAACTGCAATCAGTAGGTGGTTCATTTTCGGCTACGCTCTACTTTATACGTCGAAAGGTGATTGATTTAAGAGCGCAGCGATTTGCCATTTTAATGACGTTTATTGGTGCTGTTTCTGGTGCCATGTTGGTACAGTTTATTAATCCAGAAATTCTTAAACAAGCACTTCCTATTCTTACCATCGCTATCGGTTTCTATTTTCTTCTTACTCCATCAATCGGTGCTCAAGACAGTAAACAACGTATTGGCTATTATACTTTTGGTGCAATATTAGGCGGCGGTGTCGGTTTTTATGATGGTATTTTTGGGCCGGGTACAGGTTCTTTTTTCGCTTTAGGTTATGTCATGTTACTTGGATATAATCTTTCAAAAGCAACAGCTCATGCTAAATTACTCAATTTCACCTCTAATTTTGGCTCTTTACTGTTTTTTATTATTGGTGGGCAGGTTATTTGGACTATTGGTTTAGTTATGCTTTGTGGGCAGTTTATTGGTGCTCGCTTAGGTGCTGGTTTAGTCTTAACAAAAGGGCAAAAATTAATAAGACCTATGTTGGTCATTATCTCCTTTTTGATGAGCATCAAACTCATTAATGACAATCATGGCGATACTATTGCACTTTGGTTCTCTGCACTTTTTAATTAGGAATAAATGGTTTTTTTAAATGTCAGCACATCATTATCAACAGTTAATTGATATCTTTAATCAATGTTTTAGCGAAAGTTTCCAAACCCGTTTAGTTAAAGGGGATGATGAGCCAATTTATTTGCCAGCAAATGAAGAGACACCTTATCATCAAATTATTTTTGCTCATGGTTTTTATGCCAGCGCATTACATGAAATATCGCATTGGTGTATCGCCGGAGAGGCTCGTCGGCAACAAGTTGATTATGGTTACTGGTATTGCCCAGATGGACGAGATGAAACTACTCAAAAACAGTTCGAAGTTGTAGAAATCAAACCTCAAGCATTAGATTGGTTATTCTGCCAAGCTGCTGGTTATCCTTTTAATGTTAGTTGTGACAATTTAGAAGGTAACTTTGAACCTGATCGTTATGAGTTTAGAAATAAAGTGAGAGAACAAGTTCTCGCTTATTTACGAGACAAAAACACACCACCTCGTGCACAGCTATTTATTAATGCGTTACATTTGTTTTACAATACCCCAGAGCTAACGGAAGAGATGTTTCCTTATCAGGAAAATCCTTTAGTTAATTAAGGATTGCGAGAATAACTATCGCCTATCCACTGTGAAGGTTTTACCCAATAGGGTGGAGTCTGAAGTAGTAAGGTTGCTGGAACACACGTATTTATGCTTTGCTAATACAAGGTAAATATAAAAGATAGCAACATTATATATTGAGGATAAATAATGCTTTCTGAGTATGAAGCGTACTTATTAGATAAAATTGATAGCCGTGTTGAACATGCCACTGACGATGAGTTATTTGCAGGTGGGTATTTACAAGGTCATATTACACTAGCTATTGCTGAACTAGAGCAAGAAAATAACACACAGTTAGAAGCGTTAAGAGCGCGTGTAGAAGAGAGCATTCAAAAGGCGATAAAAGCAGGTGAACTTTCACCTCCAGATCAAGCGTTAGTTTTATCTACATGGCATGATTTAGTTAACTCAATAAATTAATTTGGCATGTCGATTAAGAGAACAACCGGCATAAATCGGTTGTTTTTTCTTTCTTAATATTTTATTAAACTCAAGTCGTTAAGTTATATTTAAGATATTTACTGTTGAATTAGATTGGTTTTTATACAAAAATTGATCCTCACTATTTATCAATTGTTTTTATTTGATTTTTCAAAGTCGATGTATCTCTCATTGATTAAGCATAATAGTGCTATCTTTTGTAACTCCTTGCCATTTCTGTAAAATTACTTTTAAATGTTTTTTAGGAATGTTTCTCGGGATGCAAATGATTTGCATAGAATATTTATGATAAGGATAACGATACGATGAAAAATTTCTTTAAAATAGGCCTACTGACTAGTGCTGTTTTATTTTTATCTTCTTGTGATCAATTTGATTTAGATAATAAAAAAAATAAGTTTTATTACAGTAATCCAAGTGAGAAAGTCATTAGTTTTAGCGTTGATGGTAAAGAATATCAGGTTGAGCCAGGTAAAAATGGTTACATAACGCTGTCTCCTGGTGAGCATAATTTAACAGATAGCGCCGGTAATAATGCTCGATTTATGGTTTATGATCATAATAATGGTGGCATATTAAATCCTGATAATTTCATGTATTACACCCTTTCTGAAGTTTATGCCGTAAAGGGAAAAACAAACCAATTTAAACCTGTTGATTACCCCGTTATTATTAATGGCTATGAATTTGAACTTCCAGTGCGTAGCACTAATGCCACATTAATTGATGGTAATGTTTTTCAGTGTACTTATGCTTTAGGTGAGCCATTTCCTAATGAGATCCGTACTCGTAATAAAAATAATGACGGTAGTATAAAAAATAAATGCTTTGATAAACCTGAATTTGTTAAATATATTTCAGCGGAATACAGTAAAGATTTAGCTCCGTTTACTCAAGAAGATGAGTATAACGATTCTGTTAACCTTGATTTAGACTATATGTTACCGACAGCAGAATTTACTGATCCTGATATTCAAGCCGATGCAGAAGAGCTAGTGTCATTATTAAATCAAATTCAAGAAAGTGATGATCCAAAGATCCATAACGCATTAAAAGATAAACTTTATAAGGCGACACTTGCTGTCTCTAGCACGTATGCTAATAGAGTGGTGAAAGACTCGGTAGAAGACAACAAGTATTACAACCATTTTATGGAAGAGAGTGGTAAATTTCAATCTTACGGTATATTACCTAAAAAGTAAGGTATTCAAAGAGTAAAAAGCTATCCAATGCAATTATAAGCCATCCAATCGGGTGGCTTTTTTAACGTATTTAATTCACTAAAGAATAAGAATATCACTGGAAATCTCTATGACAACAACACAAACCAAAATAAAAAATAACGATATTACTCTTCGCCCCACACAAATTGATGATGCAATTAAATTACCCATTATCGAGCAATCAGCAGGGCAATTATTTAGCACCTTAGAAGATTTAAGTTGGATAAGCGAAAGTGGCGTACAAAGCGTTGAAAAACATTTACTCTTTATTAACCATAAAGGGCATTGGGTAGCTGTTAATAGTGAGAATGACCCCGTTGGTTTTATTATGACGAAGCCATTACCAGAAAGTTTATTTATTCATGAACTCTCAGTCAGCCAAGATTGGCAAAATAGGGGGATTGGTAAATTACTTATTCAAAAAGTAAAAGATGAAGCCAAACTACATAAGTTTGATGCTGTTACGTTGACAACATTTCGCCATGTTCCTTGGAATGCACCGTATTATCAACGATTAGGTTTTTCTATTTTACCAGAAAACGAAATTCCTCATTCTTTGCAAGAAATCTTAGATGATGAAGTTGAAAGTGGGGGTTTTGTAAAAGAAATGCGCTGTGCAATGAAGTTTGAGGTTTAGTTTCTCTTTTGATGCGATGATGTCGGATCTCACAATGAGTGGAGTAAAAAGTAAAAATAAGCGAGCTAAGCAACCAAGGCCGGCTGCTTATACCTTTTATTTCACTTCAATTGATTTTCCTCGCAGTAATGCTCTTACCCAAAAACGATTAGGATGTAAGGCATTCAACACATTATCTTCAACGGGAAAAGGTTCATCAAAAATTTGGCTTGCAAGAATTTCGGCGGATAAAGGTGCTGAACATAATCCACGAGAGCCTAATGCACTGATAATATAAAGTTGATGATAAGCAGGCGCTAAAGCGGGAGTTTGTCTTCTACGCTTAAATCTATCTAAATGCGTGTATGCTACTCGCAATTTTTCAAAATCAGGCACTTCGCCTAATAACGGTAGGTGATCGCGAATAGTACAACGAATACCTATTCGCGCTTTATTTTGGCTAAAATCAACTTCTTTAACCCAAGGCGCTTTGGCTAAACACTGTATAAGATGAGCTTGGTTGTTTTCTTGCTCTTGAGTTGAGATAGCTAAATCTAAGCGATCGCGACGAAAGCTTGCCCCTACACAATGCAAATTATCTTGGTTATCAACCGGTGTAAAATAGCCATCATAACAAAGAACGGTTTTTAACTTTGATAATGTTTTTGTTGTTGGAATATGACTAACTTGGCCTCTGACTGCGCTAATGGGTAATTTGGCACTTTGAGTAAAGTCTATAATTCTATGACCATTCGCCAAAATAACGCAATCATGTTGTGATTGAAGATGTATCGTACTCTCTCCATCATGATGAACAACATCTAAGCACCAAGATGTATCCTGTGCACTTATTTGAGTGACTTGATGATTAAAGCGCAACGTTAAGCCTAATTTTTCAGCATATTTTAATGTATTGATTGTGAGCTCAGTCGGGGAAAGCCAGCCGGCTTGTGGATAAAACAATGCATCACAATTAATATCTATTCCGCTGATTTTATTAACTTCATCTTCATTGAGGTAACACGCTATTTGAGCAAAAGGTATGGAATTATCCATAATTCTCTGTGCTTTTTTACGAACTTTCTCGTTATAAATAACCTGAGCAACACCAGACCATTGATGTGAAAAAGGAATGCCTGCTTTACTCAGATTGTCATAAGTGCGATGAGCGAATAGAAATGCGGTTGTAAAAAATTGCTCTAGTTCATCGGATTTGCCATTGAGTAATGGATATAACACGCCTTGTCGATTGCCTGAGGCATTAGTTGCAGGTTGTTTATCTTCACAATATAAGGTGACATTGGCGCCTCTTCTTAAGCAAGAAAGTGCGATAAAGGTGCTAGCAATACCCCCGCCTATAATAGCGATATCTTGTGCTTGTGTTGCATGAGGCCGTGCATAATAAGGTAGATATTCAGGGGTGGGAGAATGAGGGAATACACCTGTCAGCATCTCTCTTTTTTGCCCAAATCCTTTGATTTTAGTTATCTCAAAACCAACACGTTGTAAACCTCGTTTGACAATCCCGGCAGCGGTAAATGTTGCAAATGTGCCGTTTTCTCTCATTGAGTCAGCCATTGATTGGAAGAGCGTTTCACTCCACATCTGTGGGTTTTTCGAAGGAGCAAAACCATCTAAGAACCATGCATCCACTTTGTTATGTAATGCTTGGCGAGTTTGCGGTAACAAGATGTTGATATCACCAAACCATAAATCCAGTGTAATTGTCCCATCAGCAAGGATAATGCGGTGACAACCCGCAATAGCTAATGGCCATTGAGAACAAAGCGCTTGTGAATATTTTTCGAGTTCAGGCCAATGACCATGCGCAGATTGTAAGTCACTTTTTGTAAGAGGAAATTTCTCAAAACTTACATAATGAAGACGTTTTAAACAAGAGTCAGGCGATGCTTGTCTAAATTGCTCGAAAGCTTGCCATAGTGTTAAAAAATTAAGCCCAGTACCAAAACCTGTTTCTGCGATAATACATTCAGAGCGTACATGTGTACCGAAACGTGATGGAAAATGATTTCCATGTAAGAACACATGTCGAGTTTCTTCTAGACCGTCTTGATTTGAAAAGTAAATATCGCCAAATTGCTCAGAGATAGGTGTACCAAGTTCATTCCAACTTAAAGACGCGGTATTTATCGGGCTATTATTCACGAAACTGCCTGTATTTCTCGAAAAAATTAACAGATATCTTAGCGCCGTTAGGTAGTCTGTACCAGCCTTAAAGGGAAAAGTGTTTTATCAGCCTATCTCTATTTTTGTAAAAAAGATCCTGATCGGACTTGTTCGGCGTACAAGTGTACGCTAAAGTGCTACTCAGAAATCCCGCAGCTACAACTATTATTGTAAAGAGGTATGAATGAAGCGCGCAGTGATCACGGGTCTGGGTATTGTTTCGAGCATTGGTAATAACCAGAAAGAAGTGCTGGATTCTTTAAAAGAAGGTCGTTCCGGGATAACTTTCTCAGAAGAATTTAAAGAGATGGGGCTTCGTAGCCACATTTGGGGCAACGTTAAGCTTGATACTGAAGGTCTTATTGACCGTAAAATCCGCCGTTTTATGAGCGACGCATCGGTTTATGCCTATTTATCTATGCAAGAAGCGATAGCAGATTCAGGTCTGAGTGAAGACCAAGTTTCTAATATTCGTTCAGGTTTAGTCGTAGGGTCTGGTGGTGGTTCTCCACGTAATCAGGTTCAAGGTTCTGATGGCATGAGAGCAAAAGGTCTACGTGGCGTAGGTCCTTATATGGTGACTCGTGCAATGGCATCGGGTGTTTCAGCGTGTTTAGCAACACCTTTTAAAATTAAAGGCGTTAACTATTCAATCAGTTCTGCTTGTTCAACATCAGCACACTGTATTGGTCACGCCGTTGAGCTTATCCAATTAGGCAAACAAGACGTTGTGTTTGCAGGTGGTGGCGAAGAGTTAAGTTGGGAAATGACCTGCGAATTTGACGCAATGGGCGCACTTTCAACCAAATATAACGACACACCAAGTAAAGCTTCCCGTACTTACGATAAAAACCGTGATGGTTTTGTTATCGCTGGTGGTGGCGGTATTGTGGTTGTTGAAGAGTTAGAGCACGCATTAGCGCGTGGCGCACATATTTATGCTGAAGTTGTGGGCTATGGCGCAACTTCCGATGGTGCAGATATGGTTGCTCCTTCAGGTGAAGGTGCTGTGCGTTGTATGCAAATGGCAATGCAAGATGTTGAGAAAGTTGATTACATCAATACACATGGTACTTCAACGCCAGTGGGTGATTTAAAAGAGTTGGAAGCTATCACTGAAGTATTTGGTACACATACACCAGCTATTTCAGCCACTAAAGCGATGACTGGCCACTCATTAGGTGCGGCTGGTGTACATGAAGCAATTTATAGCTTATTGATGTTAGAGCACGGTTTTATTGCACCAAGCATTAATATTGAAGAATTAGACGATAAAGCACAGGGTATGAATATCATTACTCAGCCAACAGAACAGAAGTTGGAGACTGTAATGTCAAATAGCTTTGGTTTTGGTGGTACTAATGCTTCATTAGTCATGAGTAAATATAAAAATTAGTTGGTTATACTTATACTTTCTTATTAAAAAAGCAGGCTTCATTTTAATGGAGTCTGCCTTTTTATTTTAAAATCACAAGTTAAAATAAATTATTATTCTAATAAAGATACTTTTCACATAAAAAAATATTTAAAAAAGATTATATAAATAATCTTTAAAAGGCCTTTCTAATAGTTACTTATTTTTATTATTATAAAAAAATAGATGATTTTTATAACTGATTGTTTTAAATGATTAAATAAAGTCAATTGTGTTTTATTTCAATCGTTTGATTTTATTGTAACTAAAGTCACTAAATGTTTTGTTTTATATGAAGTTAGGTTAATAGAAAGGACTAATAGGACAAAAAGAGCTGTAAAAAATTGATCTGGATTATTTTATTATGAATAAGTAGAAGCTATTTAATATAAAAGTTGGTAATGTTTGCTACGGATACTTGTATTACTTTATATTTTATACTTTGATTTCTTGTGTCAGTTTTATTTATTAAACCGAACATTATGAATGTGACCGGCTAAGAATTTAGCCGGCATTTTTTATTGTTGTCTTTTTGACATTGACTCACATCTCCTGATGACAATCTGCTTTTTTTTGAGCAGACTGACGTCGGAAATTTAGTGGTGTTCTAAGTTGTTGCACTAAGAGCACACCTAGTAACACAATCCCCCCACCCACTAAGTGATAACTATGCATTTCTTCACCAAGAAGTGCGATAGCAATCATTGCAGTAAATAATGGCATTAGGTTCATAAAAATAGAGGTTGTGTTTGCACCTAATTTCATCACACCTAAAATCCACAGATAAGGTGCAAGAATAGAAGCTCCGATACCTGCAAAGATAACCAATCCAATATTATCTTTTGTTAATGCAACACTTTCGGCAAGAAAGAAGTTTGGCAATAATAACAGGACACCAAATCCAATTTGCACATAAAGTGATTGCCAGTTAGGTAGTGTGATTGACCATCGTTTTGTTAATACACCATAAAGAGCGTATGACGCCGAAGCTATAAACATCATCAATTCACCATAACCCAAGCCTTGGGAAAGTAACTGAGAGGGTTCGCCACGGCTAATTAGCCAAACTAAGCCACTAATTGAAAGCACAGTGCCTAAAACAATACCTACCGTAGGTACAACACGTAAAACAAAAATACTAATAATGACGGTTAATAATGGGATAAGAGAGTTTAGTATTCCCATAAATGTTGCGCTAACATAATGTGCAGCATAATAAGCCAAACTCTGGTACATCACCATTCCTAATGCACCAAGAATAAATAATTTCCACCAATATTGTTTGACGGTTTTACGATGATGCCAAACTGGCATAATCAAAAAAGGTGTCATAATTAAAAAGGCGAGAAACCAACGATAAAAAGAGATAGCCGCAGGATCGATAACAGACGCAGCTGCTTTATTTACGACGGCATTAATGGACCAGATCAGTACCGCTAAAAGCGGAAATATTGCGTTTTTCATTGTTCTCACATCTATTTTTAAACCAGGTCGCTATTGTAAGCCTGTCTGATTAGATATATATAATGAAAACCAGACAACAGATAGGCCAATAAAGACAACATGACAAGAGAACAACATAACGATGACAATTGAACAACAAAAAATGCAATGGTTATTGTCTGATCCAGATACAGTCCGATTTCGTGATGAGCAACTATTAGCTGAAACTGAGTTTGTTTATCATCAGCATGACTTTGGTCAGTTACTTTATGTGATCTCTGGTGTTATGGATTTAGAAGCCGGAGGACAGCGGTTTTTAGCACCACCAGAATTTAGTGTATGGATCCCCAAAAATATAGGGCACGCTAGTTACAATAAAAAAACACTCTCTTTTAAAGTGCTAGATATCGCACCAAGTTGGAGTGATGAATTATTAGATAAACCTTGTTTGATCCAATTAAGTGCTATTTTTTCAACCATATTTTCCGACTTCTTTCATCGTGGTGTGTGTAAACCACAAACAGAAGAAGATTTTCGCTTAGCCCAAGTATTGATTGATCAACTTAAAGTTTCGCCAATACATCATACTTACTTACCCTCTTCTAAAGATAAATTACTTGCTCCCATACTTTCTGTATTAGAGCAGGATCCAGCGGATAATACCTCATTAGAAGAATGGGCTAAAAAACGTTATACCTCAGAAAGAACACTCTCTCGTCGTTGCCAACAAGAATTAGGTATGTCATTTAGTGAATGGCGTAAACGTCTACGCTTTTTACATGCAATTTCTTTACTAGAGCAAGGGAAAAGTGTGAATGAAATTGCATTTGATGTTGGATATAGCTCTTCATCTTCTTTTATTGCGATGTTTCAACAATTTGCTGGTACAACACCCGAACGTTTTCGTCGATTATCTAATTGTTAAGCTTTCTTTTCATTTATTTACTTAAAATCTAGGAGGATTTTACTGTCAATAATAGGCTTTGCGGTGAATAAGTGGCAAAATAGACCGCTTAATTTTATTTTTCTATTGATTGTTTACACACATAAATACCAAATCAGTGAGATAACACCGTGAAAATTCTGGTTGATGAAAATATGCCTTATGCGGAACAACTTTTCCGCCAATTAGGTGAGGTAAAAGCTGTTTCTGGGCGCCCATTACCTACTGATGAGCTTAATGATTCTGATGCCTTAATGGTGAGATCAATTACTAAAGTCAATGAATCCTTATTATCAGGCAAGCCAGTGAAATTTGTTGGAACGGCGACTGCGGGTTTCGATCATGTCGATATTTCATGGTTAGAACAGCAACAAATTGGTTTTTCATCAGCCCCAGGCTGTAATGCTATTGCGGTCGTTGAATATGTATTTTCGGCACTGATGATGCTAGCAGAGCAAGATGGCTTCCAATTAACCGATAAAGTCGTCGGTATTGTGGGTGTGGGAAATGTAGGTGGACGGTTAGCTACACGTTTACGTGCATTGGGTGTCAATGTATTACTTTGCGATCCACCTAGAGCAGATAATGGTGATAATGAAGAATTTCATTCATTGGAAACGCTATTAGAAAAAGCAGACATTCTGACTTTCCATACACCTCTCAATAAATCAGGTCCATACAAAAGTTATCATTTAATTAATGAGAGCAACCTCGAAAAATTACCTGAAGGACGTATTTTAATTAATGCGAGTCGTGGCGAGGTTGTTGATAATCAAGCATTATTGTCTGTACTCGAGAAAGGTAAGTCTTTACGTGTGGTATTAGATGTTTGGGAGCCAGAGCCTGATCTTTCTATTGAATTATTAAATAAAGTCGATATAGGTACCCCACATATTGCGGGTTATACCTTAGAAGGCAAAGCACGCGGTACAACACAAGTATTTGAGGCTTACTGTGATTTTATTGGACAGCCTCAACAAGTTGAATTATCAACCTTGTTGCCAGCACCGACTATTTCAACAATTTCAATACAAGGTGAGTTAACACAAACACTTTTAAAACAACTGATCCACCTTGTTTATGATGTGCGTCGTGATGATGCACCATTACGAAAGGTAGCAGGTATAAAAGGGGAGTTTGATAAATTACGCAAACTTTATCCTGTACGTCGTGAATGGTCTTCACTACATGTAATTTGTGATAACCAAACTACGGCCAATACATTAAGTGCGATTGGTTTTAGTGCTACATACAAAAGTGCGACACGCAAATAAAGCACAACATTATTTTTAAAATTTATGGTATTGGAGGATATCTTATGGGAGAAGGTTGGAATATCGCAGTTGTTGGTGCAACAGGCGCTGTTGGTGAAGCGATTTTAGAACTGCTACAAGAGCGTGAATTTCCCATTGGTGAACTGACGGCAATCGCAAGTGAAGACAGTATTGGAAAATCAGTGCGTGTAAACAGTAAAAGTGTTGCTGTTCAAGGTATTTACAATATCGAATGGGCAGATATTCAATTAGCTTTTTTTGCGGCGCCAACAGAAATCAGTGCGCAATACGCACAACAAGCCGCTGATGCTGGCTGTATTGTTATTGATTGTAGTGGCATCTTTGCAATGGATTGGGATGTGCCATTGGTTGTTCCTGGTGTGAACAGTGCAATGCTAGCGGAATATCGTACGCGTAATATTGTTTCTATTGCTGATAGCATGGTGAGCCAATTATTACGTGCCATTAATCCACTAACAGAGTCTGCGGGTTTAACGCGCCTTAGTGTGACTAACTTAATGTCTGTTTCTCGTTTTGGGAAACAAGCCGTAGATGAACTCGCAGGGCAAAGTGCTCGTTTACTTAACGGTATTCCTCCTGAATTAGGCCGTTTTAATAAGCAATTGGCATTTAATATTTTACCTTTAATGGTTGATGACGAAGGTTCTATACAAGAAGAGCGTCGTATGGTTGATCAAATTCGTAAAATTTTACAAGATGAAGGCTTGCCAATTTCTGTGACTACACTGCAAGCGCCTGTTTTCTATGGTAATGCACAGTCAGTACAATTAGAAACCTCACGCCCAATGGGAAGTGATGAAGCACGTGAAACATTACAAGAAAGTGAAGATCTTAATATCAGTGATGAAAATGATTTTCCAACACAAGTCACTGATGCATCTGGTAATGTGAGTTTGAATTTAGGCTGTTTCCGTAATGATTATGGTATGCCAGAAGCTTTGCAATTTTGGTCAGTAGCAGATAACGTGCGCTTTGGCGGGGCATTAATGGCTGTTGAAGTAGCAGAGCAATTAATGCAGGAGCAGTTTTACTAATGAATGCGCAAGTGAGTGCTGAAGTGGCAGAACAGCCTTTGACTGAGTCAGCGGTTACTTCTGAAAGCACAACAATCAAAATTGCTTTAGGCGTTGAATATGATGGTAGTCGCTATTATGGCTGGCAACGCCAAAATGAAGTGCGCAGTGTACAAGAACGGCTAGAAAAAGCACTTTCACAAGTGGCTAATGAGCCTATATCTGTGTTTTGTGCGGGAAGAACTGATGCTGGCGTACATGCAACGGGACAAGTTGTCCATTTTGAAACAACTGCGCACCGCAAAGATCCTGCATGGACAATGGGAGTTAACACTCATTTACCTGCGGATATCGCTGTACGTTGGGTAAAAACAGTTGCTGATGATTTTCATGCTCGCTTTAGTGCAACGGCAAGACGTTATCGCTATGTTATTTTTAATCATCGCTATCGTCCCGCTATATTATCATCTGGAGTGACGCATTTTCATTACCCTTTAGATGCTGAGCGTATGCACCAAGCTGCGCAATGTTTACTGGGTGAAAACGATTTTACCTCTTTTAGAGCCGTTCAATGTCAATCGCGAACGCCATGGCGTAACGTTATGCATATCAATGTTTCTCGATATGGTGACTATGTTGTTGTGGACATTAAAGCGAATGCGTTTGTTCATCATATGGTGAGAAATATTGTTGGCAGCCTTTTAGAAATAGGGTGTGGCAATCAGGATATTACTTGGATGGCTGAATTATTAGCCTTAAAAGACAGAACTAAAGCCGCTGCAACAGCTAAAGCGAATGGATTGTATTTAGTTTCTGTGGATTATCCTGATCATTTTGAATTACCAAAACCTGCAATGGGCCCACTATTTTTAGCGGATAACCCTATTGAGATATCTCAATCATAAAGACACCCAGTTTTCTGAGGATTTATGGATATATTAACGCAATTTGTTGATCTGATAAAATTTCTAATTGATTTTATTTTACATATTGATGCGCATTTAGCAGAGCTTGTCGCGCAATATGGTACATGGGTCTATGCCATTTTGTTTCTAATTGTTTTTTGTGAAACAGGGCTTGTGGTAACACCTTTCTTACCTGGAGACTCCTTATTATTCGTTGCTGGCGCTTTAGCTTCATTAGAAACCAATGATGTGAATGTCCATATTATGGTTTTACTGCTACTTTGTGCTGCCATTTTAGGTGATGCAGTAAACTATTCTATAGGGCGACTTTTTGGCGAAAAGCTATTTAGTAAGCCTAATTCACGTATTTTCCGTCGTGAATATCTGGATAAAACCCATGCTTTTTATGAAAAACATGGTGGTAAAGCGATTATTTTGGCAAGATTCGTGCCGATTATCCGAACTTTTGCGCCATTCGTTGCAGGAATGGGAAAAATGTCATATCGTCATTTTGCCTTTTATAATGTTACTGGGGCAATTGCATGGGTACTGCTATTTACTTATGCGGGATACTTTTTTGGTGACTTAGATATAGTTCAAAAGAACTTAAAATTGCTAATTGTTGCCATTATTGTTATTTCTATTTTACCGGGCGTCATTGAGATCATACGCCATCGCAGAGCGAGCGCAAAAGCGAAGAAAGAAAGTGATAGCAAAGAGGTTTGAGCAGTTATCATTAGTTTTTGCCGTAGAATAGCCATAATAAAGAGATGCGCTGAAATTCAGTAAGCGGTATCATCATAAACTTTGCTAACCACACAGCCAGTGCATTGTGGTTGATACGCTCACAATAATTTTACTGGCGAAGGTCAGATTCAGACGAAAAGGTCCGTTAATGAGCTGGATTGAAAAAATTCTAAATAAAAGCACTATCACAAGTTCACGTAAAGCCAATATCCCGGAAGGGGTTTGGACTAAATGTGATAGCTGTGGACAGGTACTCTATCGCGCAGAATTAGAGCGTAATTTAGAGGTTTGTCCTAAATGTGATCACCATATGCGCATTTCAGCGCGCCGTCGCCTTGAGACTTTCCTTGATACAGGAAGCACAACAGAATTAGGTAGCGAATTAGAACCTAAAGATATTCTGAAATTCCGCGACTCTAAAAAATATAAAGACAGAATTAGCGCTGCTCAAAAACAAACGCAAGAAAAAGATGCATTAGTTGTTATGAAAGGAACGCTAAAAAAGATGCCAGTTGTTGCTGCATCCTTTGAGTTTGCGTTTATGGGTGGTTCAATGGCTTCTGTTGTAGGGGCGCGTTTTGTTCGTGCTGTTGAACAAGCACTAGAAGATAACTGCCCATTAGTTTGCTTCTCTGCAAGTGGTGGCGCTCGTATGCAAGAAGCGCTGATGTCATTAATGCAAATGGCAAAAACCAGTGCAGCATTAGCAAAAATGCAGGAACGTGGCTTACCTTATATTTCTGTCATGACTGACCCTACAATGGGGGGCGTTTCTGCAAGTCTAGCGATGTTAGGTGATATCAATGTTGCTGAACCTAAAGCACTGATTGGTTTTGCAGGTCCTCGAGTTATTGAACAAACAGTACGTGAAAAGCTACCTGCTGGTTTCCAACGTAGTGAGTTCCTGCTAGAAAAAGGGGCGATTGATATGATTATTCGCCGCCCTGAAATGCGTGATGAACTAGCTGAATTACTGGCTAAGCTGACTCAGTATGATTTAGTCGAAGATGAAGATGAAATCATTAGTGAAGAAATGATTGCTGATGAAATTGAATCTACAGATAACGAGCCAGAAATTAACATCGAAACGAATAAAAAAGAAGATGTCTAATATCATAACTGCTCCTAAAGCCACATCGCCTTTGTCGGTGTGGCTTTCTTATCTTGAACATTTACACTCCAGCGCTATTGATATGGGGTTAGAACGAGTAGGCAAGGTAGGAAAAATATTAAATGTGTTACGTCCTGCACCTAAGGTAATCACTGTCTCAGGTACAAATGGAAAAGGCACAACCTGTCATATGCTCGAATCAATCTTGATGGCATCAGGATTGAAAGTCGGCGTTTATAGTTCCCCTCATCTTGTGCGTTATACAGAACGCGTTCGTATTCAAGGCAAAGAACTTTCCGAAGGTGCTTTTTGCGAAGTTTTTGCAGAAATTGAACAAGCTAGAGGCGATATTTCGCTGACTTTTTTTGAATATGGCACTCTGGCTGCGTTGAAGCTATTTCAACAAGCGCAACTTGATGTGGTTATTCTTGAGGTAGGATTAGGTGGCCGATTAGATGCGACGAATATCGTTGATGCAGATATTGCGGCTATCACTAGTATTGCACTCGATCATACGGATTGGTTAGGTGCAGATAGAGAACATATTGGTCACGAGAAAGCCGGTATTTTCCGTGCTAATCACTACGCTGTTGTGGGTGAACCGGATATGCCTCATTCCATAGCCCAAGTTGCCAATGAAAAACACGCTAAGCTTTTCCGTCGAGGAACGGATTGGTCTTTTGCTATTGAAGGTGAGCACTGGCATTGGCGTTGTGTTGACTGTGAATTTGATGCGTTACCCATCCCTAATATTCCGCTAGCCAATGCGGCGACAGCAATGGGAGTTATTCGTTGTTTGCTCAAATCTGATGACAAAGTCAGCCAAGCAATAACAGAACAAAGTATTGTCGACGGTATGTCTCGTGCACAATTACCGGGTCGTTTTCAGGTAATTTCGCAACATCCTCTGGTTATCTTTGATGTGGCACATAATCCTCATGCTGCAGGATATTTAGCGGAAAAATTATCACAATTACCACAAAAATCTGATACTCAGGTGCGTATTGTTGTTGGTATGCTGGGTGATAAAGATATTGCAGGAACATTAGCGTGCTTAACACCATTAGCTGATCATTGGTATGTCGCTCCACTTAATGAGTTTCGTGGTGCTTCTGCTGAGGTGTTAGCTCAGCATCTTGATAAGCCAATGGTATTCGATAGTGTTGAAAATGCATGGCAACAAGCAATCTCTGATGCTGCTCCTAATGATATTGTTGTGGTTTGTGGCTCATTTCATACAGTCGCACATATAATGGAACTTTTGGAAAAGGAGAGTGTGGGTGGCAAGTAAATTTCAAAATCGCTTAGTCGGCGCCGTTGTATTGGTGGCAGTAGGGGTTATTTTTTTACCTGCTCTACTCGACGGCGATAAGAAATATAACGAAGACCAGTTCGCCTCTATTCCTTTAGTACCTAAACCAGGCGATGAGCAAGAAATAGAATCTATCGCCCCGATAGAGCAAACCTCAGTGCCTTCTACTCCATCAGAAGGTGCATCTGAAGGTATGCTTTCTGAAGCAGTGACTGGCGTTGAGCAATCTACCGTTACAACACCTGAATCACCCGCTGTTGTACCTGTTACACCAGTAGAACCACCACAACAACCAACGCCTACACCAGAGCCTCCAACTGTGGTGACTCCACCCGTACAACCACCAACACCGCCAGTGCAAGAAACTAAGCCACCGAAAGGCGAAGCTTGGGTTGTTCAATTAGGTGCGTTGAAAAATGCGGCGAAGGTAGAAGAAATTATTGCGAAAATGCATTTCTCAGGTTATCCAGTATATACCATACCCGCCCGCCCAGTTGCAGGACAAGTGACTCGAATTTACATTGGCCCTAGCGCATCTAAGTCAGAATTACAGGCTATTTTGCCTCATTTAAAAGAGCTTACGGGTTTACAAGGTGAGGTAAGGGCATATAAGCCTTAATTTTTTCTAAACGAGTCATCAGATGAGTAATGTAACAAAGCGTTAACTTATTGCGGCGATTATGATTTTTCATATCGCCGTAAATTATTTTGAAATTAGCGAAAATTAGCATTACGCAAACGTTTTCGTTTTCTGTTAGAATGCTTCCGTATTAATGCGGAGCATCATTATTGGATAAAGAATTTATGGTCTGGATAGATTACGCCATCATTGCCATTATTGGTTTTTCCGCATTAGTCAGCCTGATCCGTGGCTTTGTTCGTGAAGCATTGTCACTCATCACCTGGGGTTGTGGTTTCTTTGTTGCTAGTCAGTTTTATCCTTATCTTGCCGTCTATTTTACCCGGTTTGAAGATGAGCTGGTTCGTAACGGGATTGCAATAGTCACGTTATTTATTGCGACACTGATTGTCGGTGCTGTTGTGAATTATGTGATTAGCTCTCTTGTTCAACGCACAGGGTTATCAGGTACAGATCGTGTATTGGGGGTCTGTTTCGGGGCTTTAAGAGGCGTGCTGATAGTTTCAGCATTACTTTTTGTTTTAGGCGCGTTTACGCCTATGGCAGATAGCGCTGATTGGCAACGTTCTGAGCTTATTCCTCAATTCAACCATATTATTAGGTGGTTCTTTGACTACCTACAAAATGCGTCAAGTTTCGTGTCGGAGAGAATATAACCTCTCCGTCTGGCTGATGAGGATCTATTCATGTGCGGTATTGTCGGTATCGCTGGAGCTAATCCAGTAAACCAATCAATTTATGATGCGTTAACGGTGTTACAACACCGAGGTCAAGATGCAGCAGGCATTGCAACGATAGACGGTAACAATGGTTTCCGTCTTCGCAAAGCAAACGGACTGGTTAAAGATGTGTTCGAAACCCGTCATATGTTGCGTTTAAAAGGTACTATCGGGATAGGGCATGTCCGTTACCCAACAGCGGGTAGTTCTAGTGCATCAGAAGCGCAGCCTTTTTATGTGAATTCCCCTTTTGGTATTACGTTGGCGCATAATGGTAATTTAACCAATGCGCATTTATTACGTCGCCAATTATTTGAAACAGCGCGTCGCCATATCAATACCACCTCTGATTCTGAAATCCTGCTCAATGTATTGGCATATGAATTAGACCGTTTTGACCATTTCCCGCTTGAGCCTGATAATATTTTTGCAGCCGTTGCGGCAATGCATAAAAAACTCCGCGGTGCTTATGCTTGTGTTGCTTTGATTATCGGCCATGGTTTACTGGCTTTTCGTGATCCCTTTGGTATCCGTCCTTTAGTATTGGGTAAACGCACCTTAGAAGATGGCCGCCATGAATATATGGTCGCATCTGAAAGTGTTGCGCTTGATACTTTAGGTTTTGAATTCTTGCGTGATGTTGCACCGGGTGAGGCGATTTATATCACAGAGCAAGGGCAACTCTTTACTCGCCAATGTGCCGAAAATCCGCAATTAATTCCTTGTTTATTTGAGTATGTTTATTTTGCTCGTCCTGATTCGTTTATCGATAAAATTTCAGTTTATAATGCACGTTTACGTATGGGGCAGAAATTAGGCGCTAAAATTGCCAAAGAGTGGGATGATTTACACATTGATGTTGTGATCCCCATTCCTGAAACATCTTGCGATATAGCCTTAGAAATTGCGCATATTCTCAACAAACCTTATCGCCAAGGTTTTGTCAAGAATCGCTACGTTGGTCGTACTTTTATTATGCCTGGTCAGCAAGAGCGTCGTAAGTCAGTGAGACGTAAATTGAATGCAAATCGTGCAGAGTTTCGTGATAAAAATGTTCTGCTGATTGATGATTCCATTGTACGTGGCACCACATCAGAGCAAATCGTCGAACTCGCAAGAGAAGCGGGTGCGAAGAAAGTCTATTTTGCCTCAGCAGCGCCAGAAGTTCGCTTCCCGAATGTGTATGGTATTGATATGCCAAATGCCAATGAGCTTATTGCCCATGGACGTGAAGTGGATGAAATTCGTAAATTAATTGGTGCTGATGGACTTATTTTCCAAGATCTCACTGATTTAATCGCTGCGGTACAAGAAGAGAATCCTGATATCAATCAGTTTGAATGCTCTGTATTTGATGGTGTTTATGTTACGAAAGATATCGACCAAGATTACTTGGATTATTTAGAAAATCTACGTCGAGATGATGAACATAAAATTCGTGATCAGAATGAAATAGAAAATTTGGAAATCTATAACGAAGGCTAATTTTTCGGTAAGATATCTCCCTTATAAAGCGTCGATGTCAGTGTGTTCTGCATCGACGCTTGTTTTTTGAGGGTTAATCATCATAATGATTAACAAAGATATATATTCTGAGGATTATAATGAAAAAGCTGATAGTTGGGCTAACCGGCGCCAGTGGTGCAATTTACGGTATACGTTTATTAGAGATACTAAAATCAGTGCCGTCAGTTGAAACCCATCTAGTGATTAGCCAAGCTGCACGCCGTACTATTTCATTAGAAACCGATTATTCGCTAAAAGATATTCATGCTTTAGCGGATGTGATTTATGACGATCGTGATATTGGTGCATCTATCTCTTCTGGCTCATTTCGTGTCAATGGAATGGTCATATTACCTTGTTCTATCAAAAGTTTGTCAGGTATTGTTCATAGTTATACCGATACCTTAGTCACTCGTGCTGCGGATGTCGTACTTAAAGAAGGGCGTAAACTAGTCTTATGTGTGCGTGAAACACCGCTTCATTTAGGGCATTTACGATTGATGACACAAGCATCTGAACTAGGTGCAGTGATTATGCCACCGGTTCCAGCTTTCTATTTTCAGCCTAAAACTATTGATGATATTATTAATCAAACAGTTAATCGTGTGCTTGATCAATTTGAGATTGATTTACCTGATGATTTATTTCAACGGTGGGAAGGGGATAAACCTGCTCGCTAAAGATATTCATCATACTTCAAGGTGCAACGTAGTCAACAACGTTGCATCTTGAATTATTTAGAGTATTTATTCCAACTGATTGAGAATAGAAAAAGAGATTATTTTCCTGTGGTAATAATATCTTTTAATGCCTCTTCTAAGTGTGGGTAACGAAATTCAAAGCCAGCACTGAGTAATTTTTCAGGTATAGCTTGTTGCCCGCCTAATACCAATGTAGCGCTTTCTCCCATCACTAGACGTAATACACTTTCAGGAACTGTCATTAAGGCTGGGCGATTAAAAACTTTTCCTAATAGGCGAGTAAATTCTTTATTTTGTACTGGGTTAGGTGCTGTTAAGTTAAAAGCGCCTTTAGCATCTTGGGTATTAAGCAAGAAAATAATTGCACTGACCATATCATCAATATGGATCCACGGCATATATTGTTTTCCATTTCCCAATTTGCCTCCTAATCCTAATTTAAAGGGTTTACTCATTTTAGGTAGTGCGCCACCGAGAGTTGAAAGTACAATCCCTGTACGCAACAAGCAAACTCGAGTTAATGGTGTTTGAGCTTCAAGTGCAATGCGTTCCCATTTAGCACAAAGTTCATGTGTAAATTCAGGATTTGCAGGCGTCTCTTCTGTGACTCGAGTATCACCTTGATCACCATAAAAACCTACGGCGGAGCCAGAAATAAAAACAGCGGGTGGGGAGTCGCTAGCATTAATCAAATCAACCAATTTCTGGGTTAAATGACAACGACTATTAATCAGTTTCTGTTTTTGAGAGGGTGTCCAACGTTTATCAGCAATAGGCTCTCCAGCAAGATTAATGACGGCATCAAACTCATTAAGATCCTGTTTATCGTTGAGTTGAGTCCAGCAGGTGATTTCATTACAAAAATGCGAATAAACTTTTTGAGGCGAACGAGAAAGCACCGTAATATCATTCTTGGCGAGTGCTAGCTCACAAACTAATGCTTTGCCTATTAATCCTGTACCACCAGTGATAAGTATTTTCATCACAATCCTCCTGATCTGCTTGCTTGATAAAGAATAAATATCATCCTGATATATGAATTGCTTATGTTAACCAAAGATTTTTTTCGTTGCTGGGCGCTGATTAATGTTGTTTAGCCATTTAGCAATTGCTGGATAATTTGTTAAATCAATATTGTGGTGATCGTGCAAACGAGCCCATGTATATGTAGCGATATCCGCAATGCTGTACTCTTCTCCACCAAGATAAGGTGATTGTGCTAATCGTTTCTCTAATACGCTATATAGACGCTGTGTTTCTTCAGTATAACGCTTAATGGCATAAGGGACTTTTTCTGTGGCATAACGGGTGAAGTGGTGATTTTGTCCCAACATCGGACCAAACCCACCTACTTGCCAAAACAACCATTGTAGTTGCGTTGTTTTTTCTCGTAAATGTTGACTGAGTAGTTTGCCACTTTTTTCAGCTAGATAGATAAGAATAGCACCTGATTCAAAAATAGAGATAGGTTCACCTCCATCAATAGGTGAGTTATCTATAATTGCGGGAATTTTATTATTGGGTGAAATGGCTAAAAATTCAGGTTTAAATTGATCGCCTTTACTAATATCGATGCGATGTAACTGATAAGGTATGCCTGTTTCTTCAAGAAAAAGCGTTATTTTTTGGCCATTTGGGGTATCTGCATAATATAAATCAATCATAAAAGCTCCAAAATAAAGTAGGCACTAAATACACAACATAATCACAGTCTGCCTTTTAACATCATAAAAAGCAAAAAAGTGCAAGATGGATAAAATAAGTCACGTATGATTATTGTAGTGGTGAAAAATAGTGATTTTGGTATATTCAGGATAAAAATTACGATCGTTTAGTATCGGTTAAAAAAGGTTTGTTGAGGATGGAACAAGAAAAGACGGCATTGGTTGAATGGGTTGATATTGTTGATGATAAAAATGAAGTCGTTGCACAAGCAACACGTCAACAAATGCGAGCTGAAAACCTAAGACATAGAGCAACTTATATCGTTGTTCATGATGGAATGGGGAAGATCTTGGCGCAGCGTCGAACTGAAACAAAAGATTTTTACCCTGGTTGGTTAGATGCGACTGCGGGTGGTGTGGTTCAACAAGGTGAGAATTTACTTGAAAGTGCGCGTCGTGAAGCAGAAGAAGAGCTAGGTATTGCTGGAGTCCCTTTTGCTGAGCATGGTCAATTTTATTATGATGATGAAAGTTGTCGTGTCTGGGGAAGCTTGTTTAGTTGTGTTTCTCATGGACCTTTCGCACTACAAGCAGAAGAAATTGAGGAAGTGTGTTGGTTAACTCCCTCTGAAATTACTGAGCGCTGTGATGAATTCACGCCTGATTCATTAAAAGCCCTTTCTCTTTGGTTAACACGTAATAACAGTACACGCCTAGAAAGTAGAGAAACCGTAGACTAAGGGGTGCTTTGTCCTAGCTCAAATCGATATGCATAGTTGATAACGGTATCTTCAAATATAGCGTTATCATCTTCGTCTCTTAAACGTTGTAAAAGTGCTATCAGATGTTTTCCTGCCTCTTTTCCCATTTTGTGATAATCAAAACGAATTGTTGTGAGAGAAGGGGAGATCTGATCGCTATTTTCTGAGCCTTCTAAACACGCGATAGCCAGATCTTGTGGGATCTTAATTAATCGACGTTGACACTCAAAAATCATACCTAGTGCAATACTCTCATGACTACAAATAACCGCATCTAGTTCAGGTTGGCGCAATAAAATTTCTGTTAACGCTTGCCGACCGTATGCCATAGACGCGGGATCAGGCGTAGTGACACTTTGCTCAGCATTTAAATAATTTTTGAGTAATGCGCGTGACCAACCTGTTATTTGCTGATGATGCAGGCGCTGGCCTTGTAACGCACCAATATAGCCAATACAACGCTTTCCTTGGGAGACTAAATGGTTTGTTAAATCATATGCGGCTTGCTCATAAGAACAATCAATACTAATAGCCGCTTGTTCGTCTGATTGACTGGCAACACTGACAACGGGCACATTGGCATTACTGATATGTAAAAAATGAGTTGGGCTAAGCTGTGAACCAAAAGCAACTAATGCAGCAGGATTACTTTGCAATAGCATATTAATCACATCATTGGCTTTATGAGGTTGATGCTCATAGCAACCAACTAAAATTTGATACTGATGGCGATTGAGTATTTGTTGTAAAGATTGCATAAAATCTGCACTTGCTCTATCTGTAAAAGAGGGCAACAGGACAGCAATAATATGACTTTGTGCTGAAGCTAAAGCACCGGCCGAGGCATTAGGAATATAACCAAGTTCTTCTACGGCTAGATTAACTTTCTCTCTTAACTTATCAGAAACGAGTTCAGGGGTTCGTAATGCACGCGAAACGGTCATTGAACCGACTCCAGCGTGTTTAGCGACATCTTGTAATGTGACGCGGCCTGTATTTCGGCGCTTACGTGTTTTGATCATGTGTAATTATGCTTGCTTAGCCTATTTGATTAACGGCAGATCCTACCTGAAATCTTCCTATTATGCTGAAACAATACAGTGTCAATAGTTGGCATTTTCTGCAATTAACATTTCATTAAAATGATAGCGCTATCACAATTACGAATGATCTATCTAGATAGCGCTACCATTAATGATTACTATCCTTAATAACGAAGCTCAAAGAGAGTCTGATCGAGGTTATAAATATGCTTAAAACGTTATTAACACCGGATATGGTGCAAGTGGTGCCAAACGTTAGTGATTGGCGAGAGGCTGTAAAAGTGGCGTGCCAGCCATTAATTGATAAAGGCTATATTGAACCTCGTTATATCGATGCAATTTACAAATCACACGAGAAAATAGGGCCATATTATGTATTAGGTCCTGGGATTGCGATGCCTCATGCGCGCCCCGAAGATGGTGTTAATCAACTTTCGCTTGCTTTAACTATTGTTGAGCAAGGGGTTGAGTTTGGTGCAGACGAAAACGATCCGGTGAAATTACTGATTGTTTTGGCTGCAACAGATAACGACAGCCATATTAATGCCATTATGAAATTAGCCGAACTTTTTGATAACGATACAGATATTCAAAAGTTATTTAATGCGAAAAGCAAAGTGGATGTCTTATCTGTTATCAACAACTATTAATAACAATTTAAATTACCAAGGGGAATATCATGAAAATTACTGTTGTGTGTGGAAATGGTTTAGGTAGTAGCTTAATGATGGAAATGAGCATCAAAAGCATTTTAAAAGATCTTTCTGTAAATGCTGAAGTTGATCACGTTGATCTGGGGTCAGCAAAAGGTACACCAAGTGATATCTATGTAGGTACACGCGATATTGCAGAACAACTTAATTCACAAGCAGTAAATGGGAAAGTTGTTTCACTGGATAACATGATTGATAAAGTAGCGATGAAAGAGAAGCTTTCAGTCGCGTTACGTGAATTAGGCGCGTTATAAGGAGCCTATCATGGACTTTTTCCGCTTTCTAATGAGTGATGTGCTTTCAGAGCCTGCTATTTTAGTTGGTTTGATCGCATTAATTGGTTTAATTGCCCAAAAAAAACCAGTTACAGAATGTATTAAAGGTACCGTAAAAACCATTATGGGTTTTGTGATTTTAGGTGCTGGCGCTGGTCTTGTCATTAACTCACTGGGTGATTTCTCAACGATTTTCCAACATGCATTCGGTATTCAAGGCGTTGTGCCTAATAATGAGGCAATTGTCTCTATTGCACAAAAAAGCTTTGGTAAAGAGATGGCATTAATCATGTTTTTTGCCATGTTGATTAATATCTTAATTGCACGTTTAACGCCGTGGAAATTTATTTTCTTAACAGGTCACCATACATTATTTATGTCGATGATGGTGGCGGTTATTTTGGCAACTGCGGGCTTAGAAGGCACAGTGTTAGTTACGGTAGGTTCATTAGTTGTTGGGATTTCAATGGTATTTTTCCCAGCCATTGCACATCCTTATATGAAAAAAATTACTGGCTCTGATGATGTTGCATTAGGACACTTTTCCACTATTTCTTATGTCGTTGCCGGCTTTATCGGCAGTAAATTTGGTAATAAAGAGCATTCAACTGAAGAGATGAATGTTCCTAAAAGCCTACTATTTTTACGTGATACACCCGTTGCCATTGCTTTCACTATGGGAATTATTTTTATCATTACCTGTTTATTTGCGGGCGATACTTTTGTTCGTGAAGTCAGTGGTGGTAAAAACTGGTTTATGTTCTCATTGATGCAATCGATAACCTTTGCAGCAGGGGTTTATATTATTCTGCAAGGTGTACGTATGGTTATTGCTGAAATTGTTCCTGCATTTAAAGGTATTTCAGATAAATTAGTTCCTAATGCAAAACCAGCGTTAGATTGCCCAGTCGTATTCCCTTATGCACCAAATGCCGTATTAGTCGGTTTTTTAAGTAGCTTTGCGGCGGGTGTTATTGGCATGTTTATTCTGTATGCCTTAGATTGGACAGTGATCATTCCGGGGGTTGTTCCTCATTTCTTTGTGGGCGCCACCGCAGGGGTATTTGGTAATGCAACCGGTGGACGTCGCGGTGCAATTTTAGGTGCTTTTGTTCAAGGTTTATTGATTACATTTTTACCTGTATTCCTATTACCTGTACTTGGAGATATCGGTATTGCTAACACCACATTTAGTGATGCAGACTTTGGTGTTATCGGTATTCTGTTAGGTATTATTGTTCGCTGATTGTTTTAAGAATTAAGATACATCAACGCCTCATTGAAATTAATTCACTGGGGCGTTTTTTTATATGAATTTATATGTTTATTTTATGAATAACAATGCTATTATCCTGAGTGAATATTCACATTGTGTATATTTTCGTACCTAATTATAAAAATAGGTTTAACATCACAATCACTAAGGAAAAAGAAGATGTCTTTCGGTATTCGATATCTTGCGTTGTTACCACTTTTTGTTATCACTGCTTGTCAACAACCCGTTAATCACAATCCACCAGTGGCTCAAACTGCTCAAGTTCAGCCTGCAATCGTGAATAACTCATGGATTGAAATCTCACGTAGTGCGCTCGATTTTAATGTGAAAAAAGTTCAATCACTTTTAGGTGATAAATCCTCACTTTGTGCCATTTTAAAAGGCGATGCATATGGTCATGATTTATCATTAGTTGCACCGGTTATGATTGAAAACAATGTGCAATGTATTGGTGTAACGAATAACCAAGAGCTAAAAGAAGTTCGTGATCTAGGATTTCATGGTCGTTTAATGCGAGTACGTAATGCTACAGAGCAGGAAATGGCTCAGGCGACAAGCTATAACGTAGAAGAATTAATTGGTAACTTAGATATGGCTAAGAAATTAGATGCCATTGCTAAACAGCAAAATAAAGTGATCCCTATTCATCTTGCCTTAAATTCAGGTGGAATGTCTCGTAATGGCTTAGAGGTCAATAACAAAGCAGGGCTTGAAGAGGCGAAACAAATTGCTCAATTAGCTAACCTTAAAGTGGTTGGCATTATGTCTCATTATCCTGAAGAAGATGCTGATAAAGTAAGAGAAGATCTCGCTCGTTTTAAACAGCAATCACAAAAGGTATTGGATGTTACAGGGCTAAATCCTAAAGAGGTTACTCTGCATATGGCAAATACTTTTGCCACAATTACCGTACCTGGATCCTGGTTAGATATGGTGCGTGTAGGCGGAATTTTCTATGGCGATACTATTGCAAGTACAGATTACAAACGCGTAATGACGTTTAAATCCAGCATTGCTTCAATCAATTATTATCCTAAAGGCAATACTGTTGGTTATGATCGCACTTACACACTAAAACGTGATTCAGTATTAGCTAATATTCCTGTCGGTTATGCAGATGGTTATCGTCGAGTTTTTAGTAATGCGGGACATGCTTTAATTGGTGGCCAACGTGTACCTGTTTTAGGTAAAACGTCAATGAATGCGGTGATTGTTGATATTACCGATCTTAAAAATATCAAATCAGGGGATGAAGTCGTGTTCTTTGGTAAGCAAGGTAATGCAGAGATCACGGCTGAAGAGATTGAAGATATTAGTGGTGCGCTGTTTACAGAGATGTCGATTTTGTGGGGAGCGACAAATCAGCGTGTATTGGTGGATTAAAGTAGGGTGCTTGTGATCACCAATAGTAACAACTTTTGAGAGAAATTGTGGGGGAAATTCCCCCACAAAACTATTTATCGCAAGATAAAATAGCTTGAACTACGGTGTCGCCACTACTGATATTAAAAGAACATAATCTTTCATGTTTCAGTAAAGCAAAACACAAAACTGTAATACATACAGTAATCAGCCCTAATAGGGCAAGCTTAGTCATTTCTCTTGACACTCCTTTATAAAGGAGACAGAATCAAGTTGTGTGGTTTTGAGACTGCCTCGGATTTTAGTAAATTAAAATTCGGGGCTTTCGTCTTTTTGGCTCCTGCAAATGCTTGAACCAAAATGATCCAAGCACCCGCCTGCATACTAACAGAAATTCATCTCATTCCTATCTTTTTTTGAATAACAAAGACATAAATAAACAATTAAAATCAATGTGTTAATTGTTTTTATATCGAGTGTTTATATGTGTGGTTTTATTTGACACTCCTTTATAAAGGAGACAGAATCAAGTTGTCTGTTTTGAGACTGCCTCGGATTTTCGTTGAATAAAAAATCTGTAGAATAAAAAACGCCAGATGAAATCAATCATCTGGCGTTTTTCTATTTGAAGCGAACTTCAATAATTATGCGTTTTCTTGTTGGCTTGCTTGAATAGCTGTCAACGCAACGGTGTAGACGATATCGTCTACTAATGCACCACGAGAAAGGTCATTCACTGGTTTACGCATACCTTGTAACATTGGTCCGATTGAAACCAAGTCAGCTGAACGTTGTACCGCTTTATAAGTGGTGTTACCGGTGTTCAGATCAGGGAAGATAAACACAGTTGCTTTACCTGCAACTGGTGAGTTTGGTGCTTTAGATTTAGCAACATCAGCCATAACAGCTGCGTCGTATTGTAAAGGACCATCAATCATCAGATCAGGGCGTTTTTCTTGTGCTAAACGTGTCGCTTCACGAACTTTCTCTACATCGCTACCTGCACCAGAGTTACCAGTAGAATAAGAGATCATCGCAACGCGTGGGTCGATACCGAATGCAATTGCAGAGTCTGCAGATTGAATTGCGATTTCAGCCAGTTGTTCTGCTGTTGGATCTGGGTTAATTGCACAGTCACCATAAACATAAACTTGTTCAGGTAACAGCATAAAGAACACAGAAGACACTAATGAGCTACCTGGTGCAGTTTTGATTAACTGTAATGGTGGGCGAATAGTGTTAGCAGTTGTATGAACAGCACCAGAAACTAGGCCGTCTACTTCGCCTTTTTCTAGCATTAATGTGCCGAGAACAACGTTATCTTCTAATTGTTCACGAGCAACAACTTCTGTCATACCTTTATTTTTGCGTAGTTCAACTAAGCGAGGTACATAGATTTCACGTACTTCTTTAGGATTGACTAACTCAATACCTGTGCCTAATTCAACACCTTGTGCAGTTGCTACGCGACGAATTTCTTCAGGATCACCTAACAGTACGCAAGTCGCGATACCACGATCAGCACAAATTGCGGCGGCTTTAACAGTACGTGGCTCATCACCTTCTGGTAAAACAATACGTTTTTTCGCTTTACGTGCTAATTCTGTTAATTGATAACGGAATGCTGGTGGTGATAAACGGTTAGGGCGTTCAGAGTTAGCGGTCAGTGAATCAATCCATTGTGTATTGATATGTTGAGCAACGTAGTTCTGAATTTTTTCAATACGTTCATGGTCATCAGCAGGCACTTCTAAGCTAAAGCTTTGCAGATTTAAAGAGGTCTGCCAAGTGTTCGCATTAACCATAAAGATTGGTAAACCAGTTTCGAATGCACGTTCACAAAGTTGTTTGATAGGCGCATCGATTTGGTAGCCACCTGTTAGTAGAATTGCACCAATTTCAACGCCATTCATTGCAGCAAGGCACGCTGAAACTAATACATCTGGGCGATCCGCTGAAGTCACTAAAAGTGAACCTGGACGGAAGTGCTCTAACATGTGTGGAATACTGCGGGCACAGAAAGTGACAGACTTAATACGACGAGTTTCAATATCGCCTTTATTGACGATAGTCGCATTTAAGTGTTTTGCCATATCTGTTGCACGAGTAGCGATTAAATCGAAGTTCCATGGAATGCAACCCAGTAAAGGCAGTGGGCTGTTTTTTTCGATGGTTTTTAAATCGACATTAGAGATAATCGCTTTACTTGAATCATCAAAGATTTCAGATAAGTCAGGGCGAGTACGGCCTTGATCATCAACAGGTGCATTTAGTTTGTTAACAATAACACCGGTGATATTTTGGTTTTTTACACCGCCGAATTCAGCACGCGCAAATTCGATACGCTCTTTTAGCTGTTCAACCGTGTTGTTACCTAGCGCAGTAACAAAAACAATTTCAGCACCTAATGTTTTTGCAATTTCATAGTTTAATGATTGTGCAAAAGGGTGCTTACGCATAGGTACCAGGCCTTCGATGAGAACAACTTCTGCATCAGTGGTATTTTCATGGTATCTAGCAACAATTTCTTCCATCAAAACATCTTTTTGGTTTGAGCTGAGTAGAGACTCAACATAATCCATGTTTAAAGGTTCTGATGATTGAATAGTGGAGTGAGAGCGGATAATCGCAGTTGTCTGATCTAAAGCGCCTTTTACACGAGGTTGTGCAATTGGTTTGAACACGCTAAGGCGAACGCCTTTTTGTTCCATAGAACGGATAACACCCAAGCTGACGCTGGTTAAACCTACGCGTGTATCAGTTGGGACTAACATAATTGTACGGGACACGGAAACCTCTTTAAATATCGGTTGCTCGTTATGTAAAACAGTACTGCCAGCATGACACTGGCAGCACATCAAAGAACTTAAGCGGTCAGGCGACTTGCGTCCTGAGCGATAACTAACTCTTCGTTAGTTGGGATAACAACAGCAAGACGGCTGTTATCGGTAGTGATAGTGCCTGATTTGCCGAAACGTGCATCTAAGTTGCGTTGATGGTCAACTTCAAAACCTAATAGAGCCAGTTTTTTCAGAGATAATTCACGAACCATTGCTGCGTTTTCACCGATACCACCAGTAAAGATAATCGCATCTAAACGACCTTCCATCAGTGCACAGTAAGAACCGATGTATTTCGCTAAACGATGGCAGTAAACGTCCATTGCACGTTTAGCATCTGCTTTAGTGTCGTAGTTATCTTCAACATAACGGCAGTCACTAGTGACTTCTGTTAAACCTAACAGACCAGATTCTTTAGTCAGCAGTTTGTTGATGTCTTCAACACTCATACCTAAAGTATCGTGTAAATGGAACACGATAGCAGGATCGATATCACCACTACGAGTACCCATTACTAAACCTTCTAATGGAGTCAGACCCATAGAGGTATCAACACATTTACCGTTAACAACAGCAGAAACAGAACCACCATTACCTAAGTGGCAAGTAATTACGTTCAGTTCGTCAACAGGTTTGTTTAACATTTTAGCGGCTTCACGAGAAACATAGAAATGGCTAGTTCCGTGAGCACCGTAACGACGGATGCTGTGATCTTTATATAAGCTGTATGGCAGTGCATACAGATAAGCTTCTTCTGGCATTGTTTGGTGGAATGCAGTGTCAAATACCGCAACCATTTTCTCAATTAAATGAGGGAATGCTTTACGCGCTTCTTCAATACCAATAAGGTGAGCTGGGTTATGTAATGGAGCAAATGGGATAGCAGCTTCAATACCTTTGATAACTTCGTCAGTGATCACGACAGATTTAGTGAATTTCTCACCACCGTGAACAATACGGTGACCAATTGAAGCGATTTGTGCAGACAGTTCTGGTTTTTCAGCCAGAATAGTATTTACGATAAAGTTTAATGCTTCGCTATGAGCAGCACCTGCGCCTAACGCAGCTTCATGTTTTTGGCCATCCATTTTCCACTTCAGGCGGGCTTCAGGAAGGTTGAAGCATTCAGCCAAACCTGACAGGAATTCTTCACCATTTTCTGGGTTGATAATTGCAAATTTAAGAGAAGAACTACCGCAGTTCAGTACCAGCACCAGCTTACTTGACATGGAATTACCTATTTATCTTGTTGTCGTAGTGTCTTTTATATTATAAAGACGGTGGTTAATAAAACGTCAATCATAAAAGCCTATCGCATTACTATGATGACATTAATGACGCGCATCATGCTTAAAGTAAAAAACTTGATGCTAATTATAGTTGCCAATCATTAATTGGACGATTTTTATTCACCCATTAACTTTTCGCGTTAAAATCGGCGAAAAGGGTTGAAAATCACGCCGGCAAACAAAATATAGCGCTTTATTGCCACAAACCTTTAGAATGGGCACAGGATACAGAGTAAAGGCAACAAAGACAAAATATACTTAATTCTACTAAAAGATTTTTATTCTTTATAGATATTTTTTAAAAGTTACAGAAGAAATTGATTGAGGTCATTATGAGCGAACCGACAGTGACTCCCCCCGGCTTTTTTAAGAAGCTTCGTTTGGGGAACGAGTATTTAAAAACCTGGCCGGTTGAAAAACAATTAGCGCCTGTTTTTCCTGAGAATCGTATTGTCAAAGCCACACGTTTTGGTATTCGTTATATGCCACCTATTGCTATTTTTACAATGACATGGCAAATCGCATTAGGCGGTAATTTAGGGCCTGCAATTACAACGGCGTTATTTGCCTGTAGTCTGCCAATGCAAGGGTTGTGGTGGTTAGGTAAGCGTGCAGCAACGCCACTTCCAGCTACGTTATTACGCTGGTTTTATGAAATTCGAGAGAAATTTGAAGAAGCAGGCATTGCTTTAGCACCAGTCGAACAAACGCCGACTTACCTTTCTTTAGCTCATTTATTAAAACGCGCTTTTAAGCAACTTGATCGTTCTTTTCTTGATGATGTGTAGAACATCTGTTCTACCTTCTTCGTTGGTCATGATTGTCATCAGAATTACCCCGTTGAGATCAAAAAACGCGTAGTTAACACTACTCAATACTTTTGATTAATGTCATTCTCTCCTCAATGATTTCTTTGGAGAATTAATGATGGAAATGACACATGCACAACGCTTGATCCTCTCTAATCAATACAAAATGATGACTATGATGGATCCTGATAACGCTGAACGTTATCGTCGCTATCAGACAATCATTGAACGCGGTTACGGATTACAATTACGTGAACTAGACCGTGATTTTGATGAAATGTCTGAGGAGACTTGCCGTACCATTATTAACGTCATGGAAATGTACCATGCACTGCAAGTTTCTCGCGATAACTTAAAAGATCAAGAAATGCCTGATGCTCGTCGTGTTGCATTTATTGGCTTTGATGCGGCGACAGAATCCCGCTATCTTAGTTATGTGCGTTTTATGGTGAATACAGAAGGGCGTTATACACATTTTGATAGTGGCAGTCATGGTTTTAACTCACAAACACCAATGTGGGAAAAATACCAGAGAATGCTGGCTGTTTGGTTAGCGTGCCCTCGTCAATATCACCTTAGCGTCGTTGAAATCCAACAAATTCTTAATGCGTAATAAGTAACGCATCATTCTAAGGTAGGCATAAATTATGGCGATCACATGTAAAGGCTTTCTATTTGATTTAGATGGAACATTAGTTGATTCATTACCTGTTGTTGAACATTGCTGGGCGTTATTTGGTGAACGCGTTGGCGTATCAACACAAGAGATTAATGACTACATCCATGGAAAGCCTGCTATTGAGTCGATTCGCCATTTTATGCCTAATGCTACCGAACAAGAGATAACAGAAACTTTTCGTTGGTTAGAAAAATTAGAATCAACACAAACAGAGGGTTTAGCACCGCTTCCAGGGGCTATTGAGTTAATTAATCGTCTTAATGACTTAAATATTCCATGGGCGATTGTCACATCTGGTACTGTTCCTATCGCCTCAACGCGCCAATCTGTCACGGGTATCCCTGAACCTAAGCATTGGGTTACCGCGGAATGTATTAGTAAAGGTAAACCTAATCCTGAGCCTTATCTTTTAGGTGCCAAAAAATTGGGTTTATTGCCACAGGATTGTGTCGTTTTTGAAGATGCTGCAGCGGGTATTTACTCTGGTTTAGATGCAGGATGTCAAGTCGTTGCTGTTCATGCACCTCTTTCTCTCCCTCGCCGCAATGAGATTCATTTAATCATTGATTTTTTAAACAATATTCAAATCGAGAAGCAAGCTGAAAAAGTGATAATAACGCACAAAAGATAGTCTTTTCTTTGATCATATTAGAAGATTTATTGTTGTAAAAATGGTCTACTTATCAATGTAGTGAATTGATGTCTTAACTTGTTTTCACTTATTGCTGATCGAGGCCATTTTGAATAGCGAATTATTATGGGTTTTAAGCCTGCTATTGATAGCTATTGTCCTTTTTACGACCAACAAAATCCGCATGGATGTGGTCGCTTTACTTGTCATTATCGCATTCGTTCTTAGTGGAACTCTCTCATTAAATGAAGCCACGGTAGGATTTAGCGATCCAAACGTATTGCTTATTGCTGCCCTTTTTGTTATTGGCGAAGGGTTAGTGAGAACGGGCGTGGCTTATCAAATGGGGGACTGGCTGGTACGTGTCGCGGGTAATAGTGAAGTTAAAATGCTTGTGCTATTAATGATATGCGTAGCAAGTCTAGGTGCTTTCATGAGTTCAACTGGCGTTGTCGCAATATTTATTCCTGTTGTATTGAGTGTTGCAGCTCGAATGAAAACATCACCCGGTCGTTTAATGATGCCGTTAGGTTTTGCTGGATTGATTAGTGGCTTAATGACCTTAGTGGCAACGCCACCTAATATGGTTGTTAACAGTGAATTAGTCAGAGAGGGGTTACCGAGTTTTCAGTTTTTCTCTATTACGCCTATTGGTATCGCCGTATTATTCGCAGGCATTCTTTATATGCTGGTGGTACGCAGGTGGTTAGGAAATAACGATAATGGTAAGCAAAAAGAAGCTTATCGCCGTACTTTCCGTGATCTTATTCGTGATTATCAGTTAGCGGGGCGTGCTCGCCGTTTAGCTATTCGTAAAGGCTCTCCACTGATAGGTCATTCACTTGATGAATTACACTTACGTTCACGTTATGGTGCAAACGTTGTCGGTATTGAACGCTGGAGGCGTTTTCGGCGTGTGATGGTCAGTGCAACTGGTGGTACAGAATTAAGAGAGCGAGATGTTCTATTAGTTGATATGTCCGCTAGTGATGTCGATTTACGTGAGTTTTGCCGTGAACAAATGTTAGAGCCAATGGTCTTGCGAGGCGAATATTTTTCTGAACAATCTCGTGATGTAGGGCTTGCTGAAGTATCCATGAATCCAGATTCAGAGTTATTAGGCAAATCATTAAGAGAGATTAAATTCCGTACTCGCTACGGATTAAACGTGGTTGCTATTCGCCGTGAAGGAAGTGCCTTACCGGGTAAAATTGTCGATGAGCCATTACGCCTTGGTGATGTGTTATTAGTGATTGGTGATTGGAAACTTATTCGGATTTTATCAACCAAACCACGTAATTTTATCGTGTTAAATTTAGCGGCAGAAATTGAAACTGTGGCGCCTGCTTCATCTCAAGCTCCTCATGCACTGTTTTCGTTAGCGTTAATGGTGGCATTAATGGTAACGAATGAAGTTCCTAACTTTATTGCGGCACTTATTGCCTGTTTATTAATGGGTAAATTCCGTTGTATTGATATGGAAAGTGCTTATCGCTCTATTCATTGGCCAAGCATTATTTTAATTGTCGGTATGATGCCTTTTGCTGCAGCATTACAAAAAACAGGCGGCATAGAGCTTATTGTTAATGGCTTAATGGATGTGGCAGGTAGTGCTGGTCCTCAAGTGATGTTGGTGTGTTTATTTATACTTTGTGCATCAATTGGGTTGTTTATTTCAAATACCGCGACTGCAGTATTAATGGCACCAATTGCTATTGCGGCCGCAAATCAAATGCATGTATCACCATTACCATTTGCAATGGTGATTGGTGTTGCAGCATCTGCAGCATTTATGACGCCGGTTTCATCGCCTGTTAATACGCTAATCCTTGAGCCAGGTGGTTATAAGTTTGCCGATTTTATTAAGATTGGTGTGCCATTTACGATTATTGTGATGTTGATTAGTGTCTTCCTGATCCCGCTATTATTCCCATTCTAAATATTAATACTTTTTTTTGCTGAAACGCTGTTTGTTAATTAATAAACAGCGTTTTTTATTTACTGGTCGGTGGTTTTTTATTTGATGTATACGACATATCTATGAATGTGTGTTTTTTGAAAATCTTTCTTAGAAAAAAAAGTATAGTCATATTATTGAGTTGAAAATAATTTAATAAGAGAGATATATATATGGTTGCTATAATTTCAACGTCCCGCCAAGGAACCGTTTCGATTAAGTCTGATCAAAATAGTCAAAATAACAAAGGAGTAAACGTTATATCAAATAGTAGTAAAGAGTTTAAAACTAATAACAATAATCATACATCAAAAGAAAGTAACAAAGTATTAAGAAATAAAATAAAAGAGATAATAATAGAAAAAAATATCCATGGTAAATCAACCGCAAGAGTGAATAATAAAAACATTGTTTTTTCTAGCGAACATAATAAAAATTTGACTCAAAGTGCTAGTGATGACCTAGAGCAGATAAAACAGGCCATTTCTACGCATCGAATTGTTTTTAAAGGATTAATTGCAAATAGTTTGATTAATAATAAAGAAAGTGTGGGGAGTGAGATATTATCAAAGTATAATAATTTTACTTCATTGGCACCTGAGTTTCATGATAAAGCATCAAAAGCAATGACTAATTTTTCTATTTCATTAGAATTAAAAAATGCAGATGAGGCAATAATTTTTTCTATATTAGAAAATAATAATAAGAATGATTCTGTTGATTATGTAAAGGATTATTTAAATAAGAAATACCAAGGATATATAGACGCTAGAAAAAATAAATTGAATATCACTAATAGAGCGAAAAATATATTAAAAACGATGGAGTCAAACAAATTTGATAAAAAAATAGAAAGTCTTTTTGAACTTGTTAATGATTTTAAAAATAAAAATATTGTTAGAAATAAAAGTGAATTAAATACACATGATATTTTTCAAGGAGTTGCTGAACACTATCTTAATGATAATAATATTCATGTTAATTTAGAACAAGCCGAAAATATTATTGAAAAAATGATCAAAGATAAAGGTCTAGAGTTTGCTGCTACATTAAACTCAGAAAAACGATTAGAGACAGTTAATTCAGCAATTGACCAAACATTAGATTATATAAAAACACTAAAACTTGATGAAAATAAAAATGATATAATAATGCTTGCTATGGGAAAAACAAAAAGTATCAATAGAAGTAATGTATTTATTAGAGGTATGAAAGGAATAAGAAATTTAGTTATTGGTAAAGATAATAGCAAAAATGATAAACTAAATAAATTAACAGAAGGTTTGATAAAAAGTTTTGAATCTAATACATTGAAGTTTTTAGCGGAAAATATAAAGGAAATGGAAAATATGAATGATAATGATATTAACCCTGATAAAAAGGATGTGAAAAATGAAGGTTGATGTATATCAGTAAATTATAGTCTCAACTTTAAAGTGAGTGATTATTATCACTCACTAATCTCATCCAGCGATAAACTAAATCCCGGTACAAACACCTTCATAAAATAATCCATTTCTGGGCTATGCCTTTCAGCAAGTGTTTTCTCTAGGCGATTTTTCGCTAAATTAAATTCGCTATTACCTGCAGCTAACTCTTCAAGACATTTTAAATAAGCGCACAGACTATCTGCTTGCTTAACAATAAACGTTTCTTCTTCATTATGTAATTGCTCATCAATAAGAGGACGAAAATCGTCTTGTAGTTCTTCGGGTAACATTTCAATTAGTTTTTGCTGTGCATATTTTTCTATTTTTTTATATTCATGAGCAATTTGAGGGTTGTGATATTTAATAGGCGTTGGCATATCGCCAGTGATCACTTCGCTGGCATCATGATACATCGCTTGTAATGCAATTCGCTCTGCATTGACATTGCCACCAAACTTGCGGTTTTTTATCACTGCTAAGGCATGGGCGACAAAAGCAACTTGTAAACTGTGTTCAGACACATTTTCTTGGCGAATATTACGCATTAAAGGCCAACGAGTAATGAGTTTTAAGCGAGAAAGGTGGGCAAAAAAGTAACTCATAATATCTCCCAATTGCGTGATTGAAGACATTATTGTGAGTGGATAATAGATAGATGTAAACATTAATAAAAAATAAAATAAAAAAACGCAATATAACGTATTGTAATATTGCGTTTTATTTTAGGTGTAGACAATTTTATTGATGATAACCCACAATAAAACGACCAAATTTTTGGATTGCCATATCTAAATCATCTTCACGCGGAAGGGTCACAATACGGAAATGGTCTGGGTATGGCCAGTTAAAGGCGGTTCCTTGTACCAATAACACTTTTTCTTGCAGTAATAAATCAAGGATCATTTTCTGATCGTTTTTAATACTGTAGCGGTTAAGGTCTATTTTAGGGAACATATACAACGCCCCCATAGGTTTAACACAAGAAACTCCCGGGATTTGATTAATGAGTTCCCAAGCTCGATTGCGTTGTTCGTATAAACGACCACCAGGCAGAATAAATTCACTAATACTTTGATAGCCTCCTAATGCCGTTTGAATAGCATGTTGCATTGGTACGTTGGCACATAAACGCATCGATGCCAGCATATCTAAGCCTTCAATATAGCTTTTAGCCTGTTTTTTAGGGCCGTTTAATACCATCCAACCTTGACGGAAACCTGCAACACGGTAAGTTTTTGATAAACCATTAAATGTTACGGTTAATAAATCGGGTGCCATGGCAGCGATAGAATGATGTTGTGCATCGTCATACAGAATTTTATCGTAGATCTCGTCAGCGAAGATAATCAGGTTGTGTTGACGTGCTATCTCAACGATTTCCATCAGAATATCTTTGCTATACACCGCACCTGTTGGATTATTTGGATTGATAATAACAATACCGCGGGTATTTTTTGTAATTTTACTACGAATATCATCGAGATCAGGGAACCAACCTTGTTGCTCGTCACACATATAATGAACGGCATTTCCCCCAGAAAGGGAAACAGCGGCTGTCCATAATGGGTAATCAGGCGCTGGTACTAGCATTTCATCGCCATTATTCAATAACGCTTGCATCGCTTGTACGATTAACTCAGAAACACCATTACCAATATAGATGTCTTCAACAGTGATATCTCGCATATCACGAGCTTGATAATGCTGCATGATAGCTTTACGCGCGGAAAACAGACCTTTAGAGTCACTATAACCCTGAGAGCTTGGTAGATTGCGGATCACATCTACTAAAATTTCATCAGGTGCTTCAAAGCCAAAAGGTGCTGGGTTACCAATATTGAGTTTTAAAACTTTGTTACCTTCTTCTTCCAGACGTTTTGCCTCTTGCAAAACCGGACCTCTAATGTCGTAACAGACATGTTCGAGTTTGTTTGATTTTTTAATCTGATTCATAGCGCGTTTACCTAATAGGGTCTGACTCGTATCTTTATTGTGATTATGGCGACTTAGCGACATTTATCGCCGGTTGCTATTCATATAGAAAGATACAAATGAAAAGGTTATCCCAGCAAATAACTGTTCTATCACTCTACTCTCACGTTACAAACTTTTGAAGATGCTAGGTAATTTTTGGTGTAAAAGGTCAGTTTATTCTTGGAATGTTATTTTGATGACTGAATATATTACCTACTGTGGGATTATGTTTCAGATTTGATAAATAATCCAGATTGTTATTCTGATGAAAAGGGCCTTTTTAGTGTGTCGATTAGAAATAAGTTGATGTGATAGGTTAGTAAGTGAAATGTTGCATAATCAATTATTGAATAATTTTATCGGATTTGTATTATCTGACTTAATATATTAAATTTTCAAATAATATGGTTAAATCTACTTTATTCTATAGCAATCAATTAGTTTAAGTATAAATTAAATTTAAATCTTAAATTTAGTTTATAGGGGGAAATACTTAAACTTGAATGTATAGTTAAGATAATCTAAATTATTTTCAAAATGTTAAAATTTATGAATGAGAAAACAATATAGCATGATCTAAGTCTAACTTGTGATGACGGTATAAAGTTCTTTCTTGTGAATATATAAAATGATAATAAAATTTAATTTGTTACAAAAAGATGCAATTCCTTTCTATCTAGGAGGTGTAAACGATAAGAAACAAATGTAAAGTATTCTGTATGTCTTTGCTCTCCTTTTCAGAGTAAAGTACAGTCTGAATCGGAAGTCTTTTTAGACTTTTGATATAAAACACCAGGTATATGTAATTTAAAAATCAAAAATAAGTGAAGAATAAACAATGATTAATGCAAATCGTCCGATAATGAATCTCGACCTCGATCTGCTTAGAACGTTTGTAGCTGTAGCAGATTTGAACACTTTTGCAGCCGCCGCGGCTGCTGTATGTCGAACCCAATCTGCTGTGAGTCAGCAGATGCAACGTTTAGAGCAATTGGTGGGTAGAGAGCTTTTCGCCCGTCATGGTCGTAATAAACTTTTAACCGAGCATGGTCTACAACTGTTAGGTTATGCGCGTCAAATTCTGCGTGCAAATGATGATGCAACGGCATCATTAACGTATAGCGATGCAGAAGGGGAGCTACGTATTGGTGCTTCTGATGACTCTGTCGATACTTTATTACCGTTTTTATTAAATCGTATCGCGTCAGTGTATCCTCGTTTAGCTGTTGATGTACGTATTAAGCGTTCTCAATATATTGAGACAATGCTAGATAATCATGAAATTGATTTAGCGTTAACAACAGCACGTATTGGTCATCACCCACGTACAGCGTTACGTACTGCACCAGTGTTATGGCATTGTGCGCCAGATTTTCAATTACAAATGAATGAACCTATTCCTTTAGTTGTTATGGATGAAACGAATCCATTCCGTCAATTAGCGATAAACACGTTAGATGACGCTGGAATTCAATGGCGTGTTGCTTATGAAGCCGCTTCTTTATCTGCTGTTCGTGCGGCAGTTAATGCAGAAGTGGGTATTACTGCTCGTCCACTTGAAATGCAAAATGCTGATTTGCGTATTTTAGGTGAAAGCGAAGGTTTACCGCGTTTACCTGAAACACAATATTGGTTATATCGTAACTCTGATGAACAAAATGAAGCGGTGTTAACAGTATTCAATGCGATTGAAAACAAGAAAACACCTTATACTGTCACTGCATCTGAAGATATTAGCTCTACTGAACTTGAATAATCACATTAATAATTGTGTGAATTTTTTAGCGTTAAAACACAAAAATTAAAGATTAAAATAGAGTCAAATAAAACTGGATAGTGATGAATAATAAACGGGAATAGATGCAATGAAGTGCATTTATTTCCGTTTTTTTATTGCTTTCTTCTGAAGTAGTAACATTATGTTAATAATTATGTTGTTTTATGTATTTATCTTTGTGACATTTCATTCCATTACTACCTAAACTATTTGTTAAAAAAATGTTTACCTTCCCTCTTGGTTAATCACTTGTAGGATTTGTTAACAAATAAAAAGTTTGTCTAGGTTTTAAGAGAATAAAAAAGTAAATCTAAGCGGATATTTGACCTTCTCCACAATATTAGAAAGTTAATTTGTTAAAATTTGGATAAATTTTAAACTGATTAGGCGTTTTTTCGACTATTTTGTGAGTTTGATCAAAAAAATAAGGCACATTTGCCTGTGTTGAATAAGGTTTTTCCTGAGATACTGGTGTAGTAAAATCGAATTATCGGTTAGACTAAGCGTGTTAGCATAAAGTTTGTCGGTTGACTGACACGTTTTAGCATTAGCCAGTAATTAAGTGTTAAAAATGAGTGTTTAATTTGTTAAATCGCGATAGAAAACTGAGTGACTTGTCGCAAAGTTTTCTAAAAAAGAAAAAAGGTATAAATAGACTGTTATTATTTCTTTAATTAGCAAGTCTGTTTAATTCGCCTTTTTTTTCGTAATTAGAAATGTGGTGTAAACCGCCGGATAAGAGTTGGTTAATTGACACCACCTTTGATGAGTAAGCAATGAGTATGTCTACAACCACCGAAGTTATCGCCCATCATTGGGCATTTGCTGTCTTCCTCATAGGCGCATTGGGGTTATGTTCGCTCATGTTGTTGGGTGCCCGCTATTTAGGCGGACGCGCACAGGCAAGGGCAAAGCATGTTCCTTATGAATCTGGTCTTGATTCTGTTGGCAGCGCTCGTCTGCGCATGTCAGCTAAATTCTATTTAGTTGCCATGTTTTTCGTTATTTTCGATGTTGAAGCACTGTTTCTTTATGCCTGGGCTGTTTCCGTTCGTGAAGTTGGCTGGTTAGGCTTTATTGAAGCATCAGTCTTCATCGCTATTTTATTAGCTGGATTATTCTATTTGGTTCGCATAGGTGCATTAGATTGGACGCCTATTCGCTCTCGCCGTGAAACTGCGAGTAAAAGCCATGTTCGATTAACCAGCGGCAAACATCCGCAGCAGTAATAAGCGAGGCATTAGAAATGGATTATACGCTCACCCGCATAGATCCGAACGGTGAGAATGACCGTTATCCCCTGCAATCACAGGAAATTGTCAGTGACCCATTAGATGCTCACGTTCATCGCAGTGTGTATATGGGAAAACTGGAACATGCGTTGCATGACGTTGTGAACTGGGGACGGAAAAACTCTTTATGGCCATATAACTTTGGTCTTTCTTGTTGTTACGTTGAAATGGTGACGTCATTTACAGCTGTACATGACGTGGCTCGTTTTGGTTCAGAAGTATTACGTGCATCCCCTCGTCAAGCTGACTTTATGGTGGTTGCGGGTACTTGCTTTACGAAAATGGCACCCGTTATTCAGCGTTTATACGATCAGATGTTAGAGCCTAAATGGGTTATCTCTATGGGTGCATGTGCTAACTCTGGTGGTATGTATGACATCTACTCAGTAGTGCAAGGTGTGGATAAGTTCATTCCAGTTGATGTGTATATTCCTGGATGTCCGCCACGCCCTGAAGCTTATATGCAAGCACTGATGTTATTACAAGAGTCCATTGGTAAAGAACGTCGCCCATTATCATGGGTTGTCGGCGACCAAGGCGTTTACCGTGCCAATATGCAATCAGAACGAGAAAGAAAACACGGTGAGCGTATCGCAGTCAAAAATCTGCGTACTCCTGACGAAATTTAAAGGCTTTTGCCTAAGACGTAACCAGAGCAATGTGTTGCGATCATAGTAACCCTGATCAAAGTTGTGGTGAATAGAAATGACCGATCAGATAGCGCAAAAAGGCGCTCGGCCAGCGTGGGAAACGACCGATCATATTGATGATCAGGTAGTTAATGAACTGCGTCAGAAATTTGGGCCAGATGCGTTTACGTTCCAGCCTACTCGTACTGGCATGCCAGTTGTTTGGGTTAAGCGGGAACAACTCATTGAGGTACTGCAATACCTCAAATCTTTACCAAAACCTTATGTCATGCTGTTTGATATGCATGGCTTTGATGAGCGTCTTCGTACGCACCGCCAAGGCTTACCAGCAGCAGACTTTTCCGTTTTCTATCATCTGATATCAATCGATCGTAATAAAGATATTATGTTGAAAGTCGCATTAAGTGAAAATGATCTTAATGTTCCGACAATCACATCTCTCTTTCCTAACTCGAATTGGTATGAGCGTGAAGTCTGGGATATGTTTGGGATTGTCTTTAATGGGCACCCCAATTTACGCCGTATTATGATGCTTCCTGATTGGGAAGGTCATCCACTGCGTAAAGATTATCCTGCTCGTGCGACAGAGTTCGATCCTTATGTGCTGACAAAGCAGAAGCAGGATCTGGAAATGGAATCGCTGACATTTAAACCTGAAGAGTGGGGGATGAAACGCGGTACGGAGAATGAGGACTTTATGTTCTTAAACCTCGGCCCTAACCATCCATCCTCTCACGGTGCATTCCGTATTATTCTTCAGCTTGATGGCGAGGAAATCGTCGACTGTGTACCTGATGTGGGTTATCACCACCGTGGTGCTGAAAAAATGGGTGAGCGCCAATCTTGGCACAGCTATATCCCATATACAGATCGAATCGAATACCTCGGCGGATGCGTTAACGAAATGCCTTATGTACTTGCAGTGGAAAAACTTGCCGGTATCGAAGTGCCTGAACGCGTCAAAGTCATTCGTGTCATGCTGTCTGAGCTATTTCGTATTAATAGCCACTTACTGTATATCAGTACCTTTATCCAAGACGTTGGTGCAATGACACCGGTGTTCTTCGCCTTTACTGATCGCCAAAAAGTTTACAACATTGTTGAAGCGATTACCGGATTCCGTATGCATCCTGCATGGTTCCGTATTGGCGGTGTTGCTCATGACTTGCCACGTGGTTGGGAACGCTTATTACGTGAATTTTTAGATTGGATGCCAAAACGTCTAGATTCTTACGTAAAAGCAGCGTTGCAAAACAGTATTTTGAAAGGTCGTACTATTGGCGTTGCCTCATATAACGCAAAAGAAGCGTTAGAGTGGGGAGTCACAGGTGCGGGTCTTCGTGCAACAGGTGTTGAATTTGACGTGCGTAAATGGCGCCCATATTCAGGTTATGAAAACTTTGAATTTGAAATCCCTGTCGCAAGCAATGGTGACTGTTACGATCGTGTAATGCTGAAAGTAGAAGAGCTACGCCAGAGCTTACGCATTTTGGAACAGTGCTATAAAAATATGCCAGAAGGGCCATTTAAAGCAGATCATCCACTGACAACGCCTCCACCAAAAGAGCGCACATTACAGCATATCGAAACCATGATTAACCACTTCTTACAGGTTTCATGGGGCCCGGTTATGCCTGCTAATGAATCATTCCAGATGGTTGAAGCCACTAAAGGGATCAACAGTTATTACTTAACCAGCGATGGCAGCACAATGAGCTACCGTACACGTATTCGTACGCCTAGTTTTGCTCATTTACAACAAATCCCAGCGGTTATCCGCGGTAGCTTGGTTTCTGACTTGATTGTGTATCTGGGAAGTATTGATTTTGTAATGTCGGATGTGGATCGTTAATCATGCAAAATGAATTAAACCAAAAAGATGATGCAGTGCAGATCGAAATCGTTGATGTAACACATTCAAAGAAAGCAACGTTTGTTTTAACTGAAGAAGAACGTGCTGAAATTGAACAAGAAAAACATCACTACGAAGATCCGCGAGCAGCCTCTATTGAAGCACTGAAAATTGTGCAAAAGAACCGCGGTTGGGTGGAAGACGGCGCGATTTATGCGATTGCGGATGTTCTTGGGATCCCTGCAAGCGATGTTGAAGGCGTTGCTACGTTCTATAGCCAAATTTTCCGCCAACCCGTTGGCCGTCACATTATTCGTTTTTGTGACAGCGTGGTTTGTCATATTACAGGTTATCAAGGCATTCAAGCAGCAATTGAAAAGCATCTTAATATTATCCCTGGTCAAACAACACCAGATGGTCGCTTTACATTACTGCCAACCTGCTGTTTAGGTAATTGTGATAAAGGTCCTACCATGATGGTAGATGACGATACTCACAGCTTTGTTAAACCTGAAGAGATTGAAACGTTACTGGAGCAGTATCCATGACAGCAATTTCAGGAGCAAAACCGATTATTCGTAGCGCAGAAACGCATCCGCTAACGTGGCGCTTACGCGATGATCGTCAGCCTGTATGGCTGGATGAATACCGTGCTAAAAACGGTTATAAAGCGGCAGAAAAAGCATTAAAAGGGATGTCTCCGACTGAGGTGACTACTGAAGTTAAAGATGCTGGCCTAAAAGGTCGTGGTGGTGCTGGATTCTCAACAGGCTTGAAATGGAGCCTGATGCCAAAAGATGAAAGCATGAATATCCGTTACATCCTTTGTAATGCAGATGAAATGGAGCCGGGTACTTATAAAGACCGTCTCTTAATGGAAGAACTTCCACATCTATTAATTGAAGGGATGATTATCGGCGCTCACGCACTAAAAGCTTACCGTGGTTATATTTTCCTTCGTGGCGAATATATTGAAGCGGCTAAGCATTTACGCCATGCCATTGAGGAAGCAAAAGCAGCGGGTTTCCTTGGTAAAAATATCTTCGGTTCAGGAATTGACTTTGAACTGTTTGTTCATACAGGTGCTGGTCGTTACATCTGTGGTGAAGAGACGGCATTAATCAACTCCTTAGAAGGTCGTCGTGCTAACCCGCGCTCTAAACCACCATTCCCTGCAACATCAGGTGCATGGGGTAAACCAACCTGTGTCAATAACGTTGAAACACTGTGTAACGTGCCCGCGATTATTGAACATGGCAAAGATTGGTACATCGGCTTAAGTGAAGGCAAAAGCCCAGACGCGGGTACTAAATTAATGGGATTCTCTGGTCGTGTGAAATTTCCGGGCTTATGGGAATTACCATTTGGTACAACCGCGCGTGAGATCCTTGAAGATTACGCAGGCGGTATGCGTGATGGTCTTAAGCTGAAAGCATGGCAACCGGGTGGTGCAGGTACTGATTTCTTAACAGAAGATCACCTCGATCTCCCAATGGATTTTGGCACGATTGCAAAAGCAGGTAGCCGTTTAGGCACAGCGCTTGCGATGGCAGTAGATAATGAAATTAATATGGTTTCATTAACTCGCAACTTAGAAGAGTTCTTTGCGCGTGAATCTTGTGGCTGGTGTACACCTTGCCGTGATGGCTTGCCATGGAGTGTCGAAATCTTACGTGCGATAGAAAACGGTAAAGGTCGCCCTGGTGATATTGAAACCCTTGAGCATTTATGTCGTTCTTTAAGTCCAGGACACACATTCTGTGCTCACGCACCGGGTGCGGTAGAACCTTTACAAAGCGCCATTAAATATTTCCGTGAAGAATTTGAAGCGGGCATTATTCAAGAAGATTATACAAATGCCAACTTAATCAGAGGTATTCAGCCTAACTTGCTGAAAAGCCGCTGGTAATTTTTCACGACACATTCTAGGTTTAACGCCTGCTGTGCAGGCCTTTGGGAAGCATGCTGACTATGGCTACGATTCATGTAGACGGCAAAGAATATGAAGTTAACGGGGCTGATAACCTGTTAGAAGCCTGTCTTAATTTAGGCTTAGATATTCCTTATTTTTGCTGGCACCCAGCGCTGGGAAGCGTTGGCGCTTGCCGCCAGTGTGCGGTTAAGCAGTATCAAAATGCTGAGGATACCCGCGGTCGTTTAGTGATGTCTTGTATGACACCAGCGACTGATGGCACGTTTATTTCTATTGATGACGAAGAAGCGAAGAAATTCCGCGAAAGCGTTGTTGAATGGTATATGACAAACCATCCTCATGACTGTCCAGTTTGTGAAGAAGGGGGTAACTGCCACCTTCAAGATATGACGGTAATGACAGGTCACACTATGCGTCGCTATCGCTTTACCAAGCGTACACATAGAAATCAAGATCTGGGACCGTTTATTTCTCATGAAATGAACCGTTGTATTGCTTGTTACCGCTGTGTTCGTTACTACAAAGACTATGCCGATGGTACTGATCTTGGTGTCTTTGGTGCGCATAACAACGTTTTCTTTGGACGTGTTGAAGATGGCACATTAGAGAGCGAATTCTCGGGTAACTTAGTCGAAATTTGTCCGACGGGTGTATTTACTGATAAAACTCACTCATCACGTTATAACCGTAAGTGGGATATGCAGTTTGCACCAAGTATTTGCCAAGGTTGTAGCATGGGCTGTAACACAAGCCCGGGTGAACGCTATGGTGAATTACGTCGTATTGAAAACCGTTATAACGGGACTGTAAACCGCTATTTCCTCTGTGACCGTGGTCGTTTTGGCTATGGCTATGTGAACTTAGCAAGCAGACCTCGTCAGCCTAAAAAACGTTTAGGTAGTAACTGGTTAGAAATTAGTGCAGTTCAAGCGACTCAAGCCGCTGCGGATATGCTGAAGAAAAGTCAGCGTATCGTGGGTATTGGTTCGCCTCGTGCAAGCATTGAAAGTAACTTTGCATTACGTGAAGTTGTGGGTGCTGAAAACTTCTATAGTGGTATCTCTGCATCAGAGCAGAAACGTTTGACATTAATGTTAGAGATTTTACAAAAAGGTGGTGTTCATACTCCATCTCTACGTGAAATTGAAGATTACGATGCGGTTTTAGTGTTAGGTGAAGATTTAACGCAAACTGGTGCTCGTATGGCATTGTCTGTACGTCAAGCGGTGAAAGGTAAAGCGCGTGAAATGGCTGCGGCTCAAAAAGTCGCTGACTGGCAAATTGCTGCGATTATGAATATCGGGCAACGTGCGAAATATCCGCTGTTTGTGACTCATGTTGATGAAACCCGTCTTGATGATGTTGCTGCATGGAGTTATCGCGCCCCGGTTGTTGATCAAGCACGCTTAGGATTTGCAATTGCCAATAACATTAACGGTGAAGCACCTGCGGTTGATGGTATCGATGACGCGCTGAATAAACATATCGAGATGGTTGTTCAAGCACTTTCTCAAGCGAAAAAACCATTAATTATCAGTGGTAGTCATGCAGGTAGTGAAGACGTTATTAAAGCTGCTGCCAACATTGCGTTTGCATTAAAAGCAAAAGGCAATGAAGTGGGACTTTCTTTCGTTGCTGATGATGCAAACAGCATGGGGCTAGCCATGATCAACGCTCAGCCACTTGATGATGCTTTAAAAATCATGCGCAGTGGTCAAGCCGACACCGTTGTTGTTATGGAAAACGATTTATATCGCCATTACGATGCTGATGTTATTGATGATGCGATTGCTAAAGTCGATAACGTTATTGTTATCGACCACCAGCAAACAGATATTATGGCAAAAGCACATCTAGTTCTCCCTGCGTCTTCATTCGCTGAAAGCGATGGGACAATGGTGAGCCAAGAGGGAAGAGCACAGCGTTATTTCCAAGTTTTTGAACCTTCTTTCTATAACAAAGAAGTGGTGATGCATGAAAGCTGGCGTTGGTTAAGTGCAGTTGATTCACAATGGCATGAAAGAACGCTGGATTGGACACAGTTAGACAATGTGATTGAGCATTGTGCAACCAGTCTTCCTCAGTTTGCTGGCATTGTTGATGCCGCTCCGAATGCATCATTCCGTATTCGCGGTCAAAAATTGGCGCGTGAACCCCATCGTTACAGTGGTCGTACTTCCATGTTGGCGAATGTGTCTGTTCATGAACAGCGTCAACCAAAAGATATCGACACACCATTTGCGTTCTCAATGGAAGGTAATAACAGCCCAACCGCACCTCGTCAGCAAATTCCATTTGCATGGGCACCGGGTTGGAACTCACCTCAAGCATGGAATAAATTCCAAGCCGAAGTGGGTGGCAGCTTACGCTTTGGCGATCCGGGTGTGCGCTTAATCGAATGTGGTGATAATACACTTGGCTACTTTACTGATATTCCTGCGCCATTTAATGCACAGAAAAATCAATGGACTGTCGCACCTTGCTACCGTTTATTTGGTAGTGAAGAATTATCACAACGTGCAGAAGTTATCCAATCTCGTATGGAAACGGCTTATTTAACATTGAGCGAATCTGATGCACAAGCATTAGCGTTAACTCAGGGTCAGCAAGCCATGTTTACTTACGAAGGTCGTGAATTCACCTTACCTGTGAAAATCAGTGCTCACCTAACTCAAGGTCAAATCGGCTTGCCGTTAGGTATGGCAGGTATTTCTCCATCGCTGGTGGGTGTATCGGTTCGTCAACTGCGGGGTATTGCATAATGAGCTGGTTATCTCCTGAAGTTACAGAGATTTTACTCACTGTTCTAAAAGCCGTGGTGATCTTGCTTGTCGTGGTCACCTGTGGTGCTTTTATGAGTATGGGGGAACGCCGTTTACTGGGGTTATTTCAAAACCGTTATGGGCCTAACCGTGTAGGTTATGCAGGTTCAGCACAGCTAATTGCGGATATGATCAAAATGTTCTTTAAAGAGGACTGGATCCCAAAATTTGCTGACCGCTTTATCTTCACCATAGCACCAGTAATTGCGTTTTCATCTTTATTGCTGTCATTTGCCATTGTACCGGTTAGCTCAACATGGGTTGTTGCTGACTTAAATATCGGTATTTTATTCTTCTTGATGGTTGCGGGTATCGCGGTGTATGCCGTGTTATTTGCGGGTTGGTCAAGTAACAATAAATACTCATTGTTAGGTGCAATGCGTGCATCAGCACAAACCGTAAGCTATGAAGTGTTCTTAGGACTTTCAATCTTAGGGGTTGTTGCTCAAGCAGGCTCTTTTAACTTGACAGATATTGTGAATTCACAAGCGAATATGTGGAATGTTATCCCACAATTCTTCGGCTTTATTACGTTTGCAATTGCTGGCGTTGCTGTTTGTCACCGTCATCCATTTGACCAACCAGAAGCAGAACAAGAGCTTGCTGATGGTTATCACATTGAATATTCCGGTATGAAATTCGGTTTGTTCTTTGTCGGTGAATATATCGGGATCGTTGCAGTATCAGGTCTTATCGTGACGTTATTCTTTGGTGGTTGGCAAGGTCCTTTCTTACCGTCATTCATTTGGTTTGCACTGAAAACAGGATTTTTCATGATGATGTTCATCCTTATTCGTGCTTCGTTACCGCGTCCGCGTTACGACCAAGTGATGTCTTTTGGTTGGAAAATTTGCTTACCGTTAACTCTTATCAATCTGCTGGTAACTGCTGCAGTGATACTTTACAACGCTCAATAAGGGGTGATTGAACCATGACTTTAAAAGAGTTATTGACTGGTTTCGGCACCCAGGTACGAAGCATTTGGATGATTGGCTTACACGCCTTCGCCAAACGTGAAACACAGATGTACCCGGAAGAACCTGTCAACGTTGCACCACGCTACCGTGGACGTATTGTATTGACGCGTGATCCCGATGGTGAAGAACGCTGTGTTGCTTGTAACTTGTGTGCGGCAGTTTGTCCAGTTGGCTGTATTTCATTACAGAAAGCAGAACATGAAGATGGTCGTTGGTATCCGGAATTTTTCCGTATCAACTTTTCTCGCTGTATTTTCTGCGGTTTATGTGAAGAAGCTTGCCCAACAACGGCGTTGCAATTGACGCCTGACTTTGAAATGGGTGAGTTTAAGCGTCAGGATCTGGTTTATGAAAAAGACGATCTGTTGATTTCTGGACCCGGCAAATATCCTGAATATAACTTTTACCGTAAAACAGGTATGGCGATTAACGGCAAAGACAAAGGTGATGCAGATGATGAAGCTAAACCTATCGATGTCAAAAGCCTGTTACCGTAAGGAGCGATATTCATGGAATTTGCATTTTACATCGCGGGGCTGATTGCCATCCTTGCAACATTGAGAGTGATCACTCATACCAATCCAGTACACGCATTGTTGTACTTAGTGATTTCATTGATTGCCCTCTCTGTGGTTTTCTTCTCGCTGGGCGCCTATTTCGCAGGTGCATTAGAAATCATCGTTTACGCTGGCGCCATTATGGTGTTGTTCGTTTTCGTGGTGATGATGCTTAATTTAGGTAAATCCGTCGTTGACCAAGAGAGAAAGTGGCTACAACCGAAGTTTTGGATTGGGCCTGCACTGTTATCTCTAATGCTATTAGTCGTGCTTATTTATGCAATTAGTAGTGTTACTCACGGTGAGATTACTGGAGAAATAATTGGTGCGAAAGAGGTCGGTATTAGCTTATTTGGGCCTTATATTCTGGCTGTTGAGTTAGCATCTGTTCTCTTATTGTCGGGGTTAATAGTTGCTTATCACATTGGTCGTGATCAGAGCCATGACGATCTCGTCGAAAACGAAAACGCAGGGGAGCAAAAATGATACCTCTTCAACATGGTTTGATCTTGGCGGCGGTACTGTTTGTGTTAGGTTTTACCTGTTTAGTACTTCGCCGCAACCTGTTGTTTATGTTGATCGGACTAGAAATTATGATTAATGCGGCTGCACTGGCATTTGTTGTCGGTGGTAGCTTTTGGGGTCAAACAGATGGTCAGATAATGTATATTCTGGCAATCAGCTTGGCGGCGGCAGAGGCAAGTATTGGTCTGGCATTGTTGTTACAGCTTCATAGACATCGCCAAAACATCAATATTGATACAGTCAGTGAGATGCGCGGATGAATATACTCTATTTAACCATTCTGCTACCACTGCTGGGATTTTTACTGCTCGCTTTCTCACGTGGTCGTTGGTCTGAAAACGTATCAGCATGGATTGGTACAGGTTCGGTTGGTTTATCGGCTTTAGTTGCACTTTGGGTTGGTATGGATTTCTTTGCCAATGGGCAAGAAACTCAAGTTCTGACTTTATGGAACTGGATGTCAGCAGGGAATTTTAATATTCCATTCACACTGGTTCTTGATGGTCTTTCATTAACCATGCTGGGTGTGATTACCGGTGTTGGCTTCCTGATTCATATGTATGCATCGTGGTATATGCGTGGAGAAGAAGGGTATTCTCGCTTCTTTGCTTATACCAACTTATTTATCGCCAGTATGGTTGTCTTAGTACTGGCTGATAACATGATGCTGATGTATATGGGTTGGGAAGGGGTTGGTCTATGTAGCTACCTGTTAATTGGTTTCTATTATAGCAATCCTGCTAATGGCGCAGCGGCGATGAAAGCGTTTATCGTAACGCGTATCGGTGATGTGTTCCTAGCTATCGGTATGTTTATCCTGTTTGACCAATTAGGTACATTGAGCTTCCGTGAAATGGCGGTACTTGCGCCTGAGCAATTAGCAGTAGGTTCAAGTGTTATTAATTGGGCAATGTTAATGGTATTAGGCGGTGCAGTAGGTAAATCAGCACAGCTTCCATTACAAACTTGGTTAGCCGATGCAATGGCAGGCCCAACACCTGTATCTGCATTAATTCACGCCGCAACCATGGTTACAGCGGGTGTGTACTTAGTGGCACGTAGCAACGCGCTATTCTTAATGGCACCAGAAGTGCTGGAATTAGTCGGTATTATCGGTGCGGTGACATTAGTGTTAGCGGGTTTTGCTGCCTTAGTACAAACAGATATTAAACGTATTCTTGCTTATTCAACCATGAGCCAAATTGGTTATATGTTCTTGGCTTTAGGCGCTCAAGCATGGGATGCGGCAATTTTCCACTTAATGACCCACGCTTTCTTTAAAGCGTTACTGTTCTTATCCGCAGGCTCTGTGATTATTGCCTGCCACCACGAACAAAATATCTTTAAGATGGGCGGGTTACGTAAGAAGATCCCATTTGTTTATGCTTGTTTCCTGATTGGTGGTGGCGCATTAGCGGCATTACCACTGTTAACAGCAGGGTTCTTCAGTAAAGATGAAATCTTATGGGGTGCGTACTCAAACGGGCATTTTAACTTAATGCTAGCAGGGTTAATTGGTGCGTTATTTACGTCTCTTTATACCTTCCGTTTGATTTTCATCGTATTCCATGGTGAAACCAAAACCGAAGCACACCAAGTTAAAGGGTTTACTCATACTTTCCCATTAGCGGTATTAGCACTGTTATCAACATTTATCGGTGCGTTAATCACTCAACCGTTAGGTGCTGTTTTCCCTGAAGGAAACGCATCGCACGATGGTAAGTATGTATTAGAAATTCTTTCTGGTGTGGTAGCGATTGTAGGCGTTGCCATTGCAGCATGGTTATACCTGAAACAGCGTCAATGTGTTGCTAAGGTTGCCAATACTCGTACCGGTCGTTTCTTCTCAACATGGTGGTTCCATGCTTGGGGATTTGATGCTCTGTATGAAGTGCTGTTTGTCAAACCTTATAAAGGGGCGGCGTGGCTTATCCAAAATGATCCTGTTAACCAATTCTTTAATTTATTCGGTTGCCTGCTTAAAGGTACCAATAAAGGATTAAGTTTCAGTGAGAATGGATTAACTCGTTGGTATGCGGCTTCTCTCGGTTTAGGTGCAGTGCTGGTTATCGCTCTGCTGCTTCTGGTTTAATTAAGGGACACATTGCGCCATGTTATTACCCTGGCTAATACTTATTCCCTTCATCGGTGGCCTGCTAAGTTGGCAGGCTGAACGAATCGGCTCGCAAGTTCCTCGCTGGGTTGCGTTGCTGACGATGGGATTAACACTCGTTATTTCTGTGCAACTTTGGTTGCAAGGCGATTATCAACTACTCAGTGCTGATGGAGCGCCACGCTGGACAGAGTATTACTTTGTACCGTGGATCCCTGCGTTAGGGATCAATATCCAGTTTGCACTTGATGGTATGTCATTGCTGATGGCTGTTTTGACCGCAATTTTAGGTATTTTAGCGGTGCTCTCTTCGTGGAGTGAAAACCAACCATCACAAGGTGCTTTCCATTTTAACCTGCTGTGGATCTTAGCAGGTGTAATGGGAGTATTTTTAGCAACGGACTTGTTCTTATTCTTCTTCTTTTGGGAAATGATGTTGATCCCAATGTATTTCCTGATTTCTTTATGGGGACACAAAGGAAGTAGTGATAAAGCACACGTCAGTGCAGCAACGAAATTCTTTATCTATACACAGGCAAGTGGCCTGTTAATGTTGCTGGCCATTATCGGTTTAGCGGTTGCTTTCTACCGTGAAACAGGTATTTGGACGTTTAGCTATGACACCTTATTACAAGCACACACCGTATTAGGTACTGAGCTACAATTTATCCTGATGCTAGGTTTCTTCGCTGCATTTGCGGTGAAAATGCCAATCGTTCCTGTTCATGGCTGGTTAGCCGATGCGCACGCAGAAGCACCAACCGCGGGTTCTGTTGACTTATCCGGTATTTTGTTAAAAACAGCGGCTTACGGTTTATTGCGTTTTAACTTACCACTGTTCCCAGAAGCGTCAGCGTTATTGGCACCTGTGGCGATGTGGTTAGGTTTAATTACCGTATTTTATGCAGCATTACTGGCATTTCGTCAGACAGATATCAAACGTCTTGCGGCTTACAGTAGTATTTCTCACATGGGCTTTATCGTAATTGCGATTTATGCTGGCTCTGTATTGGCTTATCAAGGTGCGATTATTCAAATGATCACCAATGGTTTGTCAGCAGCAGGTCTATTTATCATGTGTGGCATGCTGTATGAGCGTTTAGGTACGCGTGATATGAATCAAATGGGCGGATTGTGGAAAAGCATCCGTTTCTTACCTGCGTTTTCACTGTTCTTTGCGGTTGCCTCTTTAGGTATGCCAGGAACAGGTAACTTCGTCGGTGAGTTTATGATCCTATTTGGTACTTATGGCAACTTTAAGCTGATCACGATTATTTCGGTCTTTGGTTTAGTCTTTGCATCTGTTTATGCACTATGGATGATGCAGCAGGCTTACTACGGTTCACCGAAAACAGCTGAAAGAACCTATAAAGGGTTGGATCTGAGAGAATTCTTTATCCTGATCACCTTGGTTGTTTTACTGGTTATTCTGGGCTTCTTCCCACAACCTGTATTAGACACCTCGGCATCAGCGATGGAAAATCTCCAGACTTGGTATTCCGCTTCTATTTCAACAGTAAGGCCGTAATTCGCCATGACAATAACTCCTGAACAATTGATCGCAATGCTACCGCTATTAATCGTCGGATTGACGGTGGTGGTTGTGATGCTGTCCATTGCGTGGCGACGCGATCATTTCACTATTGCCACTTTGACAGCAACAGGTTTCATCATTGCGCTGGGATCACTCTATTACGTTAATGCATTAGGTGTAGTGGACGTTACCACGCTTTACCATGTTGATGGATACTCTAGTTTCTTTACTGCACTAGTTATTCTTTCGGGTATTGGTACTATCGCTTTTGCTTATCCTTGGTTAGAAGGCTATCAAGATAACAAAGAAGAGTTTTACATGCTGATTGCGATTGCGGTGATTGGAGGGATTTTACTCTCTTCAGCCCACCACTTCGCATCGATGTTTATTGGTATTGAATTACTGACATTACCGCTGTTTGGTCTTATCGGTTATGCATTCCAACAACGTCCATCACTGGAAGCGGGTATTAAATATATGCTGCTTTCGGCAGCAGCATCTTCTTTCTTACTGTTTGGTATGGCACTGCTCTATGCAGAAGCAGGGGATCTCTCCTTTACTGCGATGGGACAAAGTTTAAGTGATAGCAATATCCATAAACCATTAGTACTTGCAGGTTTAGGGATGATGTTGGTGGGAATTGGATTTAAATTATCTTTATTCCCATTCCAACTGTGGACACCTGATGTTTACCAAGGTGCGCCAGCACCAACGGGGGCATTCTTAGCCACTGCAAGTAAGATTGGTATTTTTGCAGTTGTGATGCGTTTATTCCTTGAAGCACCCGCTGCGGATAGTGAAACCTTACGAATGATCTTAGGTTTCATGGCAATTGCCTCTATCTTGTTTGGTAACATTATGGCGTTAACGCAAAAGAGCGTGAAGCGCTTACTGGGTTACTCTTCAGTATCGCACCTTGGTTATCTGCTAGTGGCATTAATTGTATTGCAATACAGTCCTGTGCTGGCGCAAGAAACGGCTGAAATTTATTTAGCTGGTTACTTGTTTGCAAGCTTAGGGGCGTTTGGTGCTATTGCAATAGCTTCAAGTCCTTATCGTGAAAGCGAAATGGATTCACTAGAAGATTACCGTGGATTATTCTGGCGCCGTCCTGTCGTTGCTGTGGTGATGTCACTCATGATGTTATCGCTGGCAGGTGTACCAATTACATTAGGTTTTATTGGTAAACTTTATGTCATTATTGCAGGTATTAACTCAAGCTTATGGTGGTTAACAGGTATGGTCGTGTTAGGTAGTGCGATAGGTTTATTCTACTACCTACGCGCAGCCGCGATTGTCTTCTTACGTAAACCAGACAATGACAATACACCGGTGGTTGCAACCACATCACAAAATATGGCGACATTTGTTGCATTAATCTGCGTTATTGTTGTGATTGCTTTAGGTGTATGGCCACAACCATTAATTGAACTAACGAATTTCGCGATTATTGCACCAGTAGCAAATTAATCGTAATAGTGAGATATTCAAACTAAGAGCGGCTCTTTTATAGAGCCGTTTTTTTTCGTTATTATTAATGTTTTTTATTTTTCAACCTCTTCATAATATAAAGAAAAACTATCTAAGAATGAAAATATAGGAATAATAATATCTTTATTTAATAAATTATTATTTTTTAGTGTGTGTATTTGCAAAATAATTTCTTTCCAATATTCAGATAAAAACTCTAACTGTTTAATCAAGATATGAAGAAAATAATCAATATCAACGAGTTTGTAATGATGTTTTAAATTTAAAAGTGTATTTTGCTGTTCTTTTTTTAACTGATGAATTTTTTTTATTTGTGCCAAATAAAGTGTAGTAAGCTGATGTCGAGTTTCGACTATTTTGGTATAAGAAAAACCATAATCTAATGTAGAAAACAAATTGTTTAATATTTTTACTAGGGAAGATAAAATATTTTTTTCTTGCTTTTCAATATTGAGATTATTAATTTCTGATAGTTGAGGTATCGAATTTTTAAAAAGGTCGAAAAAATTTTTTTTATGTAAAATATCTTCGCTATCACGTATAATATCAAGTTCTTTTTTAGTTTCCTCTGATTGATGTTCTAAATTGATAATTTCACTTGTAAGTTTTTTTATATTATTTTCTTTGTCATGAATGAAAGGGGTTATTTTAGTTGTGATAAATTTGTTTTTTAATTCATTAATTTCAAATAAAAGATACTGGTTGTGTTGATTAATAGAATTTATTGTTTCATCTATTTCATCAAAAAATATTTTTAATATTTCATTTTTTTCTTCTTTTAATTTATTCTTTAATTCATTATTAATTTTTTCGTCCTGTATTCCTCTATCAATTTCATTAACCGTTTCTAAGATATCATTAAATAAAATTTGTCTTAGCCTATTTTTTATATTGAGAGAAAAGTAAATAATATTTTCAATGTTCTTATTGTTTCTTTCTAAAAGCTGTGTTGTTTCTTCTTCTAGTGTACTATCCATATAGCCTTTACTACTACTTAAATAAAAAATATTTTTGTATGCATGAAATAATTTACTATGTTCAAAGAGGTGATTTAATCTAATGGGATTTTCATGATTGTTCATAACAATATCCTTTTGTTAGCTATTTGATGAATAAAACGTAGAAAGCGCATTATCAAAAGAGAGCAAGATCTCCTTTGAGTAACCAATAACCATGTACCAAGGTGTGATGATTTTCTCAAGATAAATACTAAATTTTATCAACTCTAACGCATTGTTAATTTTATTAAAGTTAGTTATTGAAGCTTCTATCTCTGTTAATATCGCCTGCCATACATACTCAATATGCTCTAAAGCCATATTTGTATCTTCAATAAATTGTTCGATTTCTGATAATTCAATATAAAGTGTATTTAAATGCAAAGACAAACCAGCATAGACATCGATCTTTATATTGATTGTTTTTACTTTTTCAATGAGCTCATTTTTCTTTTTACGAATGACTTCGGCTTTTGCACCAAATATTCCTCCTGTAATAATGACACCAATAATACCTACGGCGAGTCCCGTAAAAGCAAGGCCAACATAGTGTTTATATTCATCTTTTAATTGTGAAATTTCCTCAATCAATAAATCTCGTTCTTCTATAAGAGAATTGTTATTCTCAGTATAAAACTCATTAATAAATCGTTTTTTATTCAGAATTTCATGATAGATAGAAGGGTGAGCGACATTTTGACTGTCTTTTCCACCTATTATTTTACTTCTAAATGTCGATAAACTATCTTTTATTTTAATGGTTTTATTTCGTTCATTCTCAATATCTTCTTTCATACTTTCTAAAATATGAATAAGTTGTGTTGCGACTTCTTTATCTTGAGATTTATATTGGATACTTTTTAACTCTTGTTCAGAAAGATCTTCTATAACAGAGGATATTTTTGTTAATAAAGGCATTTGATTGATAAATGCAATGATATTTTCACCTGTAGAAGTGATTTCTCTACCCATTATTTCTAAATCAATTGCTTGTTGCTTAATACTATATTCTATTTTATTCCAATCAAAAGCGTGTTCTCGTATTTTGATAAAAAGAGAGAGAATATTATCAGGTGAGAGTTGTGATTCATCTATTTCACTATAATGAATGAATTTGATGACATCATCTATTTTGTAAGGAAGCGAAAGTGCTTTATTAATATAAGACTTTATTTTTATTAAATCATGAGAAGTAACAATACCAGGTAGTCGTCCATCTTCAATATCTACACCTAATATTAACCCCAAAGCAACCTTAGGAATATCGGACGTCTCAATGATCTTATCGATGTGTTCAAAGGCGGTTGTATCCATATAACCTCACTTATGTATAAAATTTTTTATCTTTACCACTTTATCTAATGACGATTTGTTGGTTATTTTAGAAGTGCGAGTTAATGCTTCTACTTTGTAACATAAAAAATACAAAACTTTGATAAATGACAAAGGTTATAATTAATCAGCCCTTTGATAATTTGTATAGAGACGTATAATCACCTTTTTAATTTTGTTGTGGGTATTGGTAGTGAAAAAGATTAATCCTGTGTTTTCGACACTGTACGAAAAAGTGAAAAATATAAATCTGACAGCACAAGGTAATCTTTTACATTTGAAAGTCACCTTGCCATCAGAGGTCTCATTTTCATTGCTCTCATGGCTTGCTGCTCAGGTGTATTATCCGCAATTTTACTGGCAGCACCGCGATGAGAGTGAAGAAGTGGCAGCATGTGGGCAATTATGTTGCTTCAATCATATTGAAGAGGCTCGCCAATTTTTAGCAACTCACCAGTCTGATATAAATATTGATGATGTGCGTATTTGGGGCTTAAATGCGTGGGATACCATTATTCCTGGTCGCATTGACAAAATAAAAGGCGATGATGCTTACCTTTTTTTACCTCGCATTGAGATCAGACGCCACCAGCAACAACTTTCTGTTCATCTAAATATGTTGGATGCAGATGATAAGCAAAATACATTAGATTTTCTGCAAACATTAAACCAAGCCGTAGAGATTGAACCGCTTTCTGTTTCTGTCACTCATGTTAATCACTCTTTAACGCAAGAGCAGTGGACTCACTATCTCAATATCGCCTTAGATGAGATTAACCAAGGTTTATTTGAAAAAGTTGTCCCTGCTAGAGCAACTTGTTTAACATTGGATAACCCGCTTAAAGCGATCCAGTTTATGAAAGCCAGTCGTGATGTTAATCATCATTGTTATCACTATATGCTGGCATTTTCATCTTCAGATGCATTTATGGGGTCAACACCAGAAAGATTATATAAACGTGATGAGTTGATGCTTTACACAGAGGCGTTGGCGGGGACTGTGGCGAGTTCTGACAACGAACAGCAAGCCACTCAATTTGCAGATTGGCTGATGAATGATAAAAAGAATCAGCATGAAAATCTCGTTGTGGTCGATGATATTTGTCAGCGATTACAAGGCGGTGTAGAAGGTATCGATGTTTCACCCGCAGATGTTATCCGATTGCGTAAAGTGCAGCATCTTCGTCGCTATATACATGGTAAGTTAATTCACTCTGATGATATCGATTGCTTAAAACGATTGCAGCCAACGGCTGCTGTATGTGGATTACCAAGAAGTGTTGCACGTGCTTTTATTCGTCAACATGAACCTTTTGAGCGTCGTTGGTATGCAGGTTCTGCGGGGTATTTATCGCTTCCTCATGCCGAATTTGCAGTAAGTTTGCGTTGTGGTGAATTGCATGATGATGCTTTAACTTTATACGCTGGTGCAGGTGTCGTTGCAGGATCTGATCCTCAGCAAGAGTGGACTGAAATAGAAAATAAAGCAGCGGGTCTACGAACATTGTTGGAAAAAGAGAGTTAATTCTTACAGATAATCCCAGTTTAAATAATATTAGTGTAATCATCAAAATTTGATGAGTAGTTTTTTATGTCAGTTATTTAGTGCTACTCTTTAAATAACCAGTGCTAATTGTTAATTAATTGATGCTATCCTTTAGAACACTAACGCTATTTATTCCTATTCTTAACGATAAAAAAGAGCTCATTGAAAATAGAGTGGATGATTAGCCTAAATAATGCACTTTTTGAGTGTTTTTTTAACGATTTATTTAACGAAAACTTCTGTTCATTGAACTAGGCTAAGGAAAAGTATTTAGTAACAGATATTATAATAGCAATTGCAGGTTTTCGTTGTTGGGATGATCAATGTCTAATAGTTCGTTTAATCGCCAATGGGCTAAAGTTATACTCGAAACTTTGACTCGTCATGGCTTGCGCCATATCTGTATTGCCCCCGGATCTCGTTCGACCCCTTTAACACTAGCGGCGGCTGCCAATCAAAAATTAGTTTGCCATACGCATTTTGATGAACGTGGGCTTGGTCATTTAGCCTTGGGGTTGGCAAAAGCAACCAAAGAACCCGTTGCGGTGATTGTAACTTCGGGGACAGCCGTTGCGAATTTATACCCAGCCTTGATTGAAGCGGGATTAACGGGTGAACGTGTTATCTTTTTAACCGCAGATAGGCCGCCTGAATTAATTGATTGTGGTGCAAACCAAGCGATTCGACAGCAAGGTATTTTTGCAACGCATCCTTCACAAACCCTCTCTTTACCAAGACCAACAGCAGATATTTCCGCGAGTTGGTTAGTTTCTACCCTTGATAATGCCATGAATACGTTGGTACATGGTGCATTACACGTTAATTGTCCTTTTGCAGAACCTTTATATGGTGATGATGTTGAAACATCGACACCATGGACTGATGTTTTAGGAGATTGGTGGCAAAGTGATAAACCGTGGCTACAAGAAACTCTTTTTAACGCAGTTTCAACACATCCGCAATGGAATGAGTTACGCCAGAAAAAAGGTGTTGTGATCGCAGGGCGTATTAGCCCAGAAGAAGGTGTTGAAGTCGCAAAATGGGCATCACAATTAGGTTGGCCTTTATTAGGTGATGTATTATCCCAAACAGGGCAACCACTACCTTGTGCCGATTTATGGTTGAATAACCCTCAAATAACATCAGAATTAAATCAAGCTGAAATCGTTATTCAATTTGGTTCAAGCTTAACAGGTAAACGTTTATTGCAATGGCAAGTGGGATGTTCTCCCAACGCTTATTGGATTGTTGACCCTATTCCGGGACGTTTAGATCCCGGTCATCATCGAGGTGAGAAATTTACATTATCACCTATGCAGTGGTTAATGGCACATCCTGCGGTTGATAATTCACCGTGGACTGATGCATTAACTCATATAGCCAAACAAACCTATCAAAAAGTCAGTGAAATAACCGATTATTTTGGTGAAGCACAGGTTGCTCACCAATTAGATAAATTACTTCCTAATGATGGGCAATTATTTGTTGGCAATAGTCTGATAGTACGATTAATCGATGCATTTGCTCAGTTACCACAAGGGTATCCTGTGATGAGCAATCGAGGAGCAAGTGGTATTGATGGCTTAATTTCAACATCTGCAGGTGTTCACCGTGCGACAGAAAAGCCAACATTAACAATTTTGGGTGATTTATCGGCACTGTATGACCTAAATAGTTTAGCGTTACATCAACAAGTTTATGCACCTAATGTTATTATCGTAGTGAATAATAACGGTGGGCAAATATTTTCTATGTTACCCACGCCAGAGACAGAGCGAGAACGCTTTTACTGTATGCCTCATTCACTAAATTTCAAACACGCAGCCGCAATGTTTGGTTTGCATTATGTATCACCAACAAGTTGGGATGCACTGTTAACGACTGTTCAGGAGTGCTGGACAGGGGCGCCAATAACGACATTAATTGAATTAATTGTTGATGATACTGATGGCGCAAAAACATTAAATCAGTTGGTAAAACAGGTAACATCTCATGACTTTAGCATGTCAGCGATATAATACCCATAATGAAGGGCCTTGGTTAGTTTGGTTGCATGGGCTATTAGGTGAAGGTTGTGAATGGGAGCCTGTCATTCAGGCTTGCCATGAATATCCATCACTTGTGATTGATTTGCCTCGTCATGGTGGTTCTGCATCTATCAGCGCGAAAGACTTTGTTGAAGTGAGTACATTGCTAACAGACACTCTAAAAGAGCAAGGTATTGATCACTATTGGTTAATTGGTTACTCGTTAGGTGGCCGGATCTCGATGTATCATGCATGTTTTGGTGATACTGCAGGATTAATGGGATTGATTGTAGAAGGTGGTAACCCAGGTTTAAATGATGCAACAGAAAGACAAAGTCGCATTGCACATGATAAACGTTGGGCTGAGCGTTTTCGTAATGAACCTATTAGTGATGTATTAACACAATGGTATCAACAACCCGTATTTGCTGATTTAAGTGATGAAAAACGTCAATTACTGATTGAGAAGCGTCGCCATAATAGCGGGGCGTGCATTGCTGAAAGCCTTGAGACACTTTCTTTGGGCTATCAACCGTGGTTGGTGACTAAATTACAGCAACTCACATTGCCGTTTATTTGGCTTTGTGGTGAAAAAGATAATAAATTTCAATCTATTGCGCAGCGGTATTCGCTGCCATTAACGACTATCCCGCATGCTGGACATAATGCACATCAGGCACAGCCAGCGGCTTATGCTGCGGTGATAAATCATGTTTTATCCCTCTTTGGTTAAAGGAACCTAATTATGCTTTACCCGAGCGAAGAAAAATTATATGCACCGATTGAATGGCAGGATTGCTCTGAAGGTTTTGAAGATATCCTCTATCATAAATCAGTCGATGGCATTGCAAAAATTACGATTAACCGCCCGCAAGTGCGTAATGCTTTCCGTCCTTTGACAGTGAAAGAGATGATCCAAGCATTAGCTGATGCACGTTACGATGACACCATTGGTACTATCATTTTAACGGGGGCAGGTGAAAAAGCATTCTGCGCTGGTGGTGACCAAAAAATTCGTGGAGACTACGGCGGATATCGTGATGAGAGCGGTACACATCATCTAAACGTGTTGGATTTCCAACGCCAAATCCGTACTTGTCCGAAGCCTGTTGTGGCCATGGTCGCCGGTTATTCTATCGGTGGTGGTCATGTGCTTCATATGATGTGTGACTTAACTATCGCTGCTGAAAACGCTATTTTTGGTCAAACTGGCCCTAAAGTGGGTTCTTTCGATGGTGGTTGGGGTGCATCTTATATGGCGCGTATTGTTGGCCAAAAGAAAGCACGCGAAATCTGGTTCTTATGTCGTCAATATGATGCGAAAGAAGCATTAGAGATGGGCTTGGTTAATACCGTTGTTCCTTATGCAGATCTTGAAAAAGAAACCGTTCGTTGGTGTCGTGAAATGCTGGAAAACAGCCCAATGGCATTACGTTGCTTGAAAGCAGCATTAAATGCGGATTGTGATGGTCAAGCTGGCCTGCAAGAATTAGCGGGTAATGCAACTATGCTGTTCTATATGACTGATGAAGGTCAAGAAGGTCGCAACGCCTTTAATGAAAAACGTCAACCTGATTTCACTCGATTTAAACGTAACCCATAATGAGAAACGCCAAACTCTATTCATTCAGCCTACCTGTAGATGCAGGCGTTGTTCTGCGCTATCAAAGGCTAAAAACGCGTGATGGTTTTCTTGTCTGTTTAGAGCAAAATGGCAAACAAGGATGGGGTGAAATTTCACCTCTTCCTGAGTTTAGCCGTGAAACTTTAGAACAAGCACAAGAAGCTGCACAATCTTGGTTAACAGCTTGGTGTGCGGGTGAAAACCCAGAACACAGTGAACTGCCAAGCGTGGCTTTTGGTATTAGCTGCGCATTAGCAGAGCTTGATGATACGTTGCCACAAGATGCAAATTATCGTGCCGCACCTTTATGTAATGGCGATCCTGATGATTTGATTTTAAGCCTTAATGATATGGAAGGTGAAAAAGTCGCTAAAATCAAAGTGGGCTTATATGAAGCTGTGCGTGATGGGATAGTCGTTAATCTGTTATTAGAAGCTATTCCTGACTTAAAACTCAGACTCGATGCCAATCGAAGTTGGACACCAGCCAAAGCAGAAGGCTTTGCGAAGTATGTTAATCCGCAATGGCGTGATCGCATTGCATTCTTAGAAGAGCCTTGCAAAACACCAGAAGAGTCACTGGCTTTTTCTCAAGCAACAGGAATTAATATTGCTTGGGATGAAACAGTACGAGATGACGGGTTTGAAGTAAAACCACAACCTGGTGTCACTACTATTGTGATAAAACCTACACTGGTGGGAAGCCTTGAACGTTGTCGCTCTTTAGTTGAGCAAGCACATGCTTTAGGGCTTGATGCTATTATTAGTTCAAGCATTGAGAGTAGCTTCGGGCTGACTCAATTAGCAAGAATTGCACAATGGTTAACGCCTAATAGCATTCCAGGACTGGATACCATTGATTTAATTAAGCAACAGCTTATTCGTCCTTGGCCAGATGTGGATATTCCGCTTATCTCTCTTGAACAGCTAGAGACTGTATGGCAACAGTAGTTCAATTTAAACAATGGCCGTGGCATCACTGGGCACAATTTAGCCCAAATGAAACGGCCATCATTTCAGGCAATTCGCCTATTACATGGCAACAATTAAGCTGTCATATTAATCAGTTAGCTAACCATTTTATGGAACAAGGTGTTAATACACAAAGCACTGTGCTGTTGCGTGGAAAAAATCACCTCAATCTTATTTTTGCCTTACTGGCTGCTTTTCAATGTGGTGCTAAGGTTTTACCTTTAAATCCACAGCTTCCAAAATCTTTACTTGATGAATTATTGCCTCACTTATGTATTGATTTTTATGCTGATTTGAGTGATTCACCGCTAGATTTAAAGGCGACATTGCTTGATTTTAGTGGTATTGAGCTAAGTAACACGTCATGTCAATATAAAACTCAAACCGTAAATGATGTTCTATGGGAGCCATCTCGTATGGCAACACTTATTTTGACATCAGGCTCATCAGGTTTACCCAAAGCTGCGGTACATACCTTTGATGCTCATCTTCGCAGTGCAATGGGTGTTTTGTCATTAATGCGTTTGGAAAAAGGTGATAGCTGGTTACTTTCTTTGCCTCTATTTCATGTTTCAGGGCAAGGTATAGTTTGGCGCTGGTTATTACGTGGAGCAACGCTGGTGGTGCGTGAAATGCACCCATTTGTGGATGCGTTGCAGGGTTGTACTCATGCCTCTTTAGTTCCCACACAACTATGGCGTTTCTTACAAAATAGAGTGCAGCAAGATAATCAACAACCTATTACTTTAAAATCTGTTTTATTAGGGGGAGCCATGATCCCTATTGAGCTAACGCAAGCAGCAGAACATTGGGGAATTCAATGCTGGTGTGGTTATGGCATGACAGAAATGGCATCAACGGTTTGTGCGAAACGTGCAGATGGTAAAGCAGGAGTAGGGCTTCCACTACAAGGCAAAGACGTTAGGTTGATAGCAGATGAACTCCAGATAATGTCTGATAGCGTTGCTTTAGGTTATTGGTTTGATGGTAAATTAAAACCGTTATCACTTACAGCTGATGGGTGGTATTCAACACGAGATAAAGGCGGTTTTATCGCCGGTGAATGGTGTGTTTTAGGGCGATTAGATAATCTTTTTTTTAGTGCGGGTGAGGGTATTCAGCCAGAAGATATTGAGAAAATACTCAATACACACCCTAGTGTAAGCCAATCTTTTGTTGTTCCTATTGATGATGCAGAATTTGGGCAACGTCCAGTCGCAGTTGTCGATAGTGATATTGAAATAATCAATCAGTTACCGCAGTGGTATCATTCGCGTTTAGCTGGATTTCAACGACCTGTTGCTTGTTTACAACTCCCTGAAAACCTTAAAAATGGTGGAATTAAAATCTCCCGCAAACAAGTGCAAGAATGGGTGAAAGGGCAGTTCATTTAGTTGATATGCTAAATCAAGACGAGGTAAGCGCATAGATTTTTTCTGGACGAGAAAAAAGACGCCCGAAGGCGTCTTTTGTTTTTTGCCGAGTTGCTCACAAGGCTTTTTATTATACCGTTATTTAGCGTCTTTTTTTGCTAACGCTTTTATTGCTTTTTCAACGCCTGCGCCATATTCAGGATGGACTTTCTTAAATAGGGCAATTTGACGTTTTTGTGTATCTTTACTTGCCTGCACTAATTCGCCTGCAATACGAGCAAACATGCGTTGATGCTCTTCATCACTCAGTAATTCATACAGTGCACGAGGTTGACTGAAGTAGTCTTCATCTTCGCGATGGTTCCAGTGATCTGCCGCACCTTCAATTGATAATGGTGGCTCTTTAAAATTAGGCTGTTCTTGGAACATACCGCCGCTATTTGGCTCGTAAGTAATACCGCTACCACTATTACCATCAACACGCATTGCACCATCACGATGGTAATTATGGAACGGACATTTTGGTGCATTAACTGGGATCTGATGATGGTTAACACCTAAACGATAACGATGTGCGTCACCGTAAGAGAATAGACGACCTTGTAGCATCTTATCTGGGGAGAAACCAATACCTGGAACAATGTTAGCGGGGCTAAATGCCGCTTGCTCTACATCAGAGAAATAGTTTTCAGGGTTACGATTTAACTCGAAATAGCCTACATCGATTAATGGGTAATCAGCATGAGGCCAAACTTTAGTTAAATCAAAAGGATTATAAGGGACTTTTGATGCTTCTTTTTCTGGCATTACTTGGATTTGTAAATTCCAGCGAGGGAAATCACCACGTTCAATCGCATCAAATAAATCACGTTGTGAGCTTTCTCTATCTTTACCTACCAGTGCTTCAGCTTCATCATCCATCAGATTTTTAATGCCTTGCTGGCAACGGAAGTGAAATTTAACCCAGAAACGCTCATTATCTTTATTAATAAAGCTATAAGTATGGCTACCAAAACCGTGAATAAAACGATAGCTTTGTGGTAAACCGCGGTCGCTCATATCAATGGTTAATTGGTGTAATGATTCTGGTAAATGAGAAAAGAAATCCCATTTGTATGCCATATTGCGTAGGTTAGTTTTAGGATCACGTTTTACAATGTGGTTTAAGTCTGGAAATTTCAGCGCATCACGAAGGTAGAAAACAGGGGTGTTGTTACCCACCATATCCCAGTTACCTTCTTCAGTATAAAATTTTAACGCAAAACCACGAATATCACGTTCGGCGTCTGCGGCACCTCTTTCACCAGCCACTGTTGAGAAGCGGGCAAACATTTCTGTTTTTTTACCCACTTTAGAGAAAATTTTAGCACGAGTATATTTTGTAATATCGTGAGTGACTTTAAATGTACCAAAAGCACCAGAGCCTTTTGCGTGCATACGTCTTTCTGGGATAACTTCACGATCAAAGTGAGCTAGTTTTTCTAAAAACCAGACATCTTGAAGTAACATCGGACCACGAGGGCCTGCTGTCATCGAGTTATTATTGTCTACGACAGGTGCGCCTGACGCCGTTGTTAGCTTTTTCTTTTCCATCACATATCTCCAGTTTATGAAATAGTAAACGTTCTAAAAAAACAGCACGTGTGAATAAAACGAAGCGAGCAGCCTTATACTTATTATGGTTAATATTGACTGTATTTCCACTTTAGCAATATTGAACTCATTAATAAAACCAATTAGACCAATAATATTGATAGACGTAACTTATTTACATAGATTGATAATTCTACAGATTATCTTTCAATTTTGACTCAAGTTGTTTAATAAATTTATTGTATAATTATATATTGGGACAATTATTTGCTGGAGTAATAACAATGAAAAAATATTTATTGGTCGGTGCGATAAGTGCGTTGTTTGTGGCTGGAAATGCCAATGCAGTATCAATGAATATTCAAGCAGGGAAACATTATACTGATGTTCGCGCTGGTTTAGGTGATCCTAATGCGGGCCTTTCTTTTAATGGAAACTGGGCGCGTAGTGATCATGATGGTCAATTAGGTAGCTTAGGTGCGAAGTTTGCTTTGCCTTTAGGGCCATTTTCAGCAAGTGTTGGTGGTAAAGCGCTCTATTTATCACCCAAAAATGGTGATGATGGTGCTGCTTTAGCGGGGGGCGTTGGACTTAACTGGAATGTTCTACCTTCTTTAAGCTTATATGGAGAAGCTTATGCATCTCCTGAAGGATTAACCTCCGGTAGCAAATCTTATTATGAAGCTGATGTGGGTGCACAATTAACGGTATTTAAACCACTGCATGTTAATGCTGGTTATCGTGTGATTGAAATCGAAAACTCACATAATAGAAGCAATAATAAATTAGCTGATGGTTTCTATGTGGGTGCAGGCTTAAGTTTCTAATCCAGACGCTAGATCTGAATCAAAAAAAGCAGGTGTCTAAATTAACACCTGCTTTTTATTGTCTATAAGACAGCTATATCGGAAAGGATGTTAGCCAACTTGAGGTAATACATCAAAAGTGATAGCAACTTGAATACCAATAACTACCAGTCCACAAATAAATACAATACCTAGTGCACCGTTTCCACCTTTAACTTTGTATTTATCTACACTATTTTTTTCTTGTCTAACTCTCCATACTAATAAAGCTGGTAGAAGTAACGCTAAGATCGACAGTGCAATAGCGGCATAGGCTAATGCTTGAACAAAGTTAGGGAAATAGAGTGCACAGACTAAAGGTGGAACAAAGGTTAATAAGCTGGATTGTACACGTCCCGTCGCACGATTACTGCGTTTAAATAAATCCGCAAGATAATCAAATAGACCTAATGCAACACCAAGGAATGAGGTAGCCAAAGCTAATGCAGCAAATAGGTTAACAGCAATATTTACGCGAGGAGTAGCAACAACATCGCGTATAGCGGTAAGTAGGCCATTTAAACCTGATTGTTGCGCCATAATTCCCATAAAGGTATTTGTTGGGATGGCGCCTAATGTGGCCATTTGCCATAAAATATAAGCAATAAGTGGAATAGCACTACCAGTAATAAAGATAATACGTAGCTTTTTAATATCGCCATTCATGTAGCTGACGATACTTGGCACACTGCCGTGAAAACCAAATGAGGTAAAAATAACAGGAATAGCAGAAAGAACAAGCCCATACGCCACAGGCATTGAGGTTAAGTTTACTGACTCAACGTGAGGTAACATCACAATCAGCATAAATATGAGGAAGAAAACTTTTGCGGTAAACAATAGACGGTTAATTATATCAACCGATGTTGTACCAATTCCGACTACAGCTCCGCCAATCACTGTAAAGATAATAATACCTTGTGTGACAGAGAGTTTATGACCAATCCAAGAGGATAGGGTAGATGAAAGCAATTCACCCGCACCACTAATATAAGCAGTGGTTAACGCATACATTAATAACAATAGTGCAAGCCCAGTGATGACTTGACCACCTATACCGAGATAGCGTTTTGCGATAGAGCCAAGGCCAGTATGAGGGTCGTTGTATTGATAAACTTCCACCAGAAGTAATGCGGTATAACTCATCAATAACCATAAACCAACAAGCAATAGCATCATCGTGCTAAAGCCAATACCCACAGCAGCCAGTGGCATTGCCAGCATACCTGCCCCAATTGTTGTTCCTGCAACAATAAAAACACTGCCTATAGTGCGATTCTTCACAAGATCCTCTATTCACTAGACTATTTATTTACTTAAAAATGCAGAGTATAAGAATGGTAAATTTCTGTCAAATTTTAATTACGTTTAGTGTAATGATTGGTTTACAAAAAAGATATTGTGAATAAAAAAACGCCAATCATAAAAATGAATTGGCGCTTTAAGAGAAAAGTTTATAAGCGCATTAATCGTCAAGTTCTACCATTCGTCTTATTTGATCTCGATTAATTTGTTTGAGCTGCCCAGTTTCTGCATCTTTGTAGGTAATTAATCCCGTTGTTTCATCTTCTTGGGGTTTATCTGTCGTTAAAATTGTTTCCCCATTTACGGTTTCAATTTTTTGTGGACTGGAACAGCCAGCAACGAGCAAGATTGATGTAGAAATAGCAATGACTGAGAAAATAGACTTTAATTTCATAATGCTTTTCCTTTTTTTACTGTGTTAACTTAACCTTAGTCAAAGTTGAACAAGAATGTTAGAAAAAAGCTTAAATTAAGATAATTCAAATTATTCTGAGTAGATTTCTATTTCAATATCACTGATGGGATGGCAGCTACAAGGTAAGATTTCATCAGGCTGGATAAATGCTAAAGGCTCGTTGCTATAACAGACTTTGCCTTTCACTAAACGTAGACGACAAGAGCCACAATAGCCTTCACGACATTGATATTCGACTTCAACTTTCCCATGTTCTAATGCATCAAGCAAAGAAGGATGGGTGTCAGTATGAAATTCTAAAGGTTTTGAAAGACCCTGCTGATGCAGGGTCACTTTATGAGATGCCATAACGTATCGGTGTTATTTCTCAGTATTACAGTTCAAAGTTACTTAAGTCATCAGTATCAACTTGTGAATCAATTTGACCCACAAGGTAAGAACTGACTTCAACTTCTTGAGGCGCAACTTGAACGTTGTCAGACACTAACCATGCATTGATCCATGGAATAGGGTTAGAGCGTGCTTTAAATGGTAATTTAAGACCCACTGCTTGCATGCGAATATTAGTAATATATTCAACATATTGACAAAGGATATCTTTATTTAAACCAATCATTGAGCCTTCAGAGAATAGGTATTCAGCCCACTCTTTTTCTTGCTCAGCAGCTTCAACGAACAGGTCATAACACTCTTGCTCACATTCCTCTGCAATCTCTGCCATTTCAGGATCATCTTGACCCGAACGCAGTAAATTCAGCATGTGCTGTGTACCTGTTAAGTGTAGCGCTTCGTCACGAGCGATGAGTCTAATAATTTTTGCGTTACCTTCCATCAGTTCACGCTCAGCAAAGGCAAATGAACAGGCAAAGCTAACGTAGAAACGAATTGCTTCGAGTGCGTTAACGCTCATTAAGCACAAATAAAGCTGTTTCTTTAATTTGCGTAACGTGACATGAACCGTTTTGCCTTTAACCTGATGGTCGCCTTCGCCATACATGTGATAAAGGTTGGTCAGATTGATTAACTCATCATAATAAGAAGAAATATCACGCGCGCGTTTTAAAATTTCTTCATTTTCAACGATATCATCAAACACAACTGACGGATCGTTAACAATATTACGAATAATATGAGTATAAGAGCGTGAGTGAATGGTTTCAGAAAATGACCATGTTTCAACCCATGTCTCTAACTCAGGGATTGAGATTAAAGGTAAGAATGCCACATTAGGGCTTCTTCCTTGAATTGAATCCAACAGAGTTTGATATTTTAAATTACTAATAAAAATATGTTTTTCATGATCAGGTAACGCATTGTAGTCAATACGATCACGAGAAACGTCCACTTCTTCTGGACGCCAGAAGAAAGAGAGCTGTTTTTCAATTAGCTTTTCAAAAATAGGGTATTTTTGCTGATCATAACGCGCTACGTTAACAGGTTGCCCAAAAAACATGGGCTCCTGAAGTTGATCATTTTTAACTTGTGAAAAAGTAGTATAAGACATAGCTTCCTCAATTAAATTTTACACGCGCCGCCTTCACAATCTGAATCTTCTGTCTCAACGACTTCTTCCAGATCACCCTGTACATCGTCTGCACCGTCACGGGTATTGTGATAATAAAGTGTTTTTACACCATATTTGTAAGCGAGCAGCAAATCTTTCAGCAGTTGGTTCATTGGAACTTTACCGCTAGGGAAACGAGTAGGATCGTAGTTAGTGTTCGCTGAAATCGCTTGGTCAACGAATTTTTGCATAATACCCACTAACTGCAAATAACCTTCAATACTTGGCATTTGCCACAGTAATTCATAAGCGCCTTTCAAACGCTCATACTCAGGAACCACTTGACGTAAAATACCGTCTTTAGAGGCTTTAATACTGATATAACCACGAGGTGGCTCGATACCATTGGTCGCATTCGAAATCTGTGAAGAGGTTTCTGATGGCATCAGTGCAGACAGAGTTGAGTTACGTAAACCGTGCTCTTTAATGTCTTTGCGTAAGCCTTCCCAGTCGTAATGCAGAGGTTCTTTTGTCAGAACATCTAATGATTTTTTATAGGTATCAATAGGTAAAATACCTTCAGCGTAAGTGGTTTCATTAAACCATGGGCATGCGCCTTGTTCTTTCGCTAATTCATTCGATGCTTTTAATAAATAGTATTGAATTGCTTCAAATGCACGATGGGTTAAGTTATTTGCACTACCATCAGAGTAGCGAACACCGTGTTTTGCTAAATAATAAGCAAAGTTAATAACACCAATCCCTAAGGTACGACGACCCATTGCACCTTGTTTTGCCGCTAAGATTGGATAATCTTGGTAGTCTAATAGTGCATCCAGTGAACGAACGGCTAAACGAGCCAGTTCTTCTAAATCATCAAGATTTTCAATTGCGCCTAAGTTAAATGCAGATAATGTACACAGTGCAATTTCACCATTAGGATCTTTAATATCATTTAATGGCTTAGTGGGTAGTGCAATTTCTAAGCATAAGTTTGATTGGCGAATTGGTGCAACAGCCGGATCAAATGGGCTATGTGTATTACAGTGGTCAACATTCTGAATGTAAATACGGCCAGTTGAGGCACGTTCTTGCATCATTAATGAGAATAACTCAACCGCTTTAACTTGTTTTTGGCGGATGCTCTTATCTTTCTCATATTGCACATATAGACGTTCAAATTCATCTTGATCAGCAAAGAATGCATCATATAAACCTGGAACATCAGAAGGGCTGAATAAAGTAATATCCTGACCTTTGATTAAACGTTCATACATTAATTTATTTAACTGAACGCCGTAATCTAAATGACGAACACGGTTATCTTCAACACCACGATTATTTTTCAGTACCAGCAGACTTTCAACTTCTAAATGCCATAATGGATAGAATAAGGTTGCTGCACCACCACGAACACCACCTTGTGAGCAAGATTTTACCGCAGTCTGGAAGTGTTTATAAAACGGAATACAACCAGTGTGGAATGCTTCACCATTACGAATAGCACTACCTAATGCACGAATACGACCAGCATTAATACCAATCCCCGCACGTTGAGAAACATATTTTACAATGGCACTTGATGTCGCATTGATAGAATCAAGGCTATCGTCACACTCAATTAAAACACAAGAGCTAAATTGACGAGTTGGGGTTCTTACTCCAGCCATGATTGGTGTTGGTAATGAGATTTTAAAGGTTGAAATCGCATTATAGAAACGTTCGATATAGTCCATACGTGTTGCTTGTGGATAACGAGAGAACAAGCAAGCCGCGACTAAAACATATAAGAACTGTGCACTTTCGTAAATTTCACCTGTAATACGGTTTTGAACGAAGTATTTGCCTTCTAACTGTTTAACCGCCGCGTAGGAGAAATTCATATCACGTTGATGAACAATAAAGTTATCCATCTGTTCGAACTCTTCTTGTGTGTAATCTTCAAGAAGATGACGATCGTATTTGCCTAAATCGACTAATTTTTTAACGTGATCATACAGTTTGGGTGGCTCAAATTGGCCATACGCTTTTTTACGTAAATTAAATACGGCAAGACGGGCAGCGAGATACTGATAATCAGGTGTATCACCAGAGATTAAGTCTGCAGCAGCTTTTACCAGCGTTTCATGGATATCAGCAGTTTTGATACCATCATAAAACTGAATCTGAGAACGTAATTCAACTTGAGATACTGAGACATTTTCTAGACCTTCAGCGGCCCAGGCGATAACACGGTGAATTTTGTCTAAGTCAATGCGTTCTTTATGACCATCACGTTTTGTGACAAGCAGGCTATGATTCATGAGCGATGCACCTTATCTTGCATGAGTGTTACCTGAAATTTTATACCGCAAAAAAACGCTCCCGATGACAAACTATGTCAAGGAGTCTTGTGGTGTGAAATTTAAGGAAACACAATATATAGGGGTTGGTTCAAATGGTGATAACAAGATAAAGGTAATTGAGAGATTGATCAAGTGTACAAATCGGATTGTTTCTGTGGATAAATAGGGGATAAATTTTTTAACAACTGCCCGTACCCTGCATAAATACAGGCAGTAAGAAACACAAATTCAAGTGGCAACGATGTAAAGTCAATTTTAAAAAATGTGATCGTTTGATGTTTTATTAGACCAAATCAAACTTTCGGTTTCATGAATTCGAGTTATGTGTCGATTGTGTGTGCACCATATAATTCACATCGACATTTGGCGCTAATCTGAATTTGTCAGTGATCGGGTTATAATGTAAACCAATCATATTTTTGCAACGTAAATCGGTTTCATCGACCCAACTAAGTAATTCTGACGGGCGAATAAACTTATTAGCATCATGTGTGCCCTTAGGTACCATATTCAGAATATACTCTGCACCTACCACCAGCATTAGCCACGCTTTCTTATTACGATTGATGGTTGAAAAGAAAACATGCCCGCCAGGTTTTACCAGTTTTGCACAGGCTCTAACAACAGAAGATGGGTCTGGAACGTGCTCTAACATCTCCATACAGGTGACAACATCGTAATTTTGTGGGTTTTCATTTGCATGGTTTTCAACGGTATCTTGAATATAAGTCACAGGAATACCTGACTCTAGTGAGTGCAAGCGTGCAACTTGTAATGGCTCTGTGCCCATATCAAGGCCAGTCACTTCGGCACCGACACACGCCATACTTTCAGATAAGATACCGCCACCACAGCCAACATCGAGGACTTTTTTTCCAAATAAGCCGTCAGCGCGTTCTTGGATATAGTTAAGTCTTAGTGGGTTGATGCGGTGTAATGGCTTAAATTCACCTTCAAGATCCCACCAGCGTGATGCAACGCTTTCAAACTTGTCGATTTCATGCTGATCCACGTTAGCATGTAAAGAGGTTGTTTTATCATTCATCAGAAAGTATTACTCCTATTTTCATATTGTCATGATTCTACCAACGTTAGACGGTGAAATCGAAGAGAATAGCGAAAGGATCATTAATTTAGTTGTTTCCTTTTTCCAAAAATTGGCGATTTGTGGTATAGTTCTAAACCTTTGAATCCGTAGTATGAGGGACAGTGGCTCCATGAGCGACATTGCCAGAGAAATCACACCAGTTAATATCGAAGAAGAGCTGAAAAGCTCATATTTGGATTATGCGATGTCTGTTATTGTAGGACGCGCATTACCCGATGTTCGAGACGGACTGAAGCCAGTACACCGCCGAGTTCTTTTCGCGATGAATGTACTAGGAAACGATTGGAATAAACCTTATAAAAAATCAGCCCGTGTTGTTGGGGATGTTATCGGTAAATATCACCCGCACGGTGACAGTGCTGTTTATGAAACGATTGTTCGTTTAGCACAGCCTTTTTCTATGCGTTACATGTTGGTTGACGGGCAGGGTAACTTCGGGTCAGTTGATGGTGACTCGGCGGCTGCAATGCGTTATACCGAAGTTCGTATGGCGAAAATCGCCCATGAACTGCTGGCGGATTTGGAAAAAGAAACGGTTGATTTTGTTCCTAACTATGATGGAACAGAACATATTCCGGCAGTAATGCCAACCCGTATTCCAAACTTGTTAGTCAATGGTTCTTCAGGGATTGCGGTAGGGATGGCAACAAACATTCCTCCACATAACCTAGGCGAAGTTATCGATGGTTGCCTTGCTTACGTTGATAACGAAGACATCACGATTGAAGAGTTGATGGAACATATTACGGGGCCTGATTTCCCGACTGCCGCTATTATTAATGGTCGCAGAGGAATTTTAGATGCATACCGTACTGGTCGCGGAAAAATTTATATCCGCGCTCAGGCTGATATCGAAACTGATGAGAAAACAGGTCGCGAAACTATTATCGTGACAGAAATTCCTTATCAGGTGAATAAAGCTCGCTTAATTGAAAAAATTGCAGAGCTTGTTAAAGATAAACGTATTGAAGGTATTAGCGGATTACGTGACGAGTCTGATAAAGATGGTATGCGTATTGTCGTTGAAATCAAACGTGATGCTGTGGGTGAAGTGGTATTAAATCACTTATTCTCACAAACACAAATGCAGGTTTCTTTTGGTATTAATATGGTTGCGCTTCACCAAGGTCAACCTAAATTATTAAATTTAAAAGAAATTATCTCTGCCTTTATTCGTCACCGTCGTGAAGTTGTTACTCGTCGTACTATTTATGAATTACGTAAAGCGCGTGACCGTGCTCATATCTTAGAAGCACTGGCTGTTGCCTTGGCGAACATTGATCCTGTTATTGAAATGATCCGTCAAGCACCAAATCCAGCAGAAGCAAAAGCGGCATTAATTGCACAGCCTTGGGATTTAGGTAGTGTTTCTACTATGTTAGAGCGTGCTGGTGACAGCAACGTTGCTCGTCCTGAATGGTTAGAACCACAATATGGTGTGCATGACGGTAAGTACTATCTAACAGAGCAACAAGCTCAAGCTATTTTGGATCTGCGTTTGCAGAAACTAACCGGCCTTGAACATGAAAAACTGTTAGATGAATATCGTGACTTATTGCTTCAAATTGCTGAATTACTGCATATCTTAAGAAGCCCTGAGCGTTTGATGGAAGTCATTCGAGAAGAGCTAAATGCGATTAAAGATCAATATAATGATCCACGTCGTACTGAGATCACTGAAAATACGGCTGATATTAATATTGAAGACTTGATCAATGAAGAAAATGTTGTTGTAACACTTTCTCATCAAGGTTACGTTAAATATCAACCACTTACTGATTATGAAGCACAGCGTCGTGGCGGTAAGGGTAAATCAGCAGCAAGAATTAAAGAAGAAGACTTTATCGATCGTCTATTAGTGGCTAACACCCATGATACGATTTTATGTTTCTCAAGCCGCGGTCGTCTCTACTGGATGAAAGTTTACCAGTTACCAGAAGCAAGTCGCGGTGCTCGTGGTCGCCCAATTATCAATTTGTTACCTCTTGAGCAAAATGAACGTATTACTGCTATTTTGCCTGTAAGAGAGTATGAAGAAGGCAAGTTTGTCTTTATGGCGACGGCAAGCGGAACCGTGAAGAAAACACCTTTGCAAGATTTCAGCCGTCCTCGTAGTGCCGGTATCATTGCTGTTAATTTAAATGAAGGTGATGAGTTAATCGGTGTTGATTTAACCGATAGCACTAATGAAGTTATGCTGTTCTCTGCTGATGGTAAAGTGGTTCGCTTTGCAGAAGACTGTGTTCGCCCAATGGGTCGTACTGCGACAGGTGTTCGTGGTATGAAACTGAGTGATGACGACAAAGTAGTTTCTCTAATCATTCCTCGTGGTGACGGTGATATTTTAACTGTCACTGAAAATGGTTATGGTAAACGAACAGCACAAAGCGAGTACCCAACGAAGAATCGTGCTACACAAGGCGTTATCTCTATTAAAGTGAGTGAGCGTAACGGTAAAGTTGTTGGTGCGATTCAAGTTGAAGAAACTGACCAAATCATGATGATCACCAATGCGGGTACATTAGTTCGTACACGTGTTTCTGAAGTCAGCATTGTTGGACGTAATACACAAGGTGTTACCTTAATTCGTACAACAGAAGGTGAATTAGTTGTTGGTTTGCAACGTGTCGAAGATGAAGATGATGCATTAGATGACGATGAAGTTAATGAAGTTATTGACGAAGAGTTATCAGAAGCACCTGATTCAGATTTAGCAGATGATGCGAACGAAGAATAATATTTATCATTATTGTGATGTATAAATCAAAGAAAGCAGGCATAATTGCCTGCTTTTTTTATGTGGTAGGATCAGTTTATCATCAGAAAAAATTATCCTGATGATAAAGATCATATCATTCAGACATACAGTAACTTCTGCTAGAATAGAATAAGTTTCTTGAGCGGTAGGAATATTGATTAGGGTGGTTGTTTGAGATATCTCTCGTCCTTTAAAACATCGTTAAAAATTTCCCGCTACCTTTTTCGCATATTAGGTATCATGTTGTGGGCAATGGGTGCATTGCTAACGATGTTTTACCTTATCAATATTTTCAATGATACTAAATCTGATATTCGGCAAGAGTATAGTAATAACTACACTAATCTTCTTAGTTTCTTTAGGCAAACCTCCAGCACTATCCGTGATTTACAATACCTTGCTGAACGCCACCAAGAACAAATTAACTTAAACCCGAATATGAAAAATTCATTATTTTATGAAGGGCCATTTTCACTTCATAAGCTTAATGAAACCGCAGATTGTGAATTATTTAAAGGGCAAACAAATAACTATTTCCGCTCATTTAATAGTATCTTATATTATTGGAAAGATAATACTCCAGCCTTACAAGGGATAAACCAAGTCTTTATGGTTGGTTCCCATAGCATGTGTATGATTAACTTTCCTTTGCGCGCATCCCCTGTCGATACTGAAATGTTGAAAAAATTGGTTTACGAAAATACACGTAACTACATTAATCAACGTGCACAAGGTAAAGAAGTTAACCAATATTGGATTGTGCCAGATGCAAAAGGGGATAGTGGCATTTTATATGTTATGTCTCCAGTTTATGCTTCAGGTAAATTTATTGGTCTGATTGGTATTGAAAGAGCTATTCGTCTTGAATATTTCTCACCTACCAAAGATAGAGTGATTTCAATTCATCTTCTTAATAACAGAAATACTACAGTTTTAAGCTATCCTGCAGAAAATACTTATCATTTAGTTAAACAAGTTCCTGATGTCAGCGCACCTTATTTTGGCTTTGATGAAGACTTTAGCGATTTGGTTGCTAAGCGTAAATTATTGCCCTCGTCTTTTAGTGTGGTGTATTCATTACCACTCAAGCAAATTTTAAATGAATTTAAATTCACGATTTTCAATGCGCTGATCTTAAATATTATTTCAGCCATTATGATTTTTATCTTTGTATGGATCTTTGAGAGAAAAATATTCTCCCCAGCAGAAAATAATGCTTCTCGCCTAGAAGAGCACGAGCAATTTAACCATAAGATTGTGGCATCAGCACCAGTTGGGATCAGTATTCTCAGAATACGTGATGGCATGATTATTTTAAGTAACGAGCTAGCACATAACTATTTCCGTTTACTTAGCCATAGTGATAAACAAAATATCCTCTCTATTATTGCCGAGAAAAGTAGCAACATGGTTGATGTCGTGACCAACAATCGTAATCATCTGCAAATAAGCTTTGTTAACTCACGTTATCAAAATGAAGATGTGGCTATTTGTGTTTTAGTGGATATCAGCTCACGGGTTAAAATGGAGCGTTCACTACAAAATATGGCAACAGCAGCGGAGCAAGCTAACCAAGCTAAATCGATGTTCTTGGCAACAGTCAGCCATGAATTACGAACGCCACTTTATGGCATTATTGGTAATTTAGAGCTATTGCAATCTCTTACACAAAGTGATGATACCGCTCGATTGCTAAAAACGATGGATAACTCTTCATCATTATTACTAAAAATTATTAGTGATATCCTCGATTTTTCGAAAATTGAATCTAAACAGTTAAAAATTGATATTAAGCCATTTAATTGTCGCCAAGTGTTATCTTTTGTTATCTCAAACTATTTACCTTTGATTGCGAAAAAAGGCTTGGCTATTTACTGTTTTATCGAACCTGATGTACCTAAAATTGTAAATAGTGATCCTGTGCGTGTACAACAAGTTATCTCTAATCTGTTGAATAACAGTATTAAATTTACTACGACCGGGTGTATTACCTTACATCTTTATAAAGATGATTATTATCTCTATTTTGATATTCATGATACAGGACGAGGGATCAGTGACAAAGCATTGCATGAGCTTTTTGAACCATTCTTTCAAGTGTCACAGAATACAGAAAGCGCATCAGAGGGAACAGGGTTAGGTTTAGCTATTTGTGAAAAGTTGATCAACTTGATGGATGGCGATATTAGCGTTGTTTCCCAAGAAAATATTGGTAGTCGCTTTACGATCCGTATACCTCTTTATGGTGCCTTAGATGGAATAGATCCTAATTCTAAACAGAATATTTATAAAGAAAGTCATGTTCGTTGCTTTATTGATATTAAAAATCTTTATTTAGAAGGATTTATTGGTAGATACCTTCGTTACTTTGGTTTGAGTTGTGAATTGTTTACCGAAGAAGAGGTGATATCTTCAACCGATTTTATTATTACAGATTACGATGCACCAAGAAAAGATAACTGCCAGTTGATTAGGATCAATGAGCATTACTTTGAACCATTGAAAAAAATAGCTGAAAACGTATGGGTATGCAGTACTTATAAGCTAAACGATTTAACAAAAATAATACTGCAATTGCCACAAAGTAAAGTTGAAGCAAATTGTGTGGAGATCGTGAAGCAAGATACGGATTGTCGCTTACAAACCTTAACTATCCTTATTGTCGACGATCATCCAATAAATCGTTTATTGTTGACCGATCAATTGAAAAAAATTGGCTTTAATACAGCAACAGCAGAAGATGGCTGTGATGCATTAACATATTTAACTAAAAATCATGTTGATATCGTTCTGACGGATGTCAATATGCCAAATATGAATGGTTATCAGTTGGCAACACATATAAGAGAAATGGGTAGTAATATGCCTGTGATAGGGGTGACGGCGAATGCAATAGCAGAAGAAAAGCAACGCTGTATTGATGCAGGAATGAATGATTGTGTATCTAAACCTGTTTCGCTCTCTATTTTAAGAGAAGTATTGGTGAAATATATTTCTAAAGAATAATTCTAAATAGAGAACGATAAAATAAGTAAACAGACAAAGACTAATTTATTAGTCTTTGTCTGTTTTTAAACCTCATAAGGCAAAAATAACGTAATTACAAAGCATTTTGATAGATAAAATGAAACAAAAAGCAGAAATAATACTAGTTGATTAAAAGGAGAGTGAGAGCGTTTCTGCAACAGTCTATAAGCTTAAACCTAGTAACGGTATGAAAAAATATAAGTTATGCTATGCAGCTTATAAGGTGCTTCAATGGAAAGTATTTGCAAGGAAAGAGAAATAAGTGCAAAGAGAATGAGTGATAAAGAGTAAAAAAACAAAAAAACAGAGAAGCTCCCGCAACGGGTTGAGCTTCCTGATTTTATCGACTCGGTTAAGGCAATTACGGTGAAATTAATCTGGGCCGTTAATTTCCTTATCAATAGTCACTGATGACAAGTAATTAAGCAATGCGATATCGTTATCGACACCTAATTTCATCATAGCTGATTTTTTCTGACTACTAATCGTTTTAATACTGCGATTGAGTTTTTTGGCGATTTCGGTCACAAGGAAGCCTTCAGCAAATAATCTTAGTACTTCACTTTCTTTGGGTGATAAACGTTTATCGCCATAACCATTAGCATTTACTTTTTCAAGTAGCTTCGCAACGCTTTCAGGCATAAATTTCTTGCCTTTTTGTAGTGCAGCCAATGCTTTTGGCAGGTCAGTTGGCGCTCCTTGCTTAAGCACAATACCTTCAATTTCAAGATCAAGGACTGCGCTCAAAATAGCAGGGTTGTTATTCATTGTTAGTACAATAATCGACAAATTGGGATAATGTCTTTTAATGTACTTAATGAGTGTAATACCATCACCATACTTATCGCCAGGCATAGATAAGTCAGTAATTAAAGCATCAACATTTAACTTAGGTAAGTTATTGATAAGTGAAGTTGAATCTTCAAACTCACCTACAACATTGACCCATTCAATTTGTTCTAAAGATTTACGAATACCGAATAAAACGATTGGGTGATCATCGGCAATAATAATATTAAGGTTATTCATGTTTAATTGTTACCTTGCTGCAGCAACTGTTGAATCCATTTATCCAGTTGAGTGATACGTTCTTTGATCTCTAATTCATTATGATTTTTTATGTCATGCTCTAAATATTCACAGCTTTCTCTGAGATATTCTAAATCTAACATGGCAAAAACACCTTTTAGACGATGAGTTGTCTGGGCTAGAGAATGAAAGTCTTTATTTGTTGCTTCTAAGTGTAGTTTTTCAACATCAATAGGAACAGTACTGATAAATAGTTCCTTATAATCACTACCATTCAACTTCTTCCTGTAATTATTAAGAATTACTTCGTATTTATCAAGGTTATTATTTTCATCCCAAATACTCTCTTTAGTTGTATCTAGGGAAATTGACTCATTTTCTTCAATTAAATAAGTAATAGCCTCAATTAAAGGGTCACCGAAGTTATAGTTACACTTTATTAAATCTTTTGATATTTTTTCGAAACCAACAACAGAGCTTATTAATAATATTGTTGGAGATTCAGGATTATCATTCGGTGTATCCCTAAGTATGATATCGTATTCAGGATAAAGATTCTCTCTATTTTTATCAAAGTATGTAGCACCATATTTATCAAGCTGTTGGCGAATGATTTTTTCTATTTCAGGGTTTTTTATGGCGAGTTTTGCGTTTATTCCTTCTAATAATACGTTAAAAGTCCGTTCTTCTGTATCTATATGCTGGTATGGGAGTGCAATTCGGAAATGAGAACCAATACTTTCTTGGCTCTTAATAGTTAATTCTCCCTGTATCTTATTACACAGCAAATGGCATAAATAAAAAATGATACCTGAATTAGAATAATATTTGTCTCCCATAGCTTGGCCTAAGAATGGGTATTTTATATTAGCAATGTCTTGAGGTGTAAGCCCACTTCCACTGTCAATAATATCAATCACTATCTTTTCTTCATCTTCATCTTTAACTAAATTTAGATTAACGGTTATCTTTCCATAATTAGTCGTACTAATGGCATAATTAATCAATGATAAAATAATCTTACTTAATGCGGGACCATCGTTAATTAAAAGTAACCCAGGCTTTATATTATTGTGGAAATAAAGTGTTAAGCCTTTTCTTATCATAAAAGGTGATGCTGTTGTCAGAATAGATTCAACTAATGTTGATAGTTCAAATTCATCCTTATGTATTTTCCATTCTTGATTTTCTAACTTATTAATTAATGTAATGTTTTCTATCCATTCAGAAATGTAATTTGTTTTCTCTAATAATAAACTAAGCAATTGTTGATGAGTATCTTCGGGTAATAAATCTTTGAATTGATAAACCATCTCATTTATATCTTTAATGGGGCGCATTAATTCTAATGACATATTAGATAAAATCTTGCGTCGAGCGATGGTATTTTTCTCATATTCTTGCTGTGCAAGTTGTAATTTTTTGTTGATAAGAGCTTCGTTATCTTTATTCAGAAATATGAATAATGATGTATTGTCAATATTGTTATTATTACTTGTTCTTATTTCATAAATTTCGTTGTTGATGGCTGTTTGGATTAAACCATTGTGCTCAACTGCCATTTGGCGGATCTTAGATAAATCGATATGAGGTAATAATTTTTCTGCATAACTGTTACTAATAATCTTATGATTAGAGGAAAAATTATAGACTAATAATCCTATCGGGAGATTTGAAATGATGTCGTTAGTCATCTCTTCTTTGATCCGTAGATTACGTGTCATAGAGATATAAGGGTAAACGTACTTATTACGGATATAGATATGGCCAAAAACGGAAATAGAAACAAATACCATTAAGCTGATTAATAACCAAATATTTTTGTAGACAATTTCTTTGATCATCGACTTCATTGGGTATTCATAAGAGAGTGAATAGGGGATACCAATAATTGGTTGAGAAAAAATCAGTGATGAGCCGTCGGTTGATATTTCAATGTCATTCTTGTCATAGACAGTTTGCTGACCTGTTGGCAGTAATCTTAAGTAGTGTGGAGATAACTCTGAAGGTAAGAAATTATTGATAGGCAAATCAAACGCCACTACGCTGGTTAACTGACCCGGCACATTAAACATAATACGATAAGTATAGTAATAAATGTTTTCTGTAGACATTTTCCTAATAGGTGAAAGACTCTCTTTTTCATCTAATGCTGTTGATTGCATCAATAACTCAGACCGTTTATTTTCAGCCGTTAATGTTAAATAGCTTTCTTTGTAACGGATCTCTGGCTTAAGCACAGAATGGGTCGTAATTAAGATAAGATCATTTCCTTTACCATTTAAATAATAAAGTGAACTGTAATCATTACGTACACCCCAAAGAATTTCGAGTGAATTTGCGAATCGTTGTGCCAACTGAAAGGTTTGCTCATTGGGTTTACCAAATATAATAGAATCTACGGTTTGGTCTCGACCTTCAAGCCAAAATACATCAGAACGTAATTTTATTGGATTAAGTCGCAATATAGGGAATATTGAGGTATCAGCTATTTTATTTGATAACTGGAAAAGCTGATTAGAGTGATAGCGATAATCTTCAACCTGCCGCGCGAATTTTTGAGTCGTATTGTTTATCGCGTTTTTTTTGCTATCTAGCCAAGTGTTGAAATAGCTGTAAGCGTATAAAAAAAGCGATATGACCATAAAAAGAAGAAACAGGGCATATAGACGAGTTAGTGTATTTGGCTTGAGTTGGTTCAATGTACGCATTCAGTTTGCGAGCCCTTAAGAGACAATGTAATTTAAAAATAGAATAAACAGTCATCATTATTCGGCCATTATATTAACAGGTTATCACTTTAAAAGGGATATTCGGATGAACTTTGAGCAAACAAACTAAAAAATTCAATTTTTTTACAATCGGAGCTAGACAGCGGGGTCAGAGATAGGCATAATTTCGCGCTATGGAAGGATGGCCGAGTGGCTGAAGGCAGCGGTCTTGAAAACCGCCGATGGGAAACCATCCTAGAGTTCGAATC
>NZ_PENY01000008.1:0-1409 GCF_003144445.1 Proteus sp. TJ1640
AGCCACCTTCACCCACACCTACACCAACCCCGATACTGCCGCCTTTGCTGCGGTTTTGGCTGGTGGTTTGCTCGGTATTTTGGGCAGAAACAAGGTTGATATCTTGCGTGGCAGACAGTGATAAGTCTTTGCCGGCTTTGAGTTCACTGCCAACAACCGTGATATTACCGCTGTCTGGGTTCGTATCTTTATTTTTACCTGTTGCGGTAATCGACAGATTTTGTCCGGCATTTAAGGTACTGCCTTGAGATTGGTGGCTGTCGGTATGGGTTTCGCTTTTCGACGNTGGGTTCGTATCTTTATTTTTACCTGTTGCGGTAATCGACAGATTTTGTCCGGCATTTAAGGTACTGCCTTGAGATTGGTGGCTGTCGGTATGGGTTTCGCTTTTCGACGATTGGCTACCGTAAGACACACTGACACCAACCGTATTGGTGGCGCCTTTTTGATAGTCTTTATCGCCCGGTTTGAGGTTGTTGGCAAGGTTGTGTGCATTGGCTGCATCGGTTTTCAGCCCATCTAACTCAACCGCTTGCTGAGCTTGGATGCCGGATAATACTGCCTTGGTGTTTTGAAGGGCACTTAAACGACCGTCACTTTCTTTGCGAGCTTGTTGTGCGGTGCTGACGGCAGTATTGAGGGCGCTACCTGCACTTCCAGAGAGTGCAACACTAAACCCACTTTGTTTGGTTTCAAAGGTTTCAGTACGGGTACGCTCATCATAACCTGGGTCTATTTGGACGCTGTCACCGCTGAGGTTTAAGTCTTTCTGGGCAATCAGGTCAGCGCCGCCCACATGCAGTTTGTTGCCAACTGTGATATTAACGTTACCTTGTGTGCTGCCAATGGTACTGACACTTTGGCTTTGGGTGGTGCCTTTTTCATCCACTTCATGGCGGGAGGATTGTTTACCCACACTAAAACCAATGCCACCGCTACTCATTAGTCCGCTTTTTTTCTTCTCTTCGAGGAGATAATGCGAGTCGGTCTCGGTCGCAGCGGTGATATCGACATTGTTACCAGCGGTTAAGCTGACATCGTTTTCTGCGACCACCGAAGAGCCTGTAACTTGAATATCGTTACCCGCTTGAATATTGACTTGCTCTCCACTGACGACGCTACCTTGCTCACGTGTCACATGATCATTTTGGAGAGTATGAGTCTGACTAGAACTTAAAAATCCTTTACTCTTTGAATGTTCTTCTAAAAACTCCGTATGGGTTTCTGTCGAGGTATTGAGATTAATATTTTGTGTGGCGCTTAAATCAACAGCCCCTTTTTCACTGTGTAAAGTGCTACCTGTTAAATTGATATCACCCTCACTGGCAGTAATTTCAACACCTTGCTGTCCGCTAAAGGTGCTTCCAACCACGTTTTCTTGGGCGGTATCCACAAGACGACTGTAACTT